>DATARY010000105.1:0-47201 GCA_036263935.1 Mycobacterium sp.
TCCGAAGTCAGTTACGGCCGAGCGGATCAAATCCAATTTCGAGATATTCGACTTCGATCTGGACGACTCGGACATAGACGCGATCACCGCCCTCGATCGGGGCGAACGCGGCCGGACCGGACCCAATCCTGACGAATTCGACCGCATTTTCGACTGAGGTGCCCGCGCTCCTGGTCAATCAGTAACCAGTATGACCCGGATACGGCGGGGCGTTGGATGTTGTCGACGTCGTCGATGTCGTCGAGTTCGTTACATACGGCCCCGACTCGCTTGGGTTCGGCGCGGCGTTTGCCAGCGTTACGGCGCCGATGACGACCATGCCGGCCAGACAGCTTACGGCGAAGAACTTGAGCATCATGACCACACTCCGTTTTTGGTGCGCGTCCTCAGCGCACGCACACCTTAGGTACGAATGGCGAGCTCAATTGGGTTCAAAGGCTGCGGTTGCTGACTGAGGCCGAGTCTCCGAACCCGGGTACGTGACCAACCCATGCGGTTGCAATGCCCGAGAACTGGTCGATAGTAGGAAGAGTGAACCCCAAGTTCAGTAATTCGCCGGCGGCATCGACGCGGAGC
The DNA here is from genome assembly GCA_036263935.1 of Mycobacterium sp. Classification (GTDB taxonomy): domain Bacteria; phylum Actinomycetota; class Actinomycetes; order Mycobacteriales; family Mycobacteriaceae; genus Mycobacterium. The sequence goes on from DATARY010000105.1 coordinate 577, forward strand.
CAGCAGGGCCGGCCGCGCAGCGAGCAGTCCCGCGCGGCGGTGTTGAAAGCGGCAACCGAATTGCTGCACGAGGTCGGCGCGCAGGCCATGACGACTGACGAGATCGCCGGCCGCAGCGGGGTGAGCAAGGCGACGATCTACAAGTGGTGGCCCAACAAGTACGCGGTCGCGGTCGAGGCGTTTCTGTCGGAGATGATGGCCGAATCGTTCGATCCCGACACCGGGTCGGCACGCGAGGATTTCCGGATCATGCTGCGGGGAATGGTGCACTTCTACGCCGGGCCGAGTGGTCGGGTCTACGCGCAGCTTGCCGGCGAGGGTCAATCTGATCCGTTTGTGCAGACGGAGCTGCGCGAACACCTGGTGGCCCTTCGGCGCGAGTTGCTGCGCGCGGTCTGGGACCGCGGCGTTGCGCGCGGCCAATTGCGTGCCGACGTCGACCGGGAGGCCGCGATCGACGTGGTGTTCGCCGCGCCGCTGTATCGACTGATGTTTGGCCACGCGTCGCTCGATGACGCGGCGGCCGACGCGATCGCCGACGCGGCGATGCGCGGACTCGCCGTCGGTGACTGAGATCACCCAGACCTTTGGTACATAAGGCGCCCAGCTCGGTGTTGACCCAAGTAGGAAACTGAACGTTCAGTTTCATCAACATCAGGAGATGCTGAAATGAAGAAGATTGGGATCATTGCACCGCTCGCCATGGCAGCCGCGGCGGCAGCGATTGGGCTCGCCCCGATTGCCTCCGCTGATTCGACGCTGGTTCAGACACCTGGCAACGCACAGATCACCGTTACCCCAGATCAGGCGGCGTTGCAGGCCGGCCAGCTCCAGTACCCGTGGTTCGGTTACGGATACGGCGGCCTGCTGTTCCATCACGGTGGACGGTAAGTCGACCAGGGTAAAAAACGCACATTCGGGGCGGGAGGTTAGCCTTCCGCCCCGAACGCATCCCGAATGCATATTGTCGGCCGGTGTTGCGACAACAGTCGCGCACGGTTCAGCGACGGGTCTCCTGCTGGCCGGGTAGCCAAAATTCCGGCTGGCCAGGGTGTCGGATTGGTGTCAGCGGTGCAGACGTAGGTTGGCCGCCGCGAGACGCTTATCGCACAAGACGGAAAGCTATCTCGTGAACCGTAGGCGCGAACATGATGTGGATAACTTTAATCTCGACCGCCGCTTCGACGGCTTGGATTGTTGAGTGGGCTCAGCGCCGTTGCGAGCGGTGGGCACAGCGGCGTGACGCGGACTTGTGATGGCTGACGCTGCGAGGCATCGCGACGTGCACTTTGCGTACGACATGACGCTCGACGAGATACGTCGGCGCAGAGCGGTTCTCGAGGCGATCGGCGAAGACTGGGATCCGGTCCAGGCGATGACCGAGGAGGACATGGCCTCTCGGATGCTGTACTCCGATCTCGACGACGAGCAGCAGCGGATCTTCGACGGCTTAGTGCGCGCTGGAGTGCTCCCAGATCGGGCGTGAGCCATGTTGCCTATTGATCCGCACGCCGACAGCGCCCGTCGCGCCTGGCTGCCGTGCCCGAACTGCCACCATGGCGCCGATTGTCCGGAGTGCCAAAGCAACCGCAACTGCAGCGCCCACTGGCAGTACCTGCTGAGCAACAGGGGCACCCTTGTCTACTTGCAGTGCCCCACTTGTGGTCACCTCTGGGACACCGATACCCGCCGGCGCCGCCCCGGTCGGCGCGCCGATGCCGCCTAGAGGTCCATCCAATTGACAGCGCCGACCTCGCGGCGCGCGGTCACGAGTCTCGTTGTCCCACTGGGATAGTGACGTGCAACGTCGTTCCGATTCCTCGCGGGCTCTCGATTTTCATGTCGCCGCCGAGGGCCTCGACCCGGTCGATCAGCCCGACGAGTCCCGATCCGTTGCCCGGGTCTGCTCCTCCCGTCCCGTCATCCCGAATCAGTAGCGAGAGGTTCGCGCCGTCGCATTTTGCGCCCACGTTCACCTCCGATGCTCGGGCGTGCTTGGCGGCGTTGGTCAGTGCTTCGGCCACCACGTAGTACGCGCCGACTTCAACGGTTTCCGGCAAGCGACACTCAGCACCGAGATCGAGCTGGACGGGGACCGGGGAACGGCGCGCCAGCGTCTTCAGCGCCGGGCCCAGTCCGCCCTCCGACAGGATCGCGGGATGAATCCCGCGGGAGATCTCCTGCAGATCGGTCAACACGCCGGTCAACCCACCCACCACGTCCGACAATTCGGCCCGGAGGACACCGAATTCGGTTGGCACCGTGGATTCGGCCAGCCGCAGCTGCAGGCCCAACGAGACGAGGCGCTGTTGGGCTCCGTCGTGCAGGTCGCGTTCCAGTCGTCGGCGGGCGTTATCGGCGGCGCCGACGATGCGGGCCCGCGACGCGATCAATTCGGCGCGCGTGGCCGCGTTGGCGATCGCTGTCGCGACCAGATCTGCGAAGTCGCCGATACGCTCCTCAGAGTCCGGTGGCATTGGCTCGCTGCGGGTAGTAGCGGCGATGGCCAGCCCCCAGATGCGCCCGTCCACCGTGATGGGCGCTGCCACGCCTTCATGAACGCCCAGTTCACGTATCCGCGAAATGGCTGTACCACAGGCGTTCTCGAGCAAGCGTTGCCGAACGGCGCTCCCACTGCGCAACACCATGGCTCCGAGATTGTCGCCCTCGATGGTCAGGCGCTCACCCACGGGCAGATATTGCCAACCGGCCCTGCTATGCCCGGCGAGAAGCGTGATCGCCTGGTCAGACTCGTAGCGCCACACCCCGCTGGTGTCCACATCCAGGCAGCGAACGATTTCTTCAGCCACTGCGGAGTACACCTTCGACGGTCTCGCGCCGCGGGCTACCAATGTGGCGACCCGCCGCAACGCGGCCTGCTGCTCGGCGAGCACACCTAGACTGTCCCGGCTGACCTGAAGTTCGGCGCGAGTGGCGGCATTCGCGATGGCGGTGGCGACCAGGTCGGCGAAGTCGCTGATGCGCTCCTCAATGTCCGCAGGCAACGGTTCGGGGCCTCTCGAGCCCACCAACGCCGCGCCCCACACCCGACCGTCCACCATGACCGGGGCCGCCGCCACCGAACGGATGCCCAGTTCTCGGACGCGGGCAGCCAGCGAGCCCGTTGCGTTCTCGTAATTGTCCATGCGGGCGCCTCGCGCCGTATGCAACACCATCGCGGCCACGTTGTCGCCGTCCAGCATCACAGGCTCGCCGATGGGCAGCTCGTGCAACGCGCGCTGGTTGTAGTTGGCGAGGACCATCGCTTCGTCGACGCCGTCATATCGGATCACCTGCGCGCTGACTACATCGAGGCATCGGGCCATCTCTTCGACCACAGCCGCGAATACCTCCGACGGGTCAACACCGCGCGCCACGAGGGTCGCAACCCGCCGCAGTGCGGCCTGCTGCTCGGCGAGCACACTAACCTCCTTCCGGCGGTGGGAAACCTCGATGGCACGCGATCGGGCCAGGTCGGCGACGGCGCTGGTCAACAGCGCGACCACAAGGAAGATGCCCAGTCCCACCGCGTCCTCCGGCCGCGTCGGCGAGATATCGAAGGCGGGCGGGACATAAAAGTAGTCGAAGGCCAGGGTGCTGACCACCGACGTCGCCGCCGCCGGCCAGAAGCCCCAGGCGAGTGCGACCAGCACGATGCCGAGCAAATAGACGGCGGCCTCGCCGTTCCCGGGGGCGACGCGCTCGACCGGGTACAGCACAAGGGTTTCGGCCGCGATAAGCGACGGGGCAATCACAAGCCCGAGTGCCAGGGACGCCGGCGTTGGCCGAAGGACTAGCGAGCTCAGCCGTGCCCGCATGCGTTCTTTCGCGCCGGATGTAACTCCCGCGGCAACCCGGCCGGGCGTCCACGCCCTGCTGTAAGTGCACGCCGGCTTGTTCGTCATCTCAGGACTTACGCCAATCGCTGCCAGACCGCATCCCGGTCTGAATGCAGGCCACGAATCTCGGCATCGCCTCACACACGTAGCTCGTCATCTGCTTCATCCCCGGGTTCTGACGAAGTCGTCACTCACGATGATAACCTCAGTCTAGCAAGAAGTGACGAAAACCTCATGACTGAGGAAATCTTGCAAGATTGAGGACTTGCCCTACGACGGGAGTGGACAACCGCGTGACCGACGAAGGCCGCGAGCCGCGGAATCGCGTACTGCGGCGCAAGCAGCTCACCCGCGCAGCCTTGATCAAGGCTGCTCAGGCGTTGATTGCCGACGGCAGACTCAACGTGCCGGTGCTGGAAATTACCCAGGCCGCCGACGTCGGGATGGGTTCGTTCTACAACCACTTCGACAGCAAAGAACAACTGTTCCAGGCCGCAGTGGACGACGTGATGGATCAGCATGGTGCGCTGCTGGACAGCCTGACCGAGTCGTTCGAGGATCCGGCAGAGGCGTTCGCGTGCAGTTTCAGATTGACAGGCCGGTTCTTTGGGCGCCGCCCCCAGGAGAGCCGGGTGCTTCTCAATAGCGGCCCCGGACCGATCTTGTCCGACCGCGGTCTGGCGCACCGGGCGGTGCGCGACATCACCGCGGCCAACCGGGCCGGCCGGTTCCATGTCGCAGATCCAGAGCTGGCAATGGCCATGGCCGCGGGCACGTTGTACGGGCTCGGCCAACTTCTGACTGACCATCCCGATCGCGACGATGCGCAAACGACCGACCAAGCGACCGCGGCGCTTCTGCGCGCGTTCGGGATGTCCGCCGACGATGCCGACGAGATCTGCCACAGGCCCCTCCCGGAGCTCGACGCCGCTCACGCTGACGGGTAGCCCGGCTTCCAGCTGGCGGGGGGTGCAGATGGGCGTCAGCCCTGACGACATCGATCTGCCGGCGCGCAACTCTTAGAGCCACGCCGCATATGGCTCAGAAACGCACACGAACGGGGAGACGAAATGCGCGTTGTCGAAGCTACTCATATGACTCGACAGCGTGCAGCCCAGACCTGGGATCCGGAGGTGACCGCACGCTTTCACCGCGACGCCATCCCGCTGATTGAGCTGCTCCACCGTCGCGCAAGGCGCATGACAGCCAATCACGCCGACGCTGAGGACCTGTTGCAGGACACCCTTGTCAACGCCTACTCAGGCTTGCATACGTTTCGGCAGGGCAGCAATCTTGCGGCCTGGCTTCATCGCATTCTGACCAACACCTACATCAACGGCTATCGAAAGAGACTGCGGCAGCCTGAGCAGTACCCGACAGAAGACATCACCGACCAACAACTGATGACCGGTGCCCGGCACTCATCGACACCACTGCGCTCGGCTGAAGATGAAGCGCTCGACGCGTTCCCCGACAAGCGGATCCGGGCAGCAATGCGGGCCCTACCCGAGCAATTCCGGACGGCTGTCTACTACGCCGACATCGAAGGTTTCCGCTGCAGGGAAATCGCCGAGATCATGAATACGCCAGTCGGAACCGTGGTATCGAGGCTGCACCGCGGTCGATGCCAGCTGCGTGACCTACTCGCCGAAGTCGGCGAACAACGGGGTTACGAGCTGGCCGGCCGTGCGGTGTCATAGCCATTGCAAATCCAGGGTGCGCAGGTGACCTCGCCGATACCGGCTAGCTGACAACGCCGATGGGGGTCAACCGTGGTGACGTCACGTCGCAGGTTCGGGATCATCGGACTGAGGGTCGCCAAGAGACGGCATGAATTCCCCACAGGCGCACCGCTATCCGCACCTACCGATTAAGGGATGGCCATGAAGACAACAACATTGGGAAAGAGCGGACTCCACGTCTCGCGTATTGCCTTTGGCACTTGGCAATTGGGTGGAGACTGGGGCCAGTTCGACGAGGACGGCGCGGTCAGGGCAATTCGGCGCGCTCGTGACCTCGGCGTCAACTTCTTCGACACCGCCCAGGCGTACGGATTCGGCGCCTCCGAGCGGCTGCTTGGTTACGCGCTTCGCGACGAGCTAACCAGCGCCCGCGACGAACTAGTCATCGCCACCAAAGGCGGGTTACGTCAGACGGACACCGGCCTTGTGCGCGACGCCAGTCCGGAATGGCTGCGCCGAGGAGTGGATTCGAGCCTTACCGCACTGGGCCTCGACCACATCGACCTGTACCAGGTGCACTGGCCCGACCCGACCGCACCCTTCGCAGAGACGGCCGGTGCTCTCAGCGAGCTCATCGCCGAGGGCAAGATCCGCCACGTCGGTGTGTCGAACTACACCGCCGACCAGATCGATGAGTTCTCCACTGCGCTGCCCGTGGAGACGGTCCAGCCGCCTTACCACCTGTTCCGCCGCGAAATCGACGATGAGCTGCTGCCGTACTGCGTCGCCGAGGACATCGGTGTGCTGGTGTACGGGCCGCTCGCGCACGGCCTGCTGACCGGCGCACTGACCGAGGACACCACCTTCGCCGCCGATGATTGGCGCAGCGGCAGTGACGTTTTCACCGGCGACGCGTACCGCCTCAACCTGGCGATAGTGCGCGACCTTGCCATGTTCGCGGCCGACCGGGGCATCACCGTCAGCCAGCTGGCGATCGCCTGGACGCTGGCTCAACCTGGCGTGGACGTCGCCATCGTCGGTGCACGACGAGCCAGCCACGTTGACGACAGTCTGGCGGCTTCGGACGTCTCGTTGAGCGAGACCGACCTCTCCGAGATCGACAGGATCATGGCGTCGGCTAGCCCGGTCGCAGGCCCGTCCCCGGAAAGCGTGTGATGGCGGACGCGACACCGACCATCGCCGTCCTGGGCACCGGGACAATGGGCGCGCCGATCGCCCGCGACCTGCTGCGCGCCGGGTACCGCGTACAGGTGTGGAACCGGACGCCGGCCAAGGCGGCGCCGTTGGTTGCCGAGGGGGCGCAGCTGGCATCCAGCCCGGCCGAAGCGGCAGCAGCTGCGGAGGTGCTGATAACGATGCTCACCGACGGGTCGGCCGTGAAATCTGTCATGTCGGGTCCGGCGGGCGCCCTGCGTGCCTTTGGTCCCGATGCGATCTGGGTCCAGATGAGCACGGTGGGGGTGGAGTGGTCAGACCGTCTCGCCGAGCTTGCGGCGCGCCACCGCGTGAGTTTCGTCGACGCACCGGTATCCGGCAGCTCCAAGCCGGCCACGGAAGGACAGCTTCTCATCCTCGCGGCCGGGGGCGGCGTGGTGCGGTCTCGTCTCGAGCCGATCTTCGACGTTCTTGGGCGACAGACGGTGTGGCTCGAGCGCGCCGGTGACGGCAGCCGCCTCAAGCTCGCGATCAACAACTGGATGGCTGTGCTGGTCGAGGGACTGGCCGAAACACTAGCGCTCACATCCAGTCTCGGTCTTGATCCCGATCTGCTGCTGGACACGGTCGCCGACGGCCCGATGGCCTCCGACTATGCGATGGCTAAGGGGGTCGCCATGGTCGACGGAAACTTCAGCCCCGGGTTTCCGTTGAGACACGCCGCGAAGGACGCCGCACTCGCGGTGCGCGCCGCACAACTGCATGAGTTGCAACTGCCCCTTACCGCAGCCCTGCTCCCGAGATGGCACGAAGCCATCGTCGACGGCCACGGAGACGACGACATAGCGTCGGCCATCACCGCCGCGGGCGCGCTGCCCCACCACCAAGACAGCGCATGAGCAGCTTTCAATGATTCGGGAGTACACGATGCAGACGAGACCGAGCCAAATGACGCCCTCCTTGAGCGCATCGGCAGCCGGTACACGAGCGCTCGAGGTTCACATCCTTGGCTTTCGTGTGCATTTGCGGTTTACCAGGATGTTGCGACGACGCAGCCTTAGCCAAGGTGGGATGTGCGATCACGAAATGCGGTTATAGGAAGTGGATCTCGACAGGCGATCGTTGCTGATCACATCGTCACTACTTGCTGTGGCGGGGCTTGCCGGCTGTGATGAGGATGCACATCGCAGCGGCTCCGGTGGCGCCCCGAGACCCGGACATCCTCCCGATCCGCGCGAAACCTTTGTTCTGCCTTACGACAAAGTGCCCTTCCAGGCGTGGGGCAACCTGCCGCCCCACAGCGGCGAAATGGCCACGCTCTACGGCGATCTGAATAACCCTGGCCCATATTTGGTGATGATGAAATGGAATCCGGGATGGTTCAGTGCACCGCATTCGTACGCAACGGATCGGATCTGCGTCGTTGTGTTCGGAACCTGGTGGGTGAATAGCGGTAGCGATTTCTCACCCCGGGATGCGGTTCCCGTCGGTCCCGGGGGATATGTGAGGCGCACCGCCCACACTCCGCATTACGACGGGGTGCTGCCGGACGGACATGACCCGGCTGTGATCGCCATCTTCGGTCTCGGGCCCGTCAACATGGAGCTGGTCGACCCGAGGCAGCCGTCATGGCGCCAGGTCTGAACGGGTTGTCGGGCGGCCCATCCCAGGTTCTTCCAAGCCGAGTTCCAGCTATCCGGGGGGACGAATGGGTGTCAGCAGTGACGACGCCTGATTGCCCGCGCGCAACGATGGACACCGTGAGGACGACGATCAAGTACGCGGCACCGTTATTGGCCACAGCCGCCATTGCCGCGACGATTGGCTTCACACCCGTCGCGAGCGCCGAGCCCGCGCGCACCGGCGGCCGGTCTGCGCCCGCCGAAGGTTGCGCCACGCCGTCGTGCAGCGAACGGCCGACACCGCCCGACGTGGATGGCGTAGACCCTCTCGTACCGACCAACACCGGGGCCCTTCCCGATGTCCCCTGGGTTCCTGGCACAGACCGCGCCTTCTGATTTCGACCATGTCGCGACTGAATGGCCTCACCTTTGGGCAGCTGTATCTCGCTTGCCCCCAAGTGATTCGCTGCGCAGCCGTGCCGCGTCGTCAATTGCAGCTGGCAGGTAGACGCGAGGGACCGTTGCCCGGAGTGATCAATTGGCGTCAGCCGTGGCGACTTTCGCGGTGGGCGGCGCGAAGCTGACATCCATGGATCTCAAAACATCACACGAATCGCATCGGGCGGTCACAGCCCAACCCGCCGTCGAGACCGCAGCAGCTCCCAGGGCCATCGTGAAGTACGTCGTCGAGGCGATCGGCACATTCTTTCTGGTCTTCACCGTGGGCGCTGCCGTCGGAAGCGGTAGCACCCTGGCACCGCTGGCTATCGGTGCGGTGTTGATGGTGATGGTCTATGCCGGTGGGCACATCTCTGGTGGCCATTACAACCCCGCGGTAACGCTGGCTGCGCTGGTGCGACGCCGGATTGGGCCGGCTGACGCGCTCGGATACTGGATCGCCCAGCTCATTGCCGGAATGGTCGCCGCGGAGGTCGTACACAGGGTCGTTCATCCCGTGCAGGCCGCCATCACAACGACAACACTCTCGGGCCAAATCCTGTTGGCGGCGTTTGTCGTTGAGCTGCTTTTCACCTTCGCCCTGTGCTACGTCGTGCTGAACGTCGCGACCAGCAAGGATCATCCAAAGAATTCGTTCTACGGTTTGGCGATCGGGTTCACCGTGGTGGCCGGCGCGGTCGCCGTCGGTGGTATCTCCGGTGGAGCCTTCAACCCAGCCGTCACCATCGGTGCGGCGGTGATGAACATGTTCGCCTGGCAGACCCTGTGGGTCTATCTGGTCGCCCAGGTTATCGCCGGCGCCGCAGCGGGAGCCACCTTCCTTGCGCTCAACCCCAACGACAAATAGGCAAACCGGCCACCGAAAGATCCACACGATGACCGATCCACAACGACACCCGACAACCACCGATGCCGCGATCCCTGTACCCGGCGACGAGCATTCCAACTCCAAGGACGGGCTGATGTTGGTGTCCAACGTCGCAGGGCATCTGCTCAACGGCGGTTCGGCGTGATGACGCCGCGCCGCGACGCACAGCAGGTAGGCCGGTTCCGTGAGTTGTTGGCGTCGGAGCAGCGCAGCGCGGCGCTGTATGACGGCCTGGCCGCAGCCGCCAACGGCGAACGGCGAGAGGTCCTCACCGAGCTGGCCGCCGTCGAACGCAAGCACGCCGCCCATTGGGCGGACAAACTCATCGAGCTGGGCGAACCAGTGCCAGACCCGGCTCGGCGAGGCGTGCGCGGGTGGGTACTGGGCTGGCTGGCTCGCCGGCTCTCGGTTGCCGCGGTACTTCCCTTCCTCGAACGCGCCGAGCATTCCGACGCCGGGCTCTACCGGGACCATCCAGACGCCACCGAGGCGATGGCCATCGACGAACGCTCGCACGCCCGAGTCCTCACTCGCCTCAGGGACACTGGCTCTCAGGGCGACCCGGGCAGCATTCAGCGACGCGAGCGCTGGCACCGCGGTGACCGCTCTGGGGCCTTGCGGGCGGCGGTGTTCGGCGTCAACGACGGGCTGGTCTCGAACACGTCACTGGTGATGGGCTTCGCTGGGTCCGGTGCGTCCAGCGCGACGATCCTGTTCGCCGGCCTGGCCGGCCTGCTCGCGGGGGCGTTCTCGATGGCCGCCGGCGAATACATTTCGATGCGTAGCCAGAAAGAGGCCTACGAACGCGAAATCAGCCTGGAGTCCGAGGAATTGCGGGACGACCCCGAAGCTGAGGTAGAGGAGCTAGCCCTGATCTATCGGGCCAAGGGCCTGGACGCAGACGAGGCCCAGCGTGTCGCGGTCACCATCATGAAGGACCGCGACGCGGCGCTGGACACCATGGCGCGCGAGGAACTCGGGCTCGATCCGGACGAGCTCGGCTCACCTTGGTCGGCGGCCGTCTCAAGCCTGCTCTCGTTCGCGGTGGGCGCGGTGGTGGTGGTATTGCCGTACGTGTTCGGTTCCGGTCTGGCGGCACTGATCGTCGCAATCGCCTCAGCTTGCGTGGCTCTGTTTGTGGTCGGTGCAGCCATCGGTGTGCTCAACGGCCGAGGCGCCGTGCGCTCAGGCATGCGTCAACTCATCGTCGGCGGTGGCGCCGCGCTGGTCGTCTTTGTCGTCGGCCACTTCGCCGGCGCGCGCGCAGCTCTGTAGAGGGGCGGTCCGTCCAATTAGGGGTAGCTGCAATGTGTACCGTCCACTATTCGGTAAGGTTGACGCAATGGTGTCCCGTCTCCGGCCGTTGCGCTGTGTCATCGTTGATGACAACATGGCCTTCGCTGAAGCCGCCGCGAATTTTCTTGGCCGCGAAGGGATTACGATCGTCGGAGTGGCATCGAACAGCGCCGAGGCAATGAGTTCTGTTGCAGCGCTCAAGCCCGACGTCACGATCGTCGATGTTTATCTCGGCAGCGAAAGTGGATTCGACTTGGCCGAACAGCTCGCGTCCGTCGCGGCGCCGGTGATAATGACCTCCACCCATTCGGAGCAGGAATTGGCCGACATGATCGCGGAAAGCGCGGCGCTGGGGTTCGTGTCCAAGGTCGAGCTGTCGCCGGAGGCGATCCGACGCCTTCTCATCGACTCGGCAGCTCGGCCGGAATGATGGGGCATCCGGGCTTGGTTCAATGGCGGGTTTCGATTCCGGTCGACTCGCGACGCGGCGACGGCGGCAAACTCCCTACACGCTGATCAGCACGCGTTCAAGTATGCGATCACCGCACGTACGCGCCGATGGTCGTCGGTTGCCTCGGGCAGATCCAGCTTGGTCAAAATGCTGCGCACATGCTTCTCCACCGTGCCCTCGCTGACCCACAGTCGCCTGCCGATGCCGGCGTTGGACCTGCCCTCGGCCATCAACGCCAACACCTCCTTTTCTCGCGCGCTCAGCACGGCCAGCGGGTCGCCACGTCGACGCACATTCACCAAGTCCTGCACAAGGGCCGGATCGACCACCGAAGCCCCTTTCGTGATGCGTTCAAGGGAGCCAACGAAATCGGCGACATCGGTCACGCGGCTCTTGAGCAGATAGCCGACCTTGTGTCCGCTGGCCAGCAACTCCATCGCGTGCTCAACATCGATGTGCGCCGACAGCACCATGATCGCGGTGTCGGGAAGTTCGTCGCGGATCACCCGAGCCGCGTCGAGGCCCTCGGTGGTGTGGGTCGGCGGCATGCGGATGTCGACGATCACCAGCGCGGGCGAGGACTTGCGAACAAGGCCCAACAGTTGTTGGCCGTCGCCCGCCTGACCCACCACGTCGAAACCGGAGCCGGTCAGCAAACTCGCGAGGCCCTCGCGAAGCAGCACGTCGTCATCGGCCACCACGACCCGCAACGGCGTCACCGCCAGACCGGATTCATCCGCCGCTGCGCCGTGGGTGCTTCCCGAGTGCCGCTGCATGCGGACCGCCTCTCTTAGGCGACACAACCCATTGCCCTGTCATCATCTTGCAACGTCCACCGGCGGTGCACTGCTAATCACTGGTTTCTTACAGAATGTCCCGCACGCTGGCTTCCGGCCGCAGGTCGAGGCGCCGGAGCAGCTGTGCGTTCAGCGCCACCACGACAGTAGACACCGACATCAAGATCGCGCCCACCGACATCGGCATCACGAAGCCGACGGGCGCCAGCACACCGGCCGCCAGCGGCACCGAGATCAGGTTGTACCCCGCTGCCCACCAAAGGTTTTGCTTCATCTTGCGGTATGCCGCATTGGACAGCTGGATCACCGACAGCACCGACCGCGGATCGGAGCTCGCCAGGATCACTCCGGCCGACGCGATCGCCACGTCGGTGCCCGCTCCGATAGCGATGCCGACATCGGCCTGCGCGAGGGCTGGTGCGTCGTTGACGCCGTCGCCGACCATGGCGACCTTGAGCCCCTCGTGCTGCAGCGACGCCACCTTGGCGGCTTTGTCCTCCGGCCGCACTCCGGCGAAGACCCTGTCGATGCCGAGCTGGCCGGCCACCGACTCCGCCACGGTCTGCGCGTCGCCGGTGATCATCATCACCTGGATGCCCAGCTTGTGCAGCGCGTCGACCGCCTGCCGGGACTCTTCGCGCACCTCGTCGCCGAGGGCCAGCGCACCTACGACGGCACCATCCACCAAAACGTGCAGGATGATCGCGCCCTGGTCGCGCCATGCGCCCGCTTCGGGCAGCTCCGGTTCACCCGCCTCCTCGAGTAGCCGCGGGCCGCCGACTCGCACTGTTGTCCCCTTCACGGTCGCGCTCACACCCACGGCCGGTGACGAAATGAAATCCGACGAACCCGGCACGGTCAACTCCCGGCGGTGCGCGGCGTCCACGATGGCCTTGGCCAGCGGGTGCTCGGAGTCGGACTCGGCGGCGGCCGCCAACGCGAGCACTTCGTCGTCGGAGCGACCGCCGGTGGTGGCGACCGCGGTCACCGTGGGCTCGCCCTTGGTCAACGTGCCCGTCTTGTCGAACAGCACCGCGCCGACGGTGCGCATGCTTTCGAGTGCCAAGCGGTCCTTGATCAGCACCCCGCCGCGGGCAGCACGCTCGGTCGCGATGGACACCACCAGTGGAATGGCCAGGCCGAGGGCGTGTGGACAGGCGATCACGAGCACGGTGATGATCCGAATCACGGCCTCTTCGGGTCTGCCGACAAAACCCCAGACGATGGCGGTGATGATCGCCGACCCAAGCGCGAACCAGAACAGCCAGCCCGCGGCCTTGTCCGCGATGCGCTGCGCCCGCGACGACGAGTTCTGCGCCTCGGTCACCAACCGCTGGATGCCCGCCAACGCGGTGTCGTCGCCGACGGCCGTGACCTTGACCCGTACGCCGGAGTCGGTGGCCACGGTGCCCGCGACAACGGGGTCGCCGACGGTGCGCCGCACGGTGCGCGATTCGCCGGTGACCATCGACTCGTCGATCTCGGCCGCGCCGTCGATGATCCGACCATCCGCAGGCACGCTGCCGCCGGGCCGCACGATCACGGTGTCGCCGACCTTGAGCTCCGACGGTGCGACGATGGTGACCGTGTCCCCGTCGATGCGCTCGGCCTCATCGGGCAGCAACGCCACGAGCGAGTCGAGCGCAGAGGTGGTCTGCGCCAGCGACCGCATCTCGATCCAGTGGCCCAGCAGCATGATCACGATAAGCAGGGCCAGCTCCCACCAGAAATCGAGCTGATGGTTCAGCACGCCGAGGCTGGCACCCCAGGACGATGCGAAAGCGACGGTGATCGCCAGCCCGATCAGCAGCATCATCCCCGGTGCGCGGGATCGCATCTCGCTGATCGCCCCGGTCAGGAACGGCCGGCCGCCCCAGAAGTACATCACCGTGCCCAGCACGGGCGACACCCATCGTGCGGTGGGGAAGTCGGGCACGGTGTAGCCGATGATCATTGCGAACATGCCCGACAGCGCCACCGTCGGGACGGCGAGAACGAGCATGGTCCAGAACAGCCGACGGAACTGCGCGACGTGATCGCCGTGTCCACCGTGGCCCGCATCGCCGCCCGAGGCGTGTTCCGTGGCTGTTTCGTGCTGGGTGTGGTCGACCTCGGTCATGATCGCGAGTGTAATACAGATACCCCTAGGGGGTATGAGCTGGGTGAGGCGGTCTCGCTGCCCGGTAACGCGGACACCGATCTGCGAGACTGGGACCCCGGCGACCCGGCGGTGAAGGAGAACGGTTGCTCGTGCATCTTCCGGGCGGTGACGACCGCCGTCTACGCGGATTGACGCGCATAGCACGATGACGGCACCGACAGCGGGTGCCGATCAGCCCGACGATTCCATGCGGGGTTCGGTACACATCTGCATTACGGCGATCGTCGCGGGGGTGTTGATCGGCTTCGTCGGCGGCGCGTTCCGCTGGTGCCTGCAAATAGCCGATGGACTGCGCATCGACTTCGTCGACTGGGCGCACAAGTTGCCGGGGCCAGGCTGGCTGGTCCCCATGGCCGCCGTGGCGGTCGGCGCAACCCTTGCCGCCCTCATCGTGCTATGGGAGCCGCTGGCCGCCGGAAGCGGCATCCAGCATGTCGAGGCGGTTTTTCGGGGGGACGCCCGGCCACCGTTGCTTCGCTTGCTTCCGGCGAAGTTCGTCGGCGGTGTGTTGAGCATCGGATCGGGGCTTGTGTTGGGCCGGGAAGGGCCGACGGTGCACATGGGCGCGGCGATCGGAGCCGAAGCGGCGCGGCGCGCCCGGCTGCCCGATTCCGAGATCAGGATGATGCAGACGGCGTTGGGCGGGGCCGGTTTGGCGGTCGCGTTCAACGCACCGATCGGAGGCACACTTTTCACCCTCGAAGAGGTCACGAAATCGTTCCGCGTGAAAACTGTGCTGGCGACGCTTTTTTCGGCTACCGCAGCTGTAGGTTGCTCTCGGCTGGTCCTGGAGAACCACGCCGACTTTCAGGTCGAACCCATCAGCGCACCGGCTCTCGCATGGTTGCCCCTTTTCGTCGTCTTCGGACTGCTGACCGGATGTCTGGGTGCCGTCTACAACGGGTTGGTGTTGTGGTTCCTTGACCACGTCGCCGCGATTCGCCGAATCCCGGCCCCCGCGAAGGCAGCTGTCATCGGTGCCGTCATCGGGCTCGCGATGTTCGTCGACCCGCTCGCGGTGGGCGGCGGTGACCCCCTGACGCAACGGATCCTCAGCGGACACCACGTCGTGCTTTCCGTCGTCATCGGATACCTTGCGGTGCGGTTCATCGCCGGCCCCCTGTCGTACTCGGCTGGGGTGCCGGGCGGGCTATTCGCGCCGCTGCTGGCCGTGGGTGCGCTGTGGGGACTGGCGTTCGTCGGAGGCTTCAACGCCGTGTGGCCCGGAAACGCAACGCAGTTGGCGGTTCCGATGGCGCTGGTCGGAATGTCGGCATTCTTCGGGGCTACTGTGCGCGCGCCCCTAACGGGGTTGGTCCTCGTCGCAGAGATGACGGCCACGACCGAGGTGCTCGTGCCGATGATGGCCGCGACCGCTGCGGCGGTGCTTGCCGCGTACGTCGTGGGATCGTCGCCGATCTATGACAGTCTCCGGGAGCGGATGTCCGACGATGCGTCCATCTGATCACCCGCACAACCGCCAAACACTCGCCGAAATCGACGCTTTGCAGGGAAAGTTCCGAGAAGACGTCTGCAAAACGTGGATCTGGACGTGAACATGCCACAGCAGAAAGGCGCCGCCATCGCCGGGATCGCCTATCCGTCCCTGTTCGGCCGCCACGAGGAACCGCCCGGCGCCCGACGACGCCCTTGAGACCGCTTAGATCGCGCGCAGATCCGGAATCGCCTGACGTGCGCCGAATCTGGGATTCGACGCCAGCCCGCTGACCTCCAGCAGTCGCACCGCGCGGTGGCGATGGGGCCGCAGCGGCTCGAGCAGCTCGACCATGGCGGAATCGTCGATCGGATGCCCGAGCAGGCTCCAGCCGATCATCCTGGCCAGGTGATAATCACCGACCGATAGCGCGTCGGCGTCGCCGAATGCGCGCTGGGCGGTCTCGGCGGCGGTCCACTCGCCGACGCCCGGTAGCGACGTCAACGCCACGCGCGCCTCTGCCGGCGGGCGCGTCGTCAGCCGTTCCAGGGAGTCGGCGCGCTGTGCGCAGGCCACCACCGTGCGGGCGCGCCCGGGGTCGACGTTCGCGCGGTGAAACTCCCACGACGGGATGCGCCGCCACGCGTCCGCGGACGGCGGCACCCGCATGTGAGACGGCGCGGGCCCCGGTGCCGGTGACCCGTACCTGGTGACCAGCCTGCGCCAGGCGCGGCGGGCGTCCATGCCGGAGACCCGCTGCTCGATGACGGCGGGGATGAGCGATTCCAGCACCCGGTCCGTGCGGCCCAACCGCAGGTGTGGCGCCCGCCGATACGCCTCGGCGATTGTTGGTTCCTCGGGTGCGAAGCCCGACGGGTCGTCATTGGCCCCGAGCTGCGCGGGCAGCGTCTCGGCGAATTCCGTTGCGCCGCTGCCCCATGCCTCGCAGTCGACGACGTCGGGCGCCGAACGGGTGATCAGCGCGGTCACCGGACCGCTGCGCATCCGGCTGGTCCGCCAGATCGCGCCGTCGGGTGAGACGTGATAGCACGGGTCGCCGCGTCCGCGCCGCAGTGGCAACAGAGTCAGGGCCGGGGTCGCCGGCCCGTCGAAGACAACGGTGACCTCGCTACGCACCCCGCAAGACTAGGCGGACTCGACGGCGATGTCGGCCTTGTCCGGGTAGAACGCCACGTGTCCGGCAATCGCGGAGACCGCCGGGTAGGGCTGCTCGTAGGTCCAGATCACATCGTCGACGGTGCCGGCCGTTGTGACGACGTGGTAGTAGCTGGCGTCACCCTTGAACGGGCAATACGTCTCGGTGCCGCTGTGCGACAGCTTGTCGGTCGCGACGTCGCGGAACGGGATGTACTGCACCGCGGGATAGGTGGACTCCTGCAGGGTCAGCGCGTCGCGGGTGTCGGCGACGACTTCCCCGTTGACCCGCACGGTGACGTGCTTGCCGGTCGATTCGACCGTGATGGGATGTTCTGCGGTGGGTTCGAGTACAGGGCGATCGGTCATATGTGAGGCAACGATTGTGTACGGCCCGTGATTCCTGACACATCGACGATTCCTGACACATCGACGAACCAGTGACCGTTGACCGGACCTGCCGTGGACATTGTCCGATTCTGACAAACGGCAGGGTGGTCTAATCGGCCTATGACCGGGCTGGACCGCCGTGGTGCGGTATTCGTGCTGACCCTCGGAGACGACGAGAACCGCTTTCACCCGGATCGACTGTCCGCAATCACCGAAGCGCTTGACGAGGTCGAGGCCGCCGACGCCCCAAAGGCGGTGGTGACCACCGGTGCGGGAAAGTTCTACTCGAACGGCCTGGACCTCGACTTCATGTCGTCGAATCCCGACGCGGCCGAATCAAATCTGCGGGACGTGCACGCGCTGTTTGCCCGGGTCTTGGCGTTTCCCGCTCCGATCGTCGCGGCGGCGCAGGGTCACTGTTTCGCAGCCGGGGCAATGCTGGCGCTGGCCCACGACCTGATCGTCATGCGCAGCGACCGCGGCTACTTCTGCCTGCCCGAGGTCGACCTCGGCATCCCGTTCACCGCCGGGATGAACGCCCTGATCCGGGCGCGGTTGCCGATCAGCACCGCACACGAGGCGATGACGACCGCACGACGGTACGGCGGCGAAGACGCCCGCACGGCCGGCATCGTCGCAGCGACTGCCGGAGAAGGCAGGGTGCTCGACGCGGCGGTCGCCATCGCCGAGGAGCGCGCGGCGAAGGCCGGTCCAGTGTTCGGCGCCATCAAGGCGCGGCTCTACGCCGAGGTCATCGCCGAACTGACCACCTGAACCGACTGGTTGTCGGACCCCACCTGCACGCTGGCCGTAACTACCACAGAAAGGCACGGCCATGTGCTGGCAATGCGACAACCCCGGCGGCACCATCGACGAGTACTTCGACGAACTGCGGGCCATCATCCTCGATCACGGATGGGCAGTGCAGTGTGTCGAAGACGACCGCCGCCCATACGCGTACACCATCGGCCTGAACGAGCGCGGGTTTACCGAACTGTTGGTGACGGGCCTTGCGCCTGAAAACGCGGGAGAGCTGCTGAACTGGGCTGCCCGACACATCGTGCGCGGCCTAGCAATAACGCCCGGCCAGCAGTTCACGGAGCCGACCGGCAAACTGATCGAAGTCGTCGAAGTGGACCATCCCGACGCGCACATGGACTTCGCCGTGGCCCTCGGTGGGCCCGACGTCCGCGCCCTGCAGTTGGTATGGGCCGATGACCGTGGCCGCTGGCCGTGGGACGCACGGTGGGGTCATGGACGACGACGACAACCGGTGCTCGGGGTCAGAACGCGTAGCGGTGGTACTGAGCCATGTAGCGCATGGCCGGGTGCAGGGACATGACCTTCGCCATCACCCGGTAGGGCCAGCTGACGTCGGTGAAGGTGTCGGATTCGAACGGCGACAGCCATGCCAGCAGGTGCACGCCGGGCACCGCAGTGACGATGTCGTCAGGGCCGTTGATCGCCCACCGCAGCGTCGCACCCGCCCGTCGCACCGCGGTGTTGGTCCACTGCATCGCGATGCCTAGCCGGTTGAACGCGTCGAATTGCAATTCACCGGACGTAAACCGCTCGACGATCCGGCGGAGCATTGCGACTCCGTCGTCCTCGGTCAGATACATGGTCAGGCCCTCAGCGATCACCAGCACGGGGCGGTCCGCCGGAATGTCTGACAGCCAGGCCGAATCGGTGACCGACGCGGCGACCACGTGGTAGTGGTCGTGGGCCGGGTACAGCTGCGGTCCGTAGGTCCGCGACGTCTGGGTAGTCGACGTCGTACCACTCGATCGCGGGACCAGGCGCTAGCCGGAAGAACCTGCTGTCCAGCCCGCACCCCAGGTGCAGCACCACGGCGCGCGGGTGCATCGCGAGAAACTGCCGCGCCCAGTTGTCGAAGGGTGCGGACCGGGTGGTCACCGACGGCGCGCTGCGCACGCTGATGGAGGTCTTTGTCCAGTCGTAGTCGAGACGCTCGACGACCTCCTTCGCCCACCGGTCACCCAGACGCGGCTTGTCGAAGTCGGCGTCCAGCGCCTTGGCATACAGCGTTGCCAGCATGGTCTGTGCCGCGCCACTGAGGTCGACGTGCAGTTTCTCCGCCACGTCATCCGAGGCTAGTCCCGGTACAGATCCACCGAACATGGCTCGGCGTGGCGTTCAACCGAATACGTTGCAAGACATGCGGATCGACGTTCACGCACATTACTGGACCGACGCCTACCTCAACATGCTTGCCAACCTGGGCGGCACCGACACCGCGACCCAGCGGGGGATCGGCGCCGCTGGTGGTGCGGAGCTCGACGCCCGCCTGCGACTGATGGACCGTGCCGCGGTCGATCTCCAGGTGCTGTCGGCGGCACCGCAGCTACCGTATGCCGCCGACGAGAACGGTGCGGTGGCCGCGGCGCGTTATGTCAACGACGAGTACGCCTCACTGGTGTCCGCGCATCCGGACCGGTTCCGCGCCTACGCCGCAACACCGATGCCGCACATCGACGCCACGATCGCCGAAATAGGCCGCGCCCTAGACGAATTGGGGATGGTCGGGGCAACAATGAACACCAGCATTCTCGATCGTGCGATCACCGATCCGGACTTCGAACCCGTCTTTGCCGAACTCGATCGCCGCGCCGCGGTCCTCTACCTGCATCCGGCCGGAAACGGGGCGTGCTCGCCGCCGGTCAGCGAACATCGGATCACCTGGATGGTGGGCGCACCGTTTGAGGACACCATCGCCGCCATGCAACTGATCACCTCGGGGCACCTCCAGCGGTATCCCGGCGTTAAGATCATCTGCTCGCATTTGGGCGGTGCGCTGCCGATGATCACCCGTCGGGCCGATGACCACGTCGCGTGGGAGGCGCCGGAGACACCGGAGCCGCCCAGCGAAGCGGCGCACCGGCTCTGGTACGACACCGTGAGCCACTGCCACGAACCGGCACTGCGTTGCGCCATCGACACGTTCGGCGCCGATCGCATCCTGCTCGGCACCGACTTTCCCTACCAGGACGGCGACACCTTCGTGCGCGCCGTCGAGTACGTCATGGACGTCGCAGATCCCGGTGAGGCGCACGCGATCCTCGACGCGAACGCCATGGCGCTGTTCCGGCTCAGCTAAGCGCCTACGCGGCCAGCGCATCCTCCGCGAGCACGTTCTCCGGCTCAGCTTCGCACCACCGTGTCCGATCTTGAAGCCCGGGGCTAGCCGGTGGCACCTTCCGCGGCAGATTTACTCTTGCGCCTTGCCTCGCGCAGGCCGACCCAGAACCTCGCCGCCTCGCGGATGGACTCCTCGACGGGCCCCGGCTGCCAGCCCAGTTCGCGGACGGCCTTGCCGTGGTCCACCGGCGCCTCGGCGCGCATCAGCCGCAGAGATCCCATCGAGAGCTGCTCGTCCGTGCCCCGCAACCGCGCCTTGATGCTTCCGGCGATGGCCAACGCGTAGGACACCGGCAGCCGAATCTTCTTGGTCGGCGCAGGGACTCCCGCCGCCTCTGCGGCGATCCGCACGACCTCGGCGTTGCTGATCATCTTCTCCGAGACCAGGTAGCGCTCGCCTACTCGGCCGTGCTCGGCGGCCAGGATCATCGCGCGCGCCGCGTCGGTCACCCCGACGGCCTCGAGCTCGATCTTGTCCATCACGAACGGCAGCTTGCCGAATGCCGCCCCGGCGATGATCGCGCCGTGCGGGGTGCGGCCCCAGTCGCCAGCGCCGTACGTGGTGGACACGCACATCGCGACGGCGGGCAGGCCCCGCTCCTTCGCGTACTTCAGCACGATCTCCTCGGCGTGCACACGGGACCTGACATACGGCGGCAAGCCCCGCATGGAGACGACGTCCTCCTCGGTGGCGGTGTGCCCGCGGCGTCGTCCGACCGTCGCATAGCTGCTGGTGTAGACGAACCGGCGCAGATTCGCGTGCTTCGCGACCTCGAGAACGTTGCGGGTGCCGTCAACATTGGTGCGAAACAGCGGAGCGGGGTCGCGTAGCCAGCCGCGGGTGTCGACGACGCAGTAGTACACGCCGTCGACATCGGACATGGCCTCGCGCAGGGTGTCGTTGTCCCAGATGTCGCCGACGAACCGCTTCACCGGCAAGTCGTCGATGCCGATCGTCATCGCGTTCGGCCGCACCATGACCCGCACATCATGACCATCGGCGACAAGCAGACGCGTCACATGCGAGCCGAGAAAGCCGTTGGCGCCGATGACGAGCTTGGGCTTCACTTCTCGGCTCCGAACTGTCGCATCCAGCCCGCCGCTTCTTCGGGCAGCGTGCCGAGTTCGGCGGCCTTGCGGCACCACTTCCTGGTTGCCGAGACGAACCGCAGCGGGTTGTAAATGTCCTCCTGACGGCACCACAGCCCGTCGCCGGCGTAGGTGATGATCGAGATGTTCGTGGCGCTGATGATCGAGCCGTCGCCGGGGTCGCGCATCGGGTTATCCAGCTCACTGATGATTCGGCCGGTGGGCTCGTCGATCACCGACCACAGCGACGGAAACGCGGTCATGTAGCTGCCCGGGAAGGTCTCCATGGTTTTCCAGATCCAGGCGCGGACCTCCTCGCGCCCGTGCATCGTGCCCGCCGCGTGCTCGACGTAGGTGATGTCCGGCGAGTACTGCTCGACCCAAGGGTCCCAGTCGCGGGTCTGGGCGGCGCGGTCAACCGTCACCTCGAACATCTCGAACGCCGCGGCCAGTTCGGCGCGGCTGAAGGTGCTACCCGTCACACTCAAAACTAGAACACGTTCTACCTGTGTTTGTCGAGTGCCCTGGGCCGGTGTAACGAGGAACTATCCAGACCGCACTTCGGGTTGTAGGAGTACCGAAACTAGGAGGGCATGTGGCGAAGGAATACAACAAAAGCCCCGCGGCGGTGGACGCGCTGTCGCCGGAGCAGTACTACGTGACGCAGACGAACGGCACCGAGCGGCCGTTCACCGGCGAGTACTGGGATAACCACGAGCCCGGCATCTACGTCGACGTCGTGTCCGGCGAGCCGCTGTTCGCCTCGGTCAACAAGTTCGACAGCGGGACGGGCTGGCCGAGCTTCACCAAGCCGATCGAGCCCGCCAACGTCGCCGAGAAACGCGACGTCTCCCACCTGATGATCCGCACCGAGGTCCGCTCCGTGCACGGAGACAGCCACCTCGGCCATGTGTTCTCCGATGGCCCGCGATCCGAGGGTGGGTTGCGCTACTGCATCAACTCGGCTTCGCTGAGATTCATCCACCTCGACGATCTCGAGACAGAAGGCTACGGCGAGTACAAGAAGCTGTTCACGACGGAGGAGGCCCAGATGACCAACTACAAGAAGGCGATCCTGGCGGGCGGCTGCTTCTGGGGCATGCAGGACCTCATTCGCAAGCAGCCCGGCGTGGTGACGACGCGGGTTGGCTACACCGGCGGCCGGAACGCGCACGCCACCTACCGCAACCACCCGGGCCACGCCGAGGCGATCGAGATCACCTACGACCCCGCCCGGACGGACTATCGGGCGCTGCTGGAGTTCTTCTTCCAGATCCATGACCCGACCACCAAGAACCGGCAGGGCAACGACGTCGGGACCAGCTACCGGTCGGCGATCTTCTACCTCGACGACGAGCAGAAGCGCGTCGCGCTGGACACCATCGCAGACGTCGACGCGTCCGGGCTGTGGCCGGGCAAGGTCGTCACCGAGGTGACGCCGGCCGGCGACTTCTGGGATGCCGAGCCCGAGCACCAGGACTACCTGGAGCGCTACCCGAGCGGTTACACCTGCCACTTCCCCCGCCCCGGCTGGAAGCTGCCGAAGCGGGAAACCCAGCTGGGCCCACGCGCATCGGCCTAAGCGCATGGGCCCCCGCGCAAGCTGGGGACCGGGGACAGAGGAGCCTAAGCGGCGGCTGCCGCGCGGCGGCGCACGACAATGCGGCCGCCGGCCTTGGGTGTGAACGCGATGCCCCGGAAATGGATCTTCTCGTCAGGGGCGTCGTCGGTCTCGATTATGAAGTGCCGCAACACCGTTCGCAACACGACATCCATCTCGACGTTGGCGAATGCGGCGCCGATGCAGCGACGGGTTCCCCCGCCGAATGCCACCCAGGCGGTCGGTGTCCTGGCGCCGACGAAACGGTAGGGATCGAAGCGCTCGGGATTCGGGAAGACATCGGCATTGGCGTGCACGTTGGCGACGGCGATCATCACGGTGTAGCCGTGCGGAATCCGCCAGTCGCCGAGATCGAAGTGCGGCGCCGCGACGTGGCGGCCGGAGAAGTCGATGACGGTCCGGTTGCGCTGCAGTTCGAGGATCATCGCCTGGCGGAATTCGTTGCCGCCCTCGTCGTTTTCCTTGACGAGCTCGGCGAGGACGTCCGGATGGCGGCGCAGCCGCTCGAACGCCCAACCCAGCGTCGACGCGGTGGTCTCATGCCCTGCGCCCAACAGCGTGAGCAATTCGTCGGAAACGTCCTGGCGCGACATCGGCGTTCCGTCGTCGTATCGGCTGCGCAGCAGCAGCGCCAGAATGTCGGTGCGCTCCTCGAGGAGCGGGTCGGCTTCGGTCTTGTCGATCAGCTCGAAAACGGTGCGGTCGAAGTTGCAGCGGAACTCTGCGAGTCGGCCCCACGGGCTGTACCGCCCCATGCTGAACGGCGGCGCCGGCAGGCTGGCCAACCGTGACCCCAGCTTGGCCCACGGCGGGATGATCTCACGCAGGTAGTCGAGTTCCGCGCCGTCGGCCCCAAACACGGTGCGCAGGATGACATTCAACGTGATCCTGTTCATCGGTTCGAGCGTCCGGAACTCGGCGCCCTCTGGCCAAGTCGCGGTCTCGCGGAGCGTCTCCTCTTCGATGACCTTTTCGTAGTTCTTGATGCTCTGGCCATGAAACGGTGGTGCGAGCAGCTTGCGGCGCGCCCGATGTTCCTTGCCGTCCAGCGCGAATACCGACCCCGGTCCGAACATCCTGCTGAGGTTGGGTCGCACGTTGAGCAGGTCGTCGGTGCTTGCGAGGAACACCTGCCGCACCAGCCCAGGGTCGGCGACGACGACGGTCCGGCCGAAGTACGGGACGTCGATGGCGAAG
This sequence comes from Mycobacterium sp., assembly GCA_036263935.1. Classification (GTDB taxonomy): domain Bacteria; phylum Actinomycetota; class Actinomycetes; order Mycobacteriales; family Mycobacteriaceae; genus Mycobacterium. Next base: position 24,974 of record DATARY010000105.1, read on the forward strand.
ACGGGGCCGTAATGCTTCATCGCGTTTCGCAAGAACCAGCGCCGGAAGCCGGACAACAGGACGCCCTGGACGGGCCTGGGCAGGCGCACGACGGGCGGCTGCTTGCCCGAAGTCGTTGGGATTTTCGTTTCGACGGTCACTGCGGTGTCAGTCATGGGTGAATCACTCCCAGCGCTTCCTTGGTACTTCGGTGTACCGTAGGTGTTTGTAGTACGGTACCGCTTGGTACCAGACAAGCACAAGGGCTCCAGGGAGGCGAAATGACGACAGCGCTCGACAACGGCGCCCGCCTCCCGAAATCTTCAGCCGCCGCCGACCCATTCCGCGACCGGTTGGTCGACGGGCTCGCCGCATCGATCGGTGAGCGCGGATATCGCGACACCACCGTCGCCGACATCGTGCGGCACGCGCGCACCTCCAAGCGCACCTTCTACGAACAGTTCGCCAGCAAGGAAGAGTGCCTGATCGAGTTGCTGCACAGGAACAACCATGACTTGATCGCCGGTATCCGGGCTGCCGTCGATCCCGAGGCGGATTGGCGGGACCAGATCCGACAGGCAGCCGAAGCCTATGTCGACCACATCGGCTCGCGTCCGGCGATCACGCTGAGCTGGATCCGCGAGGCACCCGCGCTCGGGGTCGCGGCCCGCCCCCTGCATCGCCTCGCCATGGGGGCACTCACCGACATGCTTGTCGATCTCACCGACAGCCCCGGGTTCCGACGCGCGCAGCTGCCGCCGACCTCGCGCCCCCTTGCCCTCATTCTGCTGGGTGGGTTGCGGGAGCTCACTGCGCTGTTGGTCGAGGATGACCGCGACGTGCGCGGCATTATCGAGCCCGCGTACGCGGCGGCGACGGCGATTCTCGGCCCCCGCGGCTAACCAAGGATCAGCCGGGTCGAGCGCTCCAGCCGCCGCGCGATGTCGGCATAGGACGCGTATCCCATGCCGACGCGCACCAACGCACCGGAGTAGAGCATCTCGAGCGAATCGATGACATCCGGATCGGTGTCAGGCCCGAGCGCGGCGGCCAGCCGGTCGCGAATGTCGCGGCCGATGCGCTGTCGCAGCACCTCCACGTCGGGGTCCTTGCCCAGCAGAGCAGTGGTCACCGCCCCGGCGAACTCCGGCTCGCCGGCGACGAGCAGCGCAATATGCTGGAGCACTTCGGTGACGCGGCCGGCGGGATCGTCCGACTTGTGCGCGGCGGGCGGCGAAGCGGCCAGCCGGCGCCAAAACACCTCGGCGACAAGATGCTCCTTGGAGGAGAAGTAGGTATAGGCGGTGGCTGCCCCCACACCGGCCTCGGCGGCCACCCGTCGCACGGTCAAACCGGCGAACCCGTCCCGGCGAAGGAGCTCGACCGCGGCCCGGCCAAGGCGATCGACAGTGTCGGCCTGCTTCGCGGTCAGACGGCGCCGGGTCGACTCAAGGACCGGATCAGACACGTGTCCGGACGCTACTACAACCGCGTATCACCAGCAACGGTAAGTTGGAACCCGATGAGCAACGTCGACACCGCACTACCCGCAGCCGCTGCGCGACTGTTCGCCCTCGCCGATCAGGTCACCGGGTTCATGCCGGCCGACGAAGGTCGCGCGCTCTACGACGCCGCCATTCGCTATCTCGGCGACGGTGTCGGCGTTGAAATCGGAACGTACTGCGGCAAATCCACCGTGCTATTGGGCGCCGCGGCGCAGCAGAGCGGCGGGATCGTCTACACCGTCGACCACCATCACGGCTCCGACGAGCACCAGCCGGGTTGGGAGTACCACGACGCGTCGATGGTCGACGCGGTCACCGGCCTGTTCGATACGCTGCCGACGCTGCGGCACACCCTCGACGCCGCCGGGCTGGACGATCATGTCGTCGCCATCGTCGGGAAGTCACCGCTGGTGGCGCGCGGCTGGCGCACACCTCTGCGGCTGTTGTTCATTGACGGCGGGCACACCGAGGAGGCCGCGCAACGCGACTTCGATGGATGGGCCAGGTGGGTCGACCTCGGCGGCGGGCTGATCATTCACGACGTGTTCGCTGATCCCAACGATGGCGGCCAGGCGCCTTTCCACATCTACCGGCGGGCGCTGGACACCGGCGACTTCCGTGAGGTATCGGCGACCGGCTCGATGCGGGTGCTGGAGCGGATCACCGCAGCCACCGGCGATTAGCGCGCACCCCGACTGGAAGTCTCCAGAGTCGTGGCTAAATCACCTGCTACTCATCACAATTCCGAATCGATCCGCCCTCAGAGCGATGGGACCAGCCCTTCTGACGGCGAACCGTCGCCATAACGGAAATTCGAGTAGTCGGGTACTCATGCGCTTCTGATAAGGGCGACCAAGGATCTAGTTCGTGCGCATTGTCCGCGCATGGGGTTGCCATCCATCAAACAAAGGAGCAGTCATGGCCGATCCATCTCCCGTTATCCACGTGGGTTCGGACACAAGGGCAAAGTCACAAGCAGAGGCTATGAAAGACGCGGCATTTGCAATCACCGAGACCGGCCTACAGGTGACCTTTACGGCCGATCCCCACATCGGCGGTGCCGGCACTCTCAATGGAGAAGGTGTCGCGGTGTTGGTCACCTGTTTACCCGAGGGTTCCAGGACCTTCATCGAGGTGGTCGGCACAAGCATCGATAGCAGTGCAGCGGAGGAAACTCGTAACAGGGTCCGTACGATCACCATGGGGCCGCCGAGCTGAGGGCTTCCCGGACGCATGGGCGGGAGGACTTCGCCTCATCGCCGCCCGTCGGCGAGGCGAAAGTTCCTCCGTCACAGAGACATACGGCTGCTGACTCATGGTCACCGGCGCAGCACATCCGGTGACCATGGGTCGCATCCCTGCAGCCAGGGAGCATTCGCCACACGCCAACCTCCAACCACGGCCAAACGGGAGCACCAGCATCCAACCTTGAGTGTTAAACCGGTGTGCCGCAACAGAATCCATGCCTGCTGGTCGCTAGCGGCTTATCACGCGAAGTTGGGTACCCGACCTTGACAACGATCCTGCGGTACCGCGGGCCCCCCGGTCGTGTACGGCTCGGACGCCGACAACCCCGAAGACGATGCCGGTGCCGACCTCGGCAACCGCGCTCAGCCATGAGAACCAGTTCACATTGGTATGCGGCAACGAGACGAAACTGTCTTGGAAGCCGCTCCAAAACGTAGGCAGGACGTGCGCGTAAGTGAACAGCGCCGCGCTACCGAACCCGATGCCGATCGCCGCCTCCGGTGCTCGGTAGCGGCTGGTCAGCACCATTGCCACTGCAATGACTACCAGCACGCCCTGGATGGTGCCGCCGATCATGACCGCCATCGGCGACGCCGACATCCCTCGGCGCTGGTGGTCCAGACCATGAATGCCGAAGCCGATCGCGAATGCGACCGCCGACCACCTCAACGCACGACCCTTCACAACGGACATGGAATATCACCTCACCCATCACTACTACAAAGCGTAGTAGTGTCGAGTGTCGATGTAAATAGGCGATTCGAAGCCAGCTCGGGTTACCAGCGCGCCTCGCTGCAACCGCATGTCCCTTACCCGATTGTGCGAAAACGGCTTTCGTTCACAATTACGCCGACGAGCTCAATGCCGCGAGCGCCGCATCGTAGTTGGGCTCGGTAGCGATTTCGGGCACCAGATCGGTGTATGCGACGTTTCCGTCCGCGCCGATCACAACGACGGCGCGGGCAAGCAGCCCGGCCATCGGTCCGTCGACGATGGTGACGCCGTAATCCTCGCCGAAGCTGTCGCGGAACGCCGACGCCGTCGCGACGTTCTCGATGCCTTCCGCACCGCAGAATCGCATCTGTGCGAACGGCAGATCCTTCGACACGCACAGCACAGAAAGCCCGCCTGCGGCGGCGCGCTCGTTGAAGGTCCGCACGCTGGTCGCGCATACCGGTGTGTCGATAGACGGAAAGATGTTCAGCAACACCGGCTTATCGCGGAACTGATCGCTGCTGACAGCGCTGAGATCGGTGCCGGTCAGTGTGAACCCCGGGGCCCGGGATCCGACGGCGGGCAGCTCGCCGACCGTGTTGATCGGATTTCCACGCAACGTTATCTGTGCCATGCGCACAGTCTGCCAGCTGGAGCTAACGATCGCTCGTGGCGCACGCGCAGTCGTATTCGCCTTCAAGGCCGCGCGGCAGGTCCGCACCGCGGAAGATCCCGCTAGCTGCGGTGGTGCGCGACAGCGCATCGGCGCCGAGGATGACGGCCGCACCCGTCCATGTGGTGCGCTCCTCGGGCCACCGCTTGCCGTCGGCGAACACCAGCCCGGTCCAGTATGAGCCGTCGTCTTCGCGCAGGTGATGCATCGCCGCGAACTGCTCATGGGCCCGCTTTGTGTCGCCCATGGCGTCCAATGCCATTACCAGCTCACAGGTTTCGGCTCCGGTCACCCACGGCCGGTCGTCGACGCAACGAATGCCGAGGCCGGGAACGACGAAGTCGCCCCACCGCTCTTCGATGCGTGACCGTGCCGCCTCACCACGCAGCACGCCACCCAGCACCGGGTAGTACCACTCCATGGACCACCGGTCCTTGACCACGAACAACTCGGGGTGGTGGGCGATCGCATGGCCGAGCCGTCCGACCGCAACCTCCCATTCGGGCTGCGGGTCGTCGCAGTAGTCCGCCAGCGCCAGCGCGCACCGGATACTGTGGTAGATGCTCGCGCACCCGGTCAGCAGCGCGTCGGGTTCAGGGCCCGATGCCGCTTTGGCCCAGGAGATTTCGCCGCCAGGTTGCTGAAGGCCCAGCACGAAGTCGATCGCCTTGGTGACGACGGGCCAGATGGTCTCGGCGAAGTGCCGGTCGCCGGTGACCAGCACGTGATGCCAGACGCCGGTGGCGATGTAGGCGCAGAAGTTGCTGTCGCTGTTGGCGTCTTCGACAACGCCGTTGCGCAGCTGGATGGGCCAGGAACCATCTCGCCGCTGGGCGGTGCAGCACCATTCGAACGCGCCGCGCGCGGGTTCGATCAGGCCGGCGGCAGTGAGCGCCATCGCATTCTCGACGTGATCCCACGGGTCGGTGTGGCCGCCGTCGAACCACGGTATGGCGCCGGAGGATTCCTGGGTTGTGGCTATCGACGTCGCGGTCTGCCTGCACTGCCCGGGCGTGAACACCCCGGCCACCGCCGGCACGTCATACAACGGCAACAGGCACCTCCGCCTTGCGGAAGTACAGGGCCACGCTCTTGCCGATCACGGGATTCAGCAGCGACTCGGCCGTGCGGGTGAGCCATGGTTGCTTCACCATGTCCCACACCAGCAGTTTGTGATAGGCCGTGACGGCGGGGTGATCGGAGTTCGAGGTTCCGACAAGGCATTTCAGCCACCAGAACGGCGAGTGCAGCGCGTGCGCGTGATGTCTGCCCGTCAGCCGCAGGCCGTGTGCGAGGACCTTGTCCTGCAGCGCGCCGGCGCGGTAGATCCGGATATGGCCGCCTTCGTTGGCGTGGTACTCGTCGGACAACGCCCAGCAGATCCGCTCCGGCAGCCACCGCGGAACGGTGATCGCCAGCGTGCCGCCTGGCTTGAGCACGCGCACAAGTTCCGAGATCGCCCGGTCGTCCTCGGGAACGTGTTCGAGGATCTCCGATGCGATGACACAGTCGAAACTGCCATCCTGATACGGCAAGTCGAGTGCATCCCCCTTGACCGCTTCGGCCCGCGCCGAGGCGGGCACCTCACCCTGATCCTTCATCGCCTGCAGGATCTCGTCGACGTCGTTGAGGTCGGACGCGTTCTGGTCGAAGCCGATCACATCGGCCCCACGCCGATATGCCTCGAAGGTGTGTCGACCGGCGCCGCAGCCGACGTCGATCACCTTTGTACCTGCACCGACGCCGAGCCGGTCGAAGTCGACGGTCAGCACACGATCGCCCGTTCGTAGACGGCAACGGTCTGCGCCGCAACGGATTCCCAGCTGAACACGTCGAGTGCGCGCCGACGCCCGGATGCGCCAAGACGGCGCAGCTCAAGTGGAGAGTCGAGCAATTCGCCAAGGACCTGCGTAAGTTCATCGACGTCTGCGGGGCGGACCAGGCGCGCGCATTCGCCGTCATCCCCGACCACCTCCGGCAGCGCCCCCGCACGGCTGGCGACGATCGGTGTGCCGCTCGCCATCGCCTCCACCGCAGGCAGTGAGAAGCCCTCGTAAAGCGAAGGGATGCAGGCGAGTTCGGCCGACGCCAACAGGCTGGCGAGCTCGGCGTCCGACAGGCCGCTCGAGATGTGCACAATATCCGAGATGCCTAACTCGGCGATCAGCTTCTCGGTCGGGCCGTTGGGTTCCAGCTTGGCGACGAGCTGAACGTCGAGGTCGCGTTCGACCCGCAACTTCGCAACCGCGTGCAGCATGTGGCCGATGCCTTTGAGCGGAACGTCCGCACTGGCGATCGCGATGACCCGGTTGCGAACGCGATGTTCTGCGGGCCTAAACAGTTCGGTGTCCACGCCCAGCGGCACAACGTGCAGCTGGCTAGGGGACACCGCGAAGTCTTCGGCGATGTCGGCTGCCGACGTCGACGAGACGGTCAGCAACTCCGGAATCTGGCGGGCGACGCTTTTCTGCATCTCCGCGAACCCGTACCAGCGGCGGACCATCGGTTTGCGCCACCACCGCGCGGCTGCGATATCGAGGACCCGGTCCCGCGTAATCGGATGGTGCACGGTCGCCACCACGGGCAGGCCCAGGCCGGCGATCTTCAACAGACCCGTGCCCAGGCTCTGGTTGTCGTGCACGACATCGAACTCACCCCGACGCTCGGCCAGCAGCCGTGCGGCGCGCAGCGTGAACGTCCGCGGCTCGGGGAAACCGGCCGTCCACGTCGTCATCAACTCGAGGACGTCGATGCCGTCGCGGATCTCGCTGGGCCGCGGGATGCGGAACGGATCCGGGTCGCGGTACAGATCGAGGCTGGGCACCTTGGTGAGCCGCACCCGCGGGTCGAGCACCTCGGGATAGGGCTGTCCGGAGAACACCTCGACGTCATGGCCGAGCTCGACAAGGCCGCGGCTGAGGTGGCGAACGTAGACCCCTTGCCCGCCGCAGTGGGTCTTGCTCCTGTAGGACAACAAGGCGATGCGCATGCTCAGCTCACTACACCGAGGCGCGCAGCAGCAGCGAAGAGAACCAGGGTCCGGCGGCCCGTGTGAGCTGGCCAAATCGTGTCACGCAAAGACTCCGAACCCTCTGGACATGTGTCCAGACTATAGTTTGACGTACTAGCGGACGCAACGGCGGCCACCCTGCTCTGACTACCACAGACGGCGCCTGCCGTCCTGTCCGGCCCGGCGATTCCGGCACGCGGACACAGGGTATTCCTCCGCAATGAGCAGACACATCGAGGCCCGCTTTGAGATCGCGAGTTGGGACGAGACTCCGTTCGAGGACGGCGATGAGACAACGAAGCTGACCGAGGCCCTGGTGACGACGCGTTACGAAGGCGACATCCAGGGCACGTCGACGACCAAGTGGCTAATGACTTATGCGCCGGACAACAGTGCGCTCTACGTCGGCATCGAACACATCAAGGCCACGGTCGCCGGCAAGGACGGAAGCATGGTGTTGCTGCACGACGGCACCTATCGAGACGGCGTGGCGACCGCCGAGTTGCGAGTCGCGTCCGGAACAGACGGCCTGGCGAACGTGGCCGGTACCGGGAAGTTCCGGGCCGATCCCGCCGGTTCGATGACGCTTGATCTCAACGGCGTCTGAGACCGCTACTGGGGCGGGAAGCCACCGGTGGCGACCGGACCCCAGCGCCGCGGCGTGATGCTGATCAGGCACTTACCCTGATCGAGCATCGCCTGCCGGTACTCGGCCCAGTCGGGATGCTCTCCGGCGATCGACCGGTAGTAGTCGACCAACGGCTCGACGGCATCGGGCAGATCGATCACCTCGGCATCGCCGTCGACCTGCACGTAGGGGCCGTTGAATTCGTCCGACATCACCATCACGCTGGCGCGCCCGGCGCGCCGTACGTTGGCTGACTTAGCGCGTTGCGGATAGCTCGCGATGACGATGCGGCCCGCGTCATCGACGCCGCCGGACACCGGCGAACTCTGCAGCGACCCGTCCGCACGAAACGTGGTGAGCACCATCCGATGTCGGGGTCGGACGAAGTCAAGTAGCTCCGGCAGCGCAACCATCTCGGCGGTGGCGAACTTTCTAGCCATTCAACAACCATAGATCTTGAAAGTGGGTACAACCATTGGTATAACGATCGGTCGCTGCAGGAGTTGCTGGCATGGACTGGTTCGCGGCACCCGAATACTGGTTCGCTCGGCAGGCGCTGCTGCGCGGTACCGCGGCGCTGTATCTGATCGCGTTCCTAGGCGCCGCCATCCAGTTCCGCCCGCTCATTGGCCGGCGCGGGTTGTTGCCGGTGCCGCGGTTCCTGGCTCGGCGGTCGTTTCGGCAGACACCGAGCATCTTTCATTTCCACTATTCCGATCGGTTCTTCGCCGCCGTCAGCTGGTTCGGCGCGGCGCTATCGGCTGCCCTCGTCGCGGGCGCTGCCGATGTGGTTCCGTTGTGGACCGCGATGCTGATGTGGCTGCTGCTATGGGTGCTCTATCTGTCGATCGTCAACGTCGGGCAGACGTGGTACGGATTCGGCTGGGAATCCATCCTTCTGGAGGCGGGGTTCCTCGCGATCTTCCTCGGCAACAACACAATTGCGCCGCCGCTGCTGGTGCTGTGGCTGTTCCGTTGGCTGCTGTTCCGGGTCGAGTTCGGCGCGGGATTGATCAAGCTGCGCGGTGACACGTGCTGGCGCGACCTGACATGCCTGTACTACCACCACGAAACGCAGCCGATGCCCGGACCGCTCAGCTGGTTCTTCCACCACCTGCCCCGGCCGTTGCACCGAGTCGAGGTGGCCGGCAATCATTTCGCCCAAATCGTCGTGCCGTTCGGGCTGTTCGCGCCGCAACCCGTCGCGAGCGTGGCCGCCGCGATCGTCGTCGTCACCCAGTTGTGGCTCGTGCTCTCGGGCAACTTCGCCTGGCTGAACTGGCTGACAATCATTCTCGCCTTCAGCGCGATCGACGCATCATCGGCGGCCAGAGTGCTGCCGGTGTCCGAGCCGCAAAGCCTCGCGGCACCGCCAACCTGGTTCACCGGCCTGGTAGTCGCAGTTGCGGCTTTGCAGGTAGCCCTGAGCTTCTGGCCGGTGCGCAACCTGATTTCACGCCGTCAGCGCATGAATATGGCCTTCAATCCGCTGCACCTGGTCAACACGTACGGCGCCTTCGGCACCATCAGCCGGATCCGAATGGAGGTGGTGATTGAAGGCACCGACGAGTCGGAGATCACCCAGCGCACGGTGTGGAAGGAATACGAATTCAAGGGCAAGCCCGGTCCGACGCATCGCCTGCCGCGGCAGTGGGCCCCGTACCACCTTCGACTGGACTGGCTCATGTGGTTCGCCGCCCTCTCACCGGCGTACGCCCTGCCCTGGTTGGGACCGTTTATCGTCCGCCTGCTGCAGAACGATCCGGCGACACTTCGGCTGCTGCACCGTAATCCCTTCCCCGATGCGGCGCCTCGCTACGTGCGCGCGCAGCTCTATGAATACCGCTTCACGACGTGGCGCGAATTGCGGCGCGAACGAGCGTGGTGGCATCGCAGCGTGCGCGGCGAGTACCTGCCACCGATCGCGCTTGAGCAGGCGAAATCCTCCAAGTAACCACCCAGATCCCAGTGTCGGTGTGCCCCGCTATCATTCGAACGTGCGTTCGATTAAAGCTCAGATCATCGACACCGTTGAGGCCGCGGAAGCCGCATACGCAGCGATCGCCGCGATACCACTGCAGTCGCTGCTCCCATCGGAGCAACGGGCGTTGCTCAGCCGGCTGGAAGAGATCGACAAGAAGATGGCCGCCGTCGACCGGCGGCTGTTGGGACAGCTCATCAGCGAAGTCCCGCCCCCTCAGTTCGGCGGCGCTTCGTGGGCCCAGGTGCTGTCGCAGACGTTGCGGATCTCGGAAGGCGAGGCCCAGCGACGAATAGCCGCGGCCGTCTACGGAGCCCCATACGACGGCAAACCGGGTTCCACCTCCGAGTCAGGTTCATGAGCTATGGGTTCGGAGCGGATCGGTATGCGGATCGCGGCGATGGCCGCGGAGTTGCAGGAGCTGTTGGGGGAGACGTTGATCCGTGGTCGGGCGGTGGTGGGGCATCGGCTGGTGGCCGGGATGGCCGAGGCCCCGGTTGCGGAGTTGGGCGAGTCCTCGTTGGCCGGTGCGTTGTCGACGTTGTAGCGGATTTCGAAAAACGAGGCGGGTCGGCGCGTCCATGAGGCCCGCGATCTGGGGCCGCGGCGGACGACGACCGGGGAGGTGTTGGCGCCGCTGCTGGATCAAGACGGCGACCTGACCGATGCCGATCGGGCCCGGCGGCGCTACCTGATCCTGGGCAAGCAGCAGTGCGACGGGATGAGCGAGCTGCGCGGGATGCTGGACCCGCAGGCGCGTGCGGTGCCACCTAGACACCGGCCAAGCCCGCGTCAACAAATACCACCACCCCGAGCGCTGCCTACTACCCGACGACGAAAACGACGACGAAAACGACCCGTAAGCATTACGAGTCTGCCTTCCGCTTGAGCATCCACGCGGGTATCCAATGCGTGACGGACTTCCGCTGCGCGCCGTAGGCGATCTCGTAAGAGACCAGGCCCCACCAATAGCCCTGCTCGCAGATCCCCCAACACGTCAGTCGGCCCTCGACGACGGCATGCATCTGCAGCCCGGCCGGGTTGTAACCGCCGGCGCGATGCGGCTCGCGCGGGAACAGCGCGGCCAGGTCGACGAGAACATCCGCCGGCGGATCAACCCGACGGAAGGCTTGCTGGACGGGCTGCCCGTTGTAGCCGATCGATTGGAGCTCGCCCATCGTCCGATCATATGTTCGATAGGGTTCCGCGCGGCGCGCTCACACGCACGGCTCCGCGGTCAGGACCGGTCATACTGTGGCTCGTAAGTCAGCTTCACAATGTTGGAGAAGGACTTCGTCGCGGTGAGTTTCATTGCCGCCGCCTGATCTTGGTGAAACAACAGGCCTCCCGACCCGGCGATGAACGGATGGATCGACAGGTCGAGCACGTCAAGCAGCTGGGCCTTCAACAGGGCCTGCGCGAGCAGCCCGTGGCCAAAGACCAACAGGGGCCCACCGTCTTGCTGCTTGAGCTTGGTCACCTCGGTCTCGACATCACCGCGCACGATCACCGAGTTGTCCCAGTCGACGTGCTCCAATGCCGAGGAGAACACGTATTTGGTGATGGTGGTGAGCCGATCGGTCCAGGGATGCTGCTGTCGTCCCGCAAAGATCTTGGCCAACTCCTCGTAGGTGACCCGGCCCATCAGCATCGCATCGCACGACACCAGCAGGCCCAGTCCGTCGCGGTAGTAAGCGTCGTCGCGGTAGTCATAGAACCTGCGAGTTTCGGGTCCCGCGAACACGCCGTCGATTGAGGCAAGCGTGTATTCAATGATCGTTCTCATTACTGTCTCCTGTTTCGCTTGGCGGTAGGCGGGCTCGCCGATGCAGCCAACCCGTCACCTGGGCAGACACCGCGGCGCGGGCACACAGGGCGCAAAGCGCCCAACTTGCTGCACACACGGGGTCAATATTTGTGGAGACCTTGACGTGGAATCGGAGTGCGGTGGGCGGTGAACGAAGAGCTGTTGACCCGGGCCCGCGCGCGCGACGGCCGCGCGTTTGGGCAGCTGGTCGATCCGTTTCGACGCGAGCTACAGGTCCATTGCTACCGGATGCTCGGTTCGGCCCAAGACGCCGAGGACGCCCTGCAGGAAACACTGTTGGCTGCCTGGCAGGGCTTGCCAGGGTTCGAGGAACGCGCTTCGCTGCGCACCTGGCTCTACCGGATCGCGACCAGCCGCTGCCTCAACGCGTTGCGTTCGGCGGGCCGTCGCCCCCGATCGGGCCCGCCGGTGAGCGGGCTTGATCTGCCCGAGCCCTCCGGGCTGGGTGAGGTGGTGTGGCTGCAGCCTTACCCCGATCTGCTTCTGGAGGGCGTCCCAGCCGAGGCGCCGGGCCCGGAGGCCCGCTACCAAGCCGGCGAAGCGACATCGCTCGCGTTCATCATGGCAGGGCAGCTGCTACCAGCACGTCAACGGGCCGTGCTCATCCTGCGAGATGTCCTCGGATACTCAACGCGCGAGGTGGCCGACATGCTCGATTCCACCGAGCAGGCGGTAGCGAGCGCACTCAAACGCGCCCGCGCGACCCTGCGGCAAGAGCTCAGCCGGTCAGATGACTGCCCGCCGCCACCAGCGCCGAACTCGCCCGCCGAACAAGAGCTTGTTGCCGGCTTCACCCGCGCGTACTCCATTGCAGACGTGCGAGGCCTGGTCGCCAGGCTCACCGAAGATGTCCGCGTGTCCATGCCCCCATGGCCATTCCAGTATCACGTCCGCGAACTTGCGGCACAGTTCCATAGCGCGGTGACCTTCCGCGAGAGACGCACCTACCGACTGATACCAACCCGGGCCAACGGCCAACCCGCCTTCGGGATCTACACCAAAGATCCCCACGCTTTGGTACTGCACGCCAACGGGCTGATGGTGCTTACCCTCGCGGGCAACCACATCAGCGCCCTGACGCGGTTTGACAACAGCGTGCTGCCCAGCTTCGGGCTCCCACGAACACTGCCGAGTTGACATTGCGACCTTCGAAACATTATCCGGTCGCCGAGCACGGCAACACGAACGCGAACGGACGCGGATAGCCCAGCCCGGTCAGCCGCGACCCACGCACGGCATCCATCCCGACGGGCCGCACCTCACCCGATGACGGTTCGTAGCACTGTAATTCGTCCCCGGCCGCGTCCACGATCAGCACCCAGTGCCGGGGAATGAACCGTCCGATGAGCATCGCCACCGGCAGGCCGATGCGCACGGCGGGCAGCACGTCGGACAGGTTGTCCCGCCGGCCACGGAACAACCGCCAGCGGTAGCGCACGCCGGCCGCGGCGCAACGCTCCGTCAGCGCGCGGGCGATACCCACCGGGGTGGTGCCGAGCATGCGTGGCCAGATCTTGTTCACCTCGCCATGCACGCGCAGTTGTTCGCTCGCGAACCACGCCTGCCGCGATTCCGGGCTCGAGAGCTTGGCCCGGTACCTCGGGTCCAGCAGCGCGCCGCCCACCACCGCGACGCTGGGGCCGCAGGTGACGCCATCGCGTTGCCGAAGATGAAGGGCCTCGAGTTTCATCGAACATCACGCTAGGCGCCTAGGCTGCGCAGCATGCGGCTATCGATTCGAAACCAGCTGACCGGAGTGATCACCGAAGTCAACCTCGGCGCCGTGATGGCCACGGTGAAAGTCCGCCTCGACGGCAGCGATCAGATCATCACCTCGTCGATCACTAAGGATGCTGCCGAGGATCTCGGGTTGCGGCCCGGGATGCCTGCGACGGTGTTCGTCAAGTCCACCGAAGTGGCGATCGGCGTCGATTGAGCCGACGATTCCGATGCCGCGCCGGTGGGTATTGGTGAACACATGTCGACTGAACTCACGGGCTCGGCATGAGCTTCGACCTCACCCCTACTGCGGCACAGCATGACCTCGTCAAGCGCACCCACGGCTTCGCCGAGGAGGTGGTCCGTCCGGTCGCGTCCGGGTACGACCAGCGCCAGGAGTTCCCGTGGCCGGTGCTGGAGGAGGCGGCCGAGCGTGGCTTCTACAGCCCACTGTTTTACCGCGACCTGATCGGCGACCCGACCGGACTGTCTCTTCCGATGTTCATGGAGGAGCTGTTCTGGGGCTGCGCCGGCATCGGCCTGGCCGTCGTGATGCCCGCGCTGGCACTATCTGCAATCGGACAGGCCGCGACGCCGGAGCAGATCCTGCGCTGGGCGCCCGAATGTTTCGGCACGCCGGGCGATCTCAAGCTCGCGGCGTTGGCGATCTCCGAACCCGAGGGCGGCAGCGACGTGCGGAACCTGCGGACCCGCGCCCGTCGCGACGGTGATGACTGGATCATCGACGGCCACAAGATGTGGATCGGCAACGGCGGCATCGCTAACGTCCATGTCGTCAACGCGGTGGTCGACGAAGAGTTGGGCCATCGCGGTCAGGCCCTGTTCATCGTGCCGGGCGGCACGCCGGGCCTGCAGATGGTCCGCAAGCTGGACAAGCTTGGCTGCCGCGCCTCGCACACCGCGGAGCTGAAGTTCGACGGTGTCCGGGTGCCCGGCGACAACCTGCTCGGCGGACCCGAAAAGCTCGAACACAAGCTGGCAAAGGCCCGGGAGGCCGCGGCTGGTGGCCGTCGTACCGGTTCCGCCACGCTCGGCACCTTCGAGCAGACGCGCCCGATGGTCGCTGCTCAAGCGCTCGGAATCGCCAGGGCGGCACTGGAATACGTCACCGAGTACGCCAACCGGCGGGAGGCCTTCGGCGGCCCGATCATCGACAACCAGGGCATCGCATTTCCGCTGGCCGATCTGGCCACTGACATCGACGCTGCGCGGCTGCTGACCTGGCGCGCATCATGGATGGCCGCCACCGGTGTGCTCTTCGAGCGCGGCGAGGGGTCGATGTCCAAGCTGGCCGCCAGCGAGGTCGCCGTCCGCAGTACCGAACGCGCCGTCCAGACCATGGGCGGTTGGGGCTACGTCAAAGACCATCCCGTGGAGAAGTGGTACCGGGACGCCAAGCTGTACACCATTTTTGAGGGCACCAGCGAGATCCAGCGCATCGTGATCTCGCAGGCGCTGGGCGCCGCCGACGGGAAGCCGCCACTACACGTCGACCTCGAGCCCACGGGCGGTCCACTGAACCGCATGTTCGGCCGAGGCACTCCCGCGCGCACCCAGGTGGCCAACGCGGCGCTGGCGGCGCGGGACCACGTCCCGCAACCGCTGATGCAGCTCGCGATGAGGGTGCTGCGTCCACCCAACAAGTAGCGTGGGTGCATGGCCGTCCGGATGATGGACCTGCTGAGCGGCAACCTCAACACGCTGCGGTATCAGCCCACGGCGAAACGGGTTCGGGTCCGGCTTGGTGGTGAGCCGGTCGCCGACACGGACGAGGCACGGCTGGTCTGGGAGCCCCGTCGCGTCGTCCCGACGTACGCGGTGCCACTGTCGGCGCTGACCGGGCAGCTGGTGCCCGCGGGTGCCGAGTCGGGCGCCGACGAAAACGTCGGTGTACGGCTGCCCGCGATCAGCTCGCGACCCATCCTCGATCCGACGATCCCGTTCGACGCGCACTCCTGTGCCGGCACCGCATTCGACGTCATCGCCGGCGAGGAGACCGGCGCGGCCGCCGCGTTTCGTCCTGACGACCCCGACCTCGCCGACTACGTCATCCTCGAGTTCAACGCGTTCGAGTGGCGCGAGGAGGAAGAACCGATCGTGTCCCACCCGCACGATCCGTTCAGCCGGATCGACGTACTGCGCAGCAGCCGACACGTCCGCATCGAACTGGACGGGCGGCTTCTGGCCGAGTCCTCCCGGCCGATCATGTTGTTCGAGACGCTGCTGCCTGTGCGGTTCTACCTGCCGCGTCAAGATGTCGCTGTCCGGCTCGAACCCAGTGACACCGTGACGTACTGCGCGTACAAGGGCCGCGCGTCCTACTACTCGGTGCCCGACGGCCCCCGGGACGTGGCGTGGACGTACCACGAACCCCTCCACGACGCCGAATTCGTCCGCGACCACATCTGCTTCTTCGACGAACGGGTCGACATGATCGTCGACGGCGAACGGCGCGACCGGCCGGTCACACCATGGACTGACGAGTGACTTTCGCTGACCTTCACTACCGCGAGCTGCCGCTGCTGCTGCCCAACGCATGGGATGTGCCATCGGCGTTGGCGCTGCTGGACTGCGGGTTCCCCGCGATCGGCACGACCAGCTTCGGAGTGGCGTCGAGCGCGGGTCGGCCCGACGGCGGCCGCGCCACCAAGGAAGCCAATGTCACCCTCGCCGCGGCACTGAGACCGCTCGGCTGTTACGTCAGCGTGGACATAGAGGACGGCTACGCGGACGATCCGGACACGGTCGCCGACTACGTCAACCGACTCCCCGTCGACGGCGTCAACATCGAGGACAGCACCATTGAGCGATTGATCCCGGCGCAGGATCACGCCGCCAAAGTCCGTGCCATCAAAGAACGCTCACCCGACGTGTTCGTCAACGCCAGGGTCGACACCTACTGGCTCGGCCAAGACGCCACGGTGGCCGCGACACTGGACCGTGCCATCCAGTACGTCGACGCAGGCGCGGACGGCATCTTCGTCCCCGGTGCGAGCGGTCCGCAGGACCTGCGCGAGCTCACGGCGGCGATCAAACGACCCGTCAATGTGCTTGCCATTCCGGGGCGCTCGCTGGCCGAACTGGCCGAACTGGGGGTGCGCCGGGTGTCGACCGGCTCGCTAGCCTATCGCGCAGCGATTCATGCCGCAGTTCAGGCCGCGATCGCCGTCCGCGACGGGCTCGAATTCCCATCGGCCGCACCATATCCCGACATGCAAGCCCAGCTGGTGGCTTACGCGGATCAGAAGTTGAGAGGATAGCTCGCAACCCACCGGCTGCCGTTGAGCTCCGCGCCCGACGCGTCCGATGCTTTCCGACGACGATCCAACGGTTGAGCACTCCCGCCGCGGGTATTCCACCGCTTATGGACCAATCGGCTGCACCGCTGCTCGACGCCCTGGTCGACTATCGGAAGTGCGACAGATACGGATACACCCCGCCTGGTCATCGCCAAGGCCGCGGGACGGATGACCGCGTGCTGACAGTGCTCGGGCGCGAACCATTCCACGACGACCTGCTCGCCAGTGGCGGGCTGGACGATCGCCGGACCAGCAACAAGTACCTGAAGAAGGCCGAAGATCTGATGGCCGAGGCGGTCGGAGCCGACGTCGCGTTCTTCTCGACGTGCGGAAGCTCGCTATCGGTGAAGGCCGCCATGATGGCGGTCGCCGGGTGTGACGGCAGCCTCCTGGTCGCCCGCGACAGCCATAAGTCGGTCGTCGCCGGATTGATCTTCTCGGGCTTGCAACCCCGATGGATCGCTCCTCGCTGGGATGCCGACCGCCACTTCTCCCACCCACCATCGGTTCAGGACGTGAGCAAGGCGTGGGACGAATACCCCGATGCCGCCGGAGCCTTGGTGGTCAGCCCGAGCCCATATGGCACCTGCACGGACCTTGCCGGCATCGCACAGGTATGTCATGACCGCGGCAAGCCGCTCATCGTCGACGAGGCCTGGGGTGCACACCTTCCCTTCCATGAGAACCTGCCGACGTGGGCGATGGACGCCGGTGCCGATGTGTGTGTCGTGAGCGTGCACAAGATGGGCGCCGGGTTCGAGCAGGGTTCCGTCTTTCACCTGCAGGGCGACCTGGTCGACCGGGACCGGCTGTCGGAGTGCGCCGACCTTCTGATGACCACGAGTCCGAACGTGATGGTGTATGCGGCGCTTGACGGCTGGCGCAGGCAGATGGTCGAGCATGGCCGCGAATTACTCGGCGACGCACTGGAATTGGTGCGGGGGCTTCGCGACGACATTGAGCTGATCCCGGATGTCGAGGTGCTCGACGATGAGCTGCTCGGTGTCCAGGCCTCTCATGACCTTGACCGGCTTCAGGTGCTGATGGACGTTTCGGCGACCGGCACCTCGGGCTACCAGGCCGCCGACTGGCTGCGCGAGCATCGCCACATCGACCTCGGAATGAGCGACCATCGCCGCGTGTTGGCCACCATGTCCTTTGCCGACGACAAGACCACCGCCAACCGCTTGCTCGATGCCCTGTGGGCATGGCGCAAGGCGGCTAACGACTTCGACTCGCCACCGCCGATCCAGCTTCCGTCGCCGTCGGAGATCCAATTGGAGACCGTGCAATTGCCTCGCGACACGTTCTTTGGCCCAGTCGAGACCGTTCCTGCGGAAAAGGCTGCCGGCCGAGTCAGCGCCGAACAGATGACTCCGTATCCGCCCGGCGTACCAGCGGTCGTACCCGGTGAGCGACTCAACGACGCGGTGATCCACTACCTACGCTCAGGGCTGGAAGCCGGCATGAACGTCCCTGATGCGGCCGATCCGTCTCTGGAGTCATTCCGTGTTGTCGCATAACTGCCGGTACCCGGTACTCGAGGTTTCGGCTGGGTTGGTTCTGGCAACATCACTCACGAGTCAGGTCGATTCGGCGATGTTCGGCGGGCGGGGATGACAATGGGGTTTTCACGCGGGTCAGAGAGTTTTTCGGTGCTCGCCCGGGGCAGCGAGGGTGGGGGCGCCGCGCTCGACCAAGTGATCGGGATGTCCGTGGTCGCATTCGTTATCACGGCGGGTCTGCTGTGGATCGGCTACCTGCACCGGACCCGCCGGATCACCTGGCTGAACGACCTCGCCGAGTGGGCCGCGAGGAAGTTCAAGCGACCGCCGTGGGTGGCCCTGCCGATGGCGCTGTTCATCGCGACTCTGATCTGCGCGCTGTTCGGGTTCATCTGGGACGTCAGCCTGCACATCGGAAAGGGGCGCGACCCCGGACCGCTGGCCAATCCCGCGCACTACTTCATTCTGTTCGGCCTGTTCCTTTTGTTCATCGCGGGCTGCATGGCCTGTGTGCTGCCCTACGACAAGCCCGGCCCGTCGGCCGTGCGGATCACCCGCACCTGGTACGCGCCCGTGAGTGGGATCCTGATGGCGGGATGCGGGCTGTACGCGCTGACCGGGTTCCCGCTCGACGACGTCTGGCACCGCATCTTCGGCCAGGACGTCACGCTGTGGGGGCCCACGCATCTGATGATGATCGGCGGCGCCGGCTTCTCCACCTTGACTGCACTCATGCTCAACCACGAGGGGCGCAAGGCGATGGGCGAGGACGCTCCGCCCGACGGCATCGCCGTCAAGTTCATCCAGTACCTGGGCTTCGGCGGTGTCGTTGTTGGGCTGTCGGTGTACCAGATCGAATTCGACTTCGGCGTACCGCAGTTCCGCCAGGTGTTCCAGCCGATGTTGATCGCCGCCGCGGCAGCATTCGGTCTGGTTGCCGCCCGCATCACGCTTGGTCGCGGTGCCGCGATCATCGCCGCGATACTCGCAATCGCCCTGCGCGGCGGCGTGGCGCTTGTCGTCGGTCCAATCCTCGGCTCACCGATCAACTGGTTCCCGCTGTACCTCGGACCGGCGATCGTCGTCGAGCTGATCGCCCTGACACCGCTTATCAAGCGGCCCATCCTGTTTGGGCTCATCAGTGGGCTCGGCGTCAGCACCGTCGGGCTATGGCTCGAGTCGTTCTGGATCGACGCGGTCTACTACTATCGGTGGCCGGCGAGCATCTGGCCGGAAGCACTGGCCATGGCCATCCCCGTCGCAATCCTCACCGGTGCATGCGGTGCCCTGTTCGGCCTGGTCCTCACATCACAGCGATTGCCGTCGCGCGCCGTCAGCATCGGTCTTGTGGTGCTTGCGGTCCTGGCGATCGGCGGTGCGACCGCCAACGGGCTGCGCTACAGCGTGCCTCCGAACACGTCGGCGACGATCGCGCTTTCGGAGGCTCCCAGCAACCCCGGACAGCGCATGGTGACGGCCGACGTGCGGATCAATCCGCCGAACTTGATCAGCGACGATCCCAACTGGGTTTCGGTCCTCGCGTGGCAGGGCAAGCTGGCCAACCAGCGCGGCGAGGTCGTCGACAACCTCGAGAAGATCGGTCCTGGCCACTACCGCACCACCCAACCCATACCCGTGTGGGGCTCGTGGAAGACGCTGCTACGGGTGCACGACGGGAAGACGATGGCCGCGGTGCCGATCTTCCTGGCGGCCGACCCGGGTATCGGCGCACCGGAGGTGCCCGCCCAAGCGGCCATGACCCGGCCGTTCGTCCCCGAGATCACCATCCTGCAGCGCGAGCGCAGCCCAGACACGCCGGTTGTGCTGTGGACGATCGGCTGCCTGGTGGTCCTGTTCTGCACGCTGGTGCTGATTGGCGGTCTGAGCTGGGGCGCCGGCCGGATCAACAACAGCGAGCCATCGGGGCGCGAGGCAGAACTCCAACCCACTGCACAGGCATGACCGGTCAACCCCACGTCGAGATACTCGCCCACCACGGGCTGCTGCTCGCGCTACCGGCGTTCGCGCCGGCGATCGCGGTCGCAGGGGTGGTTGTGTATATCGCAATGCGGGACCGCCGCCGCGGCGATGCGCTTCGGAATGAGAACCCAGACTCCGCCAACCAAGATGGTTCCCCGTGACCAGAACACAGATCCTCAGGGTTTTGACGGCAGCGATATTGCTCACCGCGGGATGCGGCGGATCGCCCGGCCAAGGCAAACAGTCATCGTCGCCGTCGGCCATCAAACCGTCGGACATGCCGAACAGCCAGTCGCCGCCGACTCAGCTCGTCATCGACGTGACGATCAAGGGCGGCACCGTCACCCCAACCAACGAGCAACTGCAGGCGGCGGTGAACGAACCGATCGTCATCCGGGTCAACAGCGACGCCACCGACGAGCTGCACGTGCACTCCACCCCCGACCACACGTTCGACGTGGCGGCCAAGCAGATGCAGTCGTTTCAGTTCTCCGTTGACGTGCCGGGAAAGGTGGACGTCGAGCTGCATCATCTGAACCGCACCATCGCCACCATCGCCGTGCAGTGACCGCCGATCCCCTACACCAACGCCCTCATCGGTGCAGCCTGGGCGCTGACGTTCACGTTCGCAACCACCCGATCACCCTGAGTCAGCACTACGGTGGCCAGGGCCAGCCCCAGCCCGCGTGAATTGCCCGTGATGAACCATGGCTTACTCATGTACACCTCCTGGTGAAACCACCGAGATGAGTCGGCACGATGGTGATCGGTACGTCGACACCCACCGACGCGCGCAGCGTCGCCAGGATCGACTCGGTGGGCACCCCGTAGATGCGGATCGACGTCGTCGCCTCCAGCGTCTCTCGATACGAGCGGTCGGAAGCCTCAAGCACCCCAAGGTGATACTCGAACGAATCGACGTCGGGATGGACCTGCACGTACTCCACCTCCGAGCCATCCGCGCTGAGGAACTCATGAAATGCAATCAGCCGTGGTTCGTGCTGCCGGATGTAGTCAACCCAACCGGGCACACGGCGGCGTTCACTCTCCACAGCGCCAGGACGCACAGAGTTCGTCGCGACGAAGATGAACATGGCAAACCTCTCAGACTCCGCTCTTTCGGCAGCACGATGCGGCGCAGAGCGCTGTATCATGTCGTACTGCAATGTATTCCACGTGATCGACACACGTCGATGGGCACTGGTTGGAACAAACCTCCAACCCGTACAAACCCCGGGGCGTTGCCAGCAGCCAGCAGCCTGAAAGCGGCACCTGTTGGGCTACAACGCCTTTTACGCACCTCGGCTACCGGCGCGAAATTCGTAAACACGCCGAGGGCCGTGCGGTCGTCGATGACGTGACCGAGGTCTTCGGCCGCGATGGGTGCGTGGTGGCCGTCTCCCAGCAGAAGCCGAAGCACGCCGCCGTCACGGCTGAAGGACCCAACCGCGAGCAAACTGTCGGCGAGAGCCTTGGCCGTGGATGGGTGACGTCGACGAGACACCAATCCAGCACGAAGCACTCCGCCGCCGACTCGTGGGCATCTGCGGGATGCGCGAAGGCTAGGCCGTGCACGGATCGCCGGCCAAGCTGACTTGGGCGCCGACGTCGTGGCTGTCGGCGGCGCTGAGTACAGCGTTCAGCAGTCCGGGAAACCGAGTCTCCAGGTCTTGGCGGCGCAGTTCGACGAAACATCGGGTGCCTTCTTGGCGGGTTCGGGTGACGCCAGCGTCGCGCAACACGCGCAAATGGTGACTAAGCGTCGATTTGGCCACCGGTACGCGAAGTTCACCCCATGCCCGCTCGTGCCCGTCGGCAAGCACACGCACCAGCCCGACGCGGATCGGATCGCTGAGCGCCCCCATTACCTCGATGAGGGTCATCTCGCTTAGCTCGGGATGCCGGGCCTGCTTCATGACGACCATGATAGCTTGTTCGATATACTATGAACATCGAACAAGGTGGCCCCCGTATGACCAACCAGCTGCACGAAGACCTCACCGAGAAGGTCGTCATTGTCACCGGCGCGGGGTCGGGCATCGGCCGCGCCGCGGCCCACGCTTTCGCCCGTGCCGGCGCCTACGTGCTCGGTGTCGGGCGCCGCGAGAGCGCGGTAGCCGAAACCGCCATCGGAAATC
>DATARY010000187.1:0-4998 GCA_036263935.1 Mycobacterium sp.
GTGCTCTGTTCTTCGCGCAAGCGCTCATCACCGCGCCACCGCCAGCCGCTTGCCGAGCCATCCGAAGAACAGCCCCACCGGCAGCGTCAAGATGACGAACCCGAGCGCGAAGATAGCGCCGATGTAGAGCAGCGCCGCCTCGTTCTCGATCATCGTCTTCATCAACAACGCCGCCTCCGCAACGCCGATCGCCGACGCAATCGTTGTGTTCTTCGTCAACGCGATCAACACCGAGCCGAGCGGAATGATCACCGCGCGAAAGGCTTGCGGCAGCAAGATGATGCGCAGGTTCTGCGCGAACGTCAGCCCCACCGATCGCGCCGCCTCGGCCTGGCCCAGCGGCACCGTGTTCACCCCGGAGCGCACCGTCTCGCACACGAACGCCGCGGTGTAGACCGTCAGCCCGAGCACCGCCAGCCGGAAGTTGCTGTCCTCGATCGACGTCGGCGACTTCGAATCGACAAGGGTGATCCCAAGCGTCTGAGCCAGCCCGAACGAGCAGAACAGGATGATCAGCGTCAACGGCGTGTTGCGCACCACGTTGACGTAACCCGTCCCGATCCAGTTGAGCATCGGAACCGGTGAGAGCCGCATCGCGGCCAGCAGCGTGCCCAGGATGAGTGCTCCGATGGCCGAATACACCGTCAACTGGATCGTGGTCCAGAACGCCTCGAAGATCTGGCTCTGGTACTTGCTGAACAGCTCCACGCCGCTTACTTGTCGACCGGTGGCGGCGTAGGCGTCGGGATAGCGGCTGGCCCGAGGTTCTTTTCGAACGCCGCCTTCCATGAGCCGTCCTGCTCCATCTTGGTGATGGCGTCGTTGATCTTGGTCCGCAGGTCGGTGTCGCCCTTCTTCAGGCCGATTCCGTATCGCTCCTCGGAGAACGGCTTGCCGACGATCTTGAAGGCGCCCGGGCTCTGCGCGGCATAGCCGGCCAGGATCACCTCGTCGGTGGTCACCGCGTCGATCGCGCCGTTCTTCAACGCCTCGATGCATGCCGAATATGTGTCGTATTGCTGCAGCTGCACACCCGAGTACTTGTCCTTGATCCGCTGCGCCGGCGTCGAACCCGACACCGAGCACAGCTTCTTGTTGTTCTGCAGCGACTCGGGTCCGCTGATGTCGGTGTTGTCGGCGCGCACCAGCAGGCTCTGGCCGGTGAGCAGGTATGGCCCGGCGAAATCGACCTTCTGCTTGCGGGCATCGGTGATCGAGTAGGTCGCGACGATGTACTTCACCTGACCGTTCTGGATCAACGTCTCGCGCTGCCCCGACGGAGATTCCTTCCAGTCAATCTGGTCTTCGTTGTACCCGAGCTGCTTGGCGACGTACCTCGCGACGTCGACGTCGAAGCCGCTCATGGTGCCGTCCGGATTCTTCAACCCAAGGCCGGGCTGGTCGAACTTCGTGCCGATGACGATCTTGTTGCCCTGGCCGCCACCACCGCACGCCGCCGCCGCGAAGGGGAGCGCGACGGCGAGCGCGACGGCACAGATGGCGCGCACGGAGATTGACCGCATGGTTTTTCAGTTCCTTTCGCCGGGGCGTTAGTGCTTGAGAATCTTGCCGAGAAAATCCTTGGCACGGTCGGTCTGCGGGTTTTCGAAGAACTCGGCCGGTTCAGAAGCTTCCACAATCGCGCCGTCCGCCATGAACACCACCCGATTTGCGGCGCCACGCGCGAAACCCATTTCGTGGGTGACCACCAGCATGGTCATGCCGTCCTTGGCCAGCGAAGTCATCACCGACAGGACCTCGCTGATCATCTCAGGGTCGAGGGCGCTGGTCGGCTCGTCGAACAGCATCACCTTCGGATTCATCGCCAGCGACCGCGCGATCGCCACGCGCTGCTGCTGGCCACCCGACAGCTGCGCCGGGTACTTGTCGGCCTGATTCGCGACGCCGACCCGCTGCAACAGCTCCATGGCCTTTTCGCGGGCCTTGTCCTTGGACACCTTGCGTACCTTCATCGGCGCCAGAGTGACGTTTTCCAGAATTGTCTTGTGCGCGAAGAGATTGAAGGACTGGAAAACCATGCCAACGTCGGAGCGCAGTTGCGCGAGCTTGCGTCCCTCTTCGGGCAGCACCTCACCGTCGATTGCTATCGTCCCCGAGTCGATGCCCTCGAGCCGATTGATGGTGCGGCACAACGTCGACTTGCCCGACCCGGACGGCCCGAGGACGACGATCACCTGGCCGCGGTCGACGTTGAGGTTGATGTCTTTGAGCACATGGAGGCTGCCGAAGTGTTTGTTGACCGCCTCCATCGAGATCATCGGCACCGCGGACCCAGTCGCCCCCGTGGTCTCCATGGCTGCAGACCTTACCCAGGGAACGCCCAGCTTGCCCGGATCTCATGAATCCACTCAAATCGCCGCGTTCACCCCTCCGTACCATGGTGCCGTGACTTCGATGGTGACGCGAAAGGCGACGACAGCGGCCGCTGTTCGCCGGCGCTCGCGCACCTATCATGTCCGCACCTACGGCTGCCAGATGAACGTGCACGACTCCGAACGGCTGGCCGGGTTGCTGGAGGCCGCCGGGTACGAAAGGGCGGCCGAAGGCACCGACGCAGACGTGGTCGTGTTCAACACCTGCGCCGTTCGGGAAAACGCCGACAACAAGCTCTATGGCAATCTCAGCCACCTCGCGCCGCGCAAGCAGGCCGATCCCGACATGCAGATCGCCGTGGGCGGGTGCCTGGCACAGAAGGACCGCGAGGCGGTGCTGAACCGAGCCCCGTGGGTCGACGTCGTGTTCGGCACCCACAACATCGGTTCCCTGCCGGCGCTGCTCGACCGCGCCCGCCACAACAAGACCGCCCAGGTCGAAATCGTAGAGGCCCTGCAGGAATTCCCGTCCGCACTACCGGCCGCACGTGAATCCGCCTACGCCGCATGGGTTTCGATATCCGTCGGCTGCAACAACACCTGCACGTTCTGCATCGTGCCCGCGTTGCGCGGCAAGGAGGTCGACCGCAGGCCTTCAGATGTGCTGGCCGAAGTGCGGTCGCTCGTCGACCAGGGCGTCCTGGAGATCACACTGCTCGGCCAGAACGTGAACGCCTACGGGGTTTCGTTCGCCGACCCGGACCAGCCGCGCGATCGCGGCGCATTCGCCAAGCTGCTGCGTGCCTGCGGCAGCATCGACGGCCTCGAACGGGTGCGGTTCACGTCACCGCACCCAGCCGAGTTCACCGATGACGTCATCGACGCGATGGCCGAGACGCCAAACGTCTGCCCGACGCTGCACATGCCGCTGCAGTCGGGCTCGGACCGGATCCTGCGCGCCATGCGACGGTCCTACCGTGCCGAGCGCTATCTCGGCATCATCGACCGCGTGCGGACGTCCATCCCGCACGCGGCGATCACCACCGATCTCATCGTCGGATTCCCCGGCGAGACCGAAGAGGATTTCCAGGCCACGCTCGACGTGGTCGCGGCCGCCCGGTTCTGCAGCGCATTCACCTTCCAGTACTCCAAGCGGCCCGGCACGCCGGCCGCTGAGTTGGATGGGCAAGTGCCGAAAGCGGTTGTGTCGGAACGCTATCGGCGGCTGATCGAGCTTCAGGAGACGATCTCGCTGGAGGAGAACACCGCGCAGATCGGCCGGACCGTCGAGGTGCTCGTCGCCACAGGGGAAGGCCGCAAGGACGCCGCGACTGCCCGGATGTCGGGTCGGGCCCGCGACGGCCGGTTGGTGCATTTCAATCCAGCTGGCCGCGACATCCGGCCCGGCGACATCGTGACCACCATGGTGACCGGCGCCGCCCCGCATCACCTGATCGCCGACGGCGAACTCGACAGCCACCGGCGCACCCGCGCCGGCGACGCGCACGCGGCCGGTCGGAAACCGCGGACCAACGTCGGTCTCGGCATGCCCGGGATCGGCGCCCACGCCGAGGTATCTGCGTCGACCGGATGTGCCCGGTGACCGACCGCAACAAGAACAGCGGAGAATTCGACGAGTTCAAGGGCGACATCGAGGCCGCGGAGCGACGGGTCGCGCGTGAAATCGATCCCGGCGCAAGGGCTTTGGTGATCGCCATCCTGGTGTTCGTCATTCTGCTGACGTTCATACTGCCGCATACGGGTGGTGCAAGGGGTTGGGATGTGCTGATCGGCGACGACGCGGCGGTCCGCGACGGGGTGGCATTGCCCTCGCGGGTGTTCACCTGGTTGGCGTTGGTGTTCAGCGTGGGATTCTCGATGTTGGCGCTGCTGACCAGGCGCTGGGGTCTGGCATGGGTAGCGCTGGCCGGGTCCACGGTGGCGTCGTTCTCGGGGTTGCTCGCGGTGTGGTCACGGCAGACGGCCGTCCATCATCCGGGGCCCGGCGTCGGGCTGATCGTGGCCTGGATCGCAGTGATCGTGCTGACGATCAACTGGGCCAGGATCGTGTGGACGCGCACCGCCGTTCAGCTCGCGGCGGAGGAAGAACGCCGCCGGGTTGTCGCCGAACGTCAGAAAAAGGGGCTGCTGGACAGCCTCGACGACGACACCGGTGACGATCAGCCCGGGCCGGAGAAGACCTAGTGTCGTGAGTCGCTAGTTTGGGTGCAGTCCGCCCTGGGCGGCCCGCCATGGCGTTACATTCGCGAAGCTCAACGCGCAACTGTGCCGATGGCCGCACGCAGTCCTCGGTCCCAGACCACTCCACCACTGCCCACGACTTAGCGCCGCTTGCCGAGCGCGTCGGCGGCGGCTTCGGCCCATTGACGCCACTGCTCGGCGCTGGCCCGTGCCTCCTGCGCGTCCTTGGTTCGCCCGGCGGCCGCGGCCTTCTCGGCCTGCCGTTCGAATTGCTCTGCGCGAGTGCGAAATTGGTCCGCGCGTGCCTGGGCCTCAGGGTCGACTCTTGCGGACGGCGCGTCGCGCACCTTTTTCTCCACCACTCGCAGCCGGCGTTCCAACTCGGCACCGCGCTCGCGCGGCACCTTGCCGATCGCGTCCCACTTGTCGCCGATGGCGCGCAACGCGGCACGTGCGGCGTCCA
>DATARY010000250.1:0-12362 GCA_036263935.1 Mycobacterium sp.
TCTGACCCGCATCACGATCGACAAGGTCGGCGGTACGGGGTCCTGGACGGCGTGACCGCGAAATGCGCTGATGCCACCTGCTGTGGCCGTCGCAGCCAATTCGAAACCACGAGTCCTGGGCTGCTACTCGTAGTCCAGTGAGGGGTAGTCCGCTGTTTCGCCGCGCCCTCCCGGGATCAAGTCCACAGCCAGGCATGGAAAGGACGGGCTAGGGTCGGTGCATGTCGTACCCAGAACCGCGCTACTTCGGCGATACGGGTGAGATCAGTGCGACCGCCCGTCCCTTCGGGGCCGCGCCGGAGCTGACACTGCCGACCACGAACGTGCACTACCTGGCGACCGGGGCGACCACGGACGGCGACTTCGGTCTCTACCGCTGGGAGATGGCCGGTCCACCGGGCGGCCCCGCGCCGCACTTTCACCGCTCGATCACCGAGTCGTTCTATGTGCTGTCCGGCACGGTTGGGATCTACGACGGCGGCGGGTGGAGCGACTCCGTCCCCGGCGACTACTTCTTCGTCAACGGCAGGCAGTTCTACCGGCAGCACGACCAGTTCATGGTCTGAGCGCGCGTCTTATATCGACCCACCGCCAGCAAGCTCCCTTCACGTCTGCCGAAAATGGTTCAGGGAGTACGCCTTCGATCCGACGGCGCGTGCCCCGCACGGCCAGCGCCCGCTCTGCGCCAATATCCCTCAGACACATCTGATGACCGTCCGCAGTGCGTCCGCAGTAGCACCTAGATTCCTATGTTGCTGCAAGCGTAACCAACGTCGTTGACCTGCTAGTTTTAACATCGTCCACGCCAACCAACGTTGCCAACGTGCCTGGTCCGGGTTCGCGGTGAATCCCGTCAAGCCGGGCTGAGCTCCATTCACAGCTGATTCATAGGGCACTCATGCGAAGCACATCAGAACCACTTGCATGATCGAGCCATGAGTGAAACAACGCCGTCTTCCGAACCCGCAACCGGCCCAGTGGAAACCAGCACTGCGCCGGCCGATCAACACCCCGCGCGCAGGCCCAGCCGCGTCGCCCAGGTCGCTGCCTGGGTGGGCGTCGTCGCAGGAGTGGTCTTCATCGTCGCCGTGATCTTCTTCACCGGCTTTGCGCTCGGTGCGCATTCCGGCGGTGGTCACCACGGCTGGCACCACCATGGCGGCGGCGACGACCGCGGCTACGCAAACTTCCACCGGGGTGGGCCGGGCGGTCAGATGCCGCCTTGGGCACCGGGTGGTCAGATGCCGCCCTGGGCACCGGGTGGGCCGAGCGTCGGGCCGTCGCAGACGCCAGGCGCGCCGAGCACGACGGCGCCGTCCCGCCCGTAATCCGAGCCCGACCCGAGCCCGATCCGAGCCCGATCCGAGCCCGCGAAATCGGCGTTCTGCAGAAGAATCTCGAGAACAGTTCTGCAGAACGTCGATTTCGAGAGGCGCTCGCGGCACGACCGGGGCGTCTTGCCGTCGGCGGCGAGGCTGGCATGATCAAGGCCCATGAGCATCGAAGTCGTATACACCACAGAATCAACCGCAACCGGAGGCGGCCGCGACGGCCACGTGAAGTCGTCTGACGGCAGAGTCGATCTGGACACCCGTCCGCCGAAGGCTGCCGGCGGCAGCGGCGAGGGCACGAACCCCGAGCAGCTCTTCTCGGCCGGCTACTCCGCATGCTTCCTTGGCGCGCTTCGCCTTGTGGCGCGCAACAACAACGTCGCACTCGACGACGCGACCGCCGTCACCGCTGAAGTCGGGTTCGGCAAGGACTCTGCGGGCGGCTTCGGGATCAACGCAACGCTGATCGGTTACTTGCCCGGTCTGGAGCAGAGCGCGGCGGAGGATCTGATGAAGCAGGCACATCAGGTGTGCCCCTACTCCAAGGCCACCCGCGGAAACATTGACGTCTCGCTGGCAGCGAAGGTCTAGCCCGGTGCGCATCGCTGCCGCGATGGGCGTCGGTTTGGCCGTTGGTCTGTCGTTGGCGGCGCCGGCGAACGCGCGTCCGTCGGATCCCGGTGTGGTCAACTACGCCGTGCTCGGCAAGGGTTCGGTAGGCAACATCGTCGGCGCGCCGATGCGGTTCGACTGGACGTTCACCGACCCGTTCCAGTCGTTCTACGTCGACGACCCGGTGTGCAACAACTGGGCCGACATCGGGCTGCCCGAGGTGTACGCCGACCCGGACCTGGCGTCGTTCAACGGCGCAGTGGCCCAGGAGACGCAGACCAACATGACGCACTTCGTCAAGCAGGCTGTCGGCGTCTTCGCCACCAACGATGCCGCGGACCGGGCGTTCCACCGGGTCGTCGACCGGACTGTCGGGTGCAGCGGTCGGACCACGGCCATGCACCTGGACAACTTCACCACGCAGGTGTGGTCGTTCACCGGGGGCCCGCCGACAGCGACGGATGCCGACTGGGTGAAGCAGGAGGCCGGCACCGACCAACGCTGCTTCACCACCACCCGCAAGCGGGAGAACGTTCTGCTGCAGGCAAAAGTTTGTCAGCCTGGGAACGGTGGCCCTGCGGTAAACGTGCTGGCAGGCGCCATGCAGAACACCCTCGGGCAGTAAACGACGGCCAATTTCGGGTACCCGTCACAAACGCGCCACCGGAAAATTCACGGGACTTTGTCGGTGCTCTCTGGAAGATGGAGTGAAGGCAGCGATCGGTCCAGACCCGGAAGGGATGGCGGTATGTCCTTCACCATCACGCCCGAGCTCGACGAAACACACCCACCCCAGGCCGGCGCGGCCGAGTTGACCAGCGCATACAGTGCCGCAGAGCACATCGGCGGCAACTGTCTGACCGACGGCCCGGTGGGGCGGGTGGGGCTGGAGGTGGAGGCGCACTGCTACGACCTCTCCGATCCGATGCGCCGCCCGGACTGGGCCGAGCTGACCGATGTCATTGCCGACCTGCCCACGCTTCCCGGCGGCAGCGCGGTGACCGTCGAGCCGGGCGGCGCGGTCGAGCTGTCGGGCCCGCCGTTGGACGGTCCGGTGAAGGCGATCGCGGCAATGACCACCGACCGGGCGGTGCTGAGGTCGGCGTTCGCACAGGCCGGGCTCGGTCTGGTGCTGCTCGGTGCCGACCCGCTGCGGCCCGCCAAGCGGGTCAACCCGGGCGACCGGTATCGCGCGATGGAGCAGTTCTTCACCTCAAGCCAGACCGGCGCGGCCGGGGCCGCGATGATGACGTCGACCGCGTCGGTGCAGGTCAATATCGACGCGGGCCCTCAGGAAGGGTGGGCCGACCGCCTTCGACTGGCCCACGCGCTCGGCCCGACGATGATCGCGATCGCGGCCAATTCCCCGCTGCTCGGCGGTAAGTTCTCCGGCTGGCGCAGCACCCGTCAGCGGGTGTGGAGTCAATTGGATTCGGCGCGCTGCGGTCCGGTTCTGGGCGCCAACGGCGACGACCCCGCCAGCGACTGGGCACGCTATGCGATGAAGGCGCCGGTGATGCTCGTGCTCAGCCCGGAGGCGGTTCCGGTCACGCAGTGGGTGCCGTTCGCCGACTGGGCCGACGGCCTTGTGGTATTGGGCGGCCGCAGACCCACCCTCGACGACCTCGAATATCACCTCACCACGCTGTTCCCGCCGGTGCGGCCGCGCCGGTTCCTGGAGATCCGCTATCTCGACAGCATGCCCGACGCGGTCTGGCCTGCCGTCGTATTCACACTCGTCGCCCTGCTCGACGATCCGGTCGCCGCCGACATCGCCGCCGAGGCCACCGAGCCTGTGGCCACCGCCTGGGACCGCGCCGCCCAGGTCGGCTTGGGCGACCGCCGGCTGCATGACGTTGCCATCCGTTGCGTTCAGGTTGCCGCCGACCGCGCCCCGGCCGAACTCGAGGAATCGATGCAGCGGCTGGTGCGTTCGGTCGAACAAGGCCGTTGTCCTGCTGACGACTTCTCCGATCGCGCGGTGAGGGATGGGATCGGGTCCGCGGTGAGCCAACTGGCGCGGGGAGAGATGTGACGTCACGCGAGACTCTGGCCCGCAAGCTGACCCTGGCGCGGGAACGCACGCTGGGGCTGGTCGACTTCGATGACGCTGAGCTGCAGCGGCAGTACGACCCCTTGATGAGCCCGCTGGTATGGGACCTGGCGCACATCGGCCAGCAAGAAGAACTGTGGCTGCTGCGCGACGGCAACCCGGACCGGCCCGGCGTGCTGCCACCCGAGGTCGACCGCCTCTACGACGCGTTCACCCACTCCCGCGCAAGCCGTGTCGAGCTGCCGCTGCTGCCGCCCGCCGACGCCCGCACATACTGCCGCACCGTGCGGTCCAAGGCGCTGGAGACCCTCGAGAAGCTTCCGGATGACGACGACTCCACCTTCTCGTTTGGGCTGGTGATCAGCCACGAGAATCAGCATGACGAGACGATGCTGCAGGCGCTGAGCCTGCGGGCGGGGGCACCGCTGCTCGGCGGCGGATCGCCGTTGCCCGGCGGTCGACCCGGCGTCGCGGGGACGTCGGTGCTGGTGCCCGGTGGCGAGTTCGTCCTCGGTGTCGACGGAGTGACCGAGCCGCATTCCCTGGACAACGAGCGGCCCGCACACGTGGCGGATGTGCCTGCCTTCCGCATCGGCCGCGTGCCGGTCACCAATGGCGAATGGCGGCAGTTCATCGACGACGGTGGGTATGGGCAGCGCCGCTGGTGGTCCGACCGCGGGTGGGCGCACCGCCAGGAGACCGGGCTGACAGCGCCACAATTCTGGAATTCCGACGGCACCCGCATCCGCTTCGGCCACGTCGAGGACGTTCCCGCCGATGAACCCGTGCAGCACGTGACGTTTTTCGAGGCCGAGGCGTACGCGGCATGGGCGGGTGCCCGTCTGCCGACGGAGGCCGAGTGGGAGAAGGCATGCGCGTGGGATCCGGCACTCGGAGCGCG
Organism: Mycobacterium sp.; assembly: GCA_036263935.1. GTDB lineage: Bacteria > Actinomycetota > Actinomycetes > Mycobacteriales > Mycobacteriaceae > Mycobacterium. Next base: position 4,898 of record DATARY010000250.1, read on the forward strand.
CCGCCGATTCCCTTGGGGCGCATCGGAACCCACGTCGCATCTGGCGAACTTGGACGGCAATGCGCTGCGGCCCGCACCGGTCGGCGCATACCCGGCCGGCGCATCGGCCTACGGCGTGGAGCAGATGCTGGGGGACGTGTGGGAATGGACGACGTCGCCGCTGAGGCCGTGGCCGGGGTTCACCCCGATGGTCTACGAGCGGTACTCGCAGCCGTTCTTCGATGGTGATTACAAGGTGCTGCGCGGAGGATCGTGGGCGGTCGCGTCGGGCATCATTCGGCCCAGCTTTCGCAACTGGGACCATCCGATCCGGCGGCAGATCTTCTCCGGTGTTCGTCTAGCGTGGGATGTCGGCTGATGTGCCGACACGTCGGCTGGGTCGGTGAACCGCGTTCGATCGCGTCGCTCGTGTTGGACCCGCCCTCCGGGCTGCTTGTGCAGTCGTATGCGCCGCGGCGGCAGAAGCACGGCCTGATGAACGCCGACGGCTGGGGTGTCGGCTTTTATCACGACGGCGTGGTGAGGCGCTGGCGCAGCGCGTCGCCGCTGTGGGGCGACGCGTCGTTCGCGTCGGTGGCGCCGGCACTGCGCAGTGGATGCATCGTTGCCGCCGTGCGCTCGGCAAGCGTTGGCATGCCGATCGAATCCAGCGCGTCGGCGCCGTTCACCGACGGGACGTGGCTGCTGTCCCACAACGGGCTGGTCGATCGCGCTGTGCTGCCGGCATCGACGAAAGCCGAATCCACCAACGACAGTGCGCTGCTGGCGGCGCTGATCTTCGATCGCGGGCTCGACGCGCTTGGCGACACCATCGTGGAGGTCGCGGCCGCCGACCCCGGTGCCCGACTGAACATATTGGCGGGCAACGGTTCTCAGCTGCGCGCCACTACGTGGGGCGACACCCTGTCGGTGTTGCGTCGAGGCAATGGCGTTGTACTGGCCAGCGAACCGTACGACGACAACCCCGACTGGCAAGAGATTCCCGACCGTCACCTGGTCTTGGTCGTCGGCACCGACGTCGAATTGATCCCCCTGAAAGGATGGTCATGACTTTCTCGCTGTCCAACTATCTCGCCGCGGACTCGGCGGCGCAGGCACTCCGCCGTGATGTGCGCGACGGCCTGACACAGACACCGAAGTCATTGCCTCCCAAATGGTTCTACGACTCGGTTGGCAGCGACCTCTTCGATCAGATCACTCGGCTACCCGAGTACTATCCGACCCGCGCGGAGGCACAGATCCTGCGTGCCCGCTCGGAAGAGATCGCTGCCGCCTCCGGCGCCGACACGCTCGTCGAGCTGGGAAGCGGCACTTCGGAGAAGACCCGGATGCTGCTGGACGCGCTGCGGGACAGCCGATCTCTGCGCCGTTTCATCCCGTTCGATGTCGACGCCGGCGTGCTGAAGGCCGCGGGAGCCGCGATCGAAGAGGAGTACCCCGGGATCGAGATCGACGCCGTTTGTGGCGATTTCGAAGAACACCTCGGCAAGATCCCCCGCGTCGGTCGTCGCCTGGTCGCGTTCCTGGGCTCTACGATCGGCAACCTGACATCCGGACCGCGCGCGGAGTTCCTCGCCACGCTGTCGGACACGCTGCAGCCCGGTGACTGCCTGCTGCTGGGCACCGATCTGGTCAAGGACACCGATCGCCTGGTTCGCGCCTACGACGACAGCGCCGGCGTGACGGCGCGATTCAACGGCAATGTGCTCACCGTGGTGAACCGTGAACTCGACGCCGACTTCGACCCGGCCGCCTTCGAACACGTCGCCCGCTGGAACGCGGACGACGAGCGCATCGAGATGTGGCTGCGCGCTTCGAGCCCACAGCGGATAAACGTCAAAGCGCTGGACTTGACCGTCGGCTTCACGGCCGGTGAGGAGATGCTGACCGAGGTGTCGTGTAAGTTCCGGCCCGACGGGGTGGCGGATGAGGTGGCGCGGGCCGGACTGCGTCGCACGCATTGGTGGACCGATCCTGCAGGGGATTTCGCGCTGTCGCTGTCGATCAAATGAGCCTCGCTGAGCGGTGGCGTACCGCCCGACCGAAGGTCGCGGGTCTGCATCTGGACAGTGCCGCCTGCTCCAGGCAGAGTTTCGCGGTCATCGACGCGGCCGTGCAGCATGCCAAGCACGAAGCCGAGGTCGGCGGGTACGTCGCCGCCGATGCCGCCAAGCCGGCGCTCGATGCCGGACGCGCCGTCGTCGGTGCTCTTACCGGGATGAGCGGCGCCGACGTCGTCTTCACGACCGGCTCCAACAATGCGCTCGACATCCTGCTCAGCAGCTGGCCCGGTGAACGCACCGTGGCGTGTCTGCCCGGCGAGTACGGTCCGAACCTGGCCGTCATGGCCGCCAACGATTTTCAGGTCCGCGCGCTGCCCGCCGACGGCGAGGGCCGGCTTGCCGTCGACGACGCCGCGCAGCAACTGGCGGCCGACCCGCCCGCACTCGTCCACTTGACCCCGCTGGCCAGCCATCGCGGCCTCGCCCAGCCGCTGCCCGCGTTCGCTCAGGTGTGCCGAGATCTGGGCCTGCCGCTGGTGGTCGACGCCGCGCAGGCGCTCGGGCATCTCGACTGCGCGGTGAGCGCGTCGGCGGTCTACACGTCCTCACGCAAGTGGATGGCCGGCCCGCGCGGAGTCGGCGCGCTGGCCGTGGCGCCCGACTTCGCGCAGCGGCTTCAGCCGCGGCTGCCGCCGCCGGAATGGGGCCTGCCGATTCCTGTGATGCAGAGCCTCGAACAGGGTGAGGCCAATGTTGCTGCCCGCGTTGGCTATTCGGTGGCGCTCGGTGAGCACCTGGCGGCCGGGCCCGCACAGGTCCGCGACCGGCTGGCCGGTCTGGGCCGGCTCACCCGGGGTGCGCTGGCCGACGTGACTGGATGGCGGATCGTCGAGCCGCTCGACGAACCGACGGCGATCACCACCCTGGCGCCGGTGGACGGTGCCGACCCGCAGAAGGTGCGGGCCTGGCTGATCGCCGAACGCCGGATCGTCACCACCTACGCCGAGGTGCAGCGTGCCCCGTTCGAGATGCGGGTTCCTGTGCTACGGGTCTCGCCGCACGTCGACACCAGTGGCGAGGATCTCGAGCAGTTCGCCGAGGCGCTGGTCACCGCTACCGCGCAGGCATGACCTAGCCGGCTTTGTGTGCCATCAACAAGAACGCGGGGAATTTCACCCGGCCCTTTTCGTCCCTGTCGAACGGCACGTCCATTGCGGGCATGTCCGGTATCTGCGGGACGTTGGCATGGATTGCGGCGGGACGGATTTCGTCGATCTCCCAGTACTTCGACACTGTGGCGCGTAGTTCATCCTCGTCAACCTCGTTGGGCTTGGTCTCCAGCGCCGCGGGGAACGCGCCTTTGGCGAACACCAGCACAAAGTAGCTCGCACCCGGGGCCGCGGCCTTGTGCACCGAACGCAGGTAACCGTCGCGTCCCTCCACGGGCAGCGAATGGAACAGGGTGCTGTCGATGATGGTGGAGAACCGGCCGTCAAAGCCGGTCAACGAGGTGATGTCGGCCTGCACGAAGGAGGCGGCGGCCAGGTTACGTTCCTGCGCCGCCCTGTTCGCTGCGGCGATGGCCGTCGGTGTCAGGTCGACCCCGACCACGGTGTAGCCGTCGGCCGCCAGCGCCAGCGAGAGTTCGGCGTAGCCGCAGCCCGCGTCGAGCACATCGCTGCGCACCTTGCCGGCCTCGATCAGCGCCGTCAGCTCGGGCTGCGGCTCGCCGATATTCCACGGTGGCGGACCCTCGAAGGGGCCTACTTGGCGGTATGCGCCGTCCCAGTCCATCACGTCAGAAGTCATGTCGCCCAACCTACTCCGCGCCGTCCCATGTGTGCACGGGGTCGTTGCTATGCATGCGTTCGCAGTACCGCCGCAGCATCTCGGCTAGCGCGTTGGGCCGGGTCAGCCCGCGTTCCTGTAGGGCCTCGACGGTTCTCACCTGCCAGGCGGCGCCGTTGCGGGCGGTCCTGGCGCGGCCCTCGATCACGCCCAGATACCGGTCACGCACCTCGCCCGCCACTTCCCAGCGGCTCAGCCCCTGGTCGGCCATGGGCAGCAACCGGCGCAGCACCAACTCGTCGGGTGTCACCTCGCCCAGGCCGGGCCAATACAGCCGGGCGTCCATCCCGTGCTGCGCGGCTTCGAGGAAATTGTGTTGTGCCGCAGCGAAACTCATCTTCGTCCACAACGGCCGGTCCTCTTCGGAGAGCGTCCGGAGCATGCCGTAATAGAACGCCGCGTTGGCCAACATGTCGATCACGGTCGGGCCCGCGGGCAGCACCCGATTCTCCACCCGCAGATGCGGCCGTCCGTCCACGACGTCGTACACCGGCCGGTTCCATCGGTAGATGGTGCCGTTGTGCAGGCGCAGTTCCGCAAGCCGCGGCGTGCGGCCCTCTGCCAGCTCGCTCACCGGGTCTTCCTCCGAGAGCTCTGGCAGGAGCGACGGGAAGTAGCGGACGTTCTCCTCGAACAGGTCGAAGATCGACGTGATCCAGCGTTCGCCGAACCAGACTCTGGGGCGTACGCCCTGCGTCTTCAGCTCGTCGGGCCGGGTGTCGGTGGCCTGGGTGAACAGTTCGATGCGGGTCTCGGCCCACAGCTGGTGGCCGAAGAAGTACGGGGAGTTGGCCCCAAGCGCCAGCTGCGGGCCGGCCAGCACCTGCGCGGCGTTCCAGTTGTGCGCGAAGTCGGCGGGCGACACCTGGAGGTGCAGCTGCATGCTGGTGCATGCGGATTCGGGCGCGATCGACGCGGACTGCAGGCTCAGCCGCTCTGGGCCCGTGATGTCGATCATGATGTCTTCGCCGCGGGCGGTGAAGATTGAATCGTTGAGCGCCCGATAACGCGTCGACTCGCTCATCCATCGGCCCGAAAGATGTTCGGGCATCAGCGTCGGCAGGATGCCGATCATCACGATGTGGGAGCCGTACTCGTTCGCCTTGCTCTCGGCCGCGTTGAGGCTGGCCCGGACGTCGGCCTCCAACTCAAGCGCCGCCCGTCCGGGCAACCGGCGCGGCGGAACGTTGAATTCGATGTTGTAGGCGCCCAATTCGGTCTGGTAGGCGGGGTCGGCGATCGAGGCCAGCACTTCCTGATTCGTCATCGCGGGCTGGTACTCGGAGTCGACGAGATTGCACTCGATCTCCATGCCGGTGAGCGGGCGTTCGAACTCGAAACTGGACTGGGCGAGCATGGTTTCGAAGACGTCAAGGCACAGCTGGACCTTGCGCCGGTACTCGCGGCGGCGCGCGCGGGAAAAGTCGGTCTGCTTTACTTCTTCGCCCACAACGCCGAGCCTATCGGCGGCTGGCCACCACGACCTGCGGATTCATCAGCCCGCCGCGGAGTTGCACATCGATCGCCGGATCGGCGTGGGCGGCGAGTGCGCGCAACGCCGACGGGCTGTAGGTGCGCAGCGAGCTGATCACCCCGTCGTGCACGAACGGGATCACGGGCGCGAGCGGCAGCATCAGCGCCAGCCGCAGGAGATGCAGCGGTGACGGCGGCCGCGGCAGGTCGATGATCAACAGCTTGTTGGCCACGCGGGTGCCCTCGGCGAACACGCGGGACGCCAGGGAGGGCGGCAGGTGGTGAAACGAAAACGCGAACACCGCGAGGTCGAAATGCCGGTCGGCCACGTCGATGGCGGTGGCATCCATCTCGCGCACCGACGCCCGCGGGTGCTCGCCCAGATCACCGGCGGCGATCGCCGCCACCGACGCTGACTCGATGTCGGTGACCGTGAGCTCCGCGGTGGGATGCCATTCGAGCAACTTGCGTGACAGCCCGCCGTGTCCCGACCCGAGTTCCAGGATCTTGGGGTCCGGGACGTCGGCCACTTCGTCGAGCGCGATGCGGGCGAACTTCTCCGTGCTGCCGAAGACCTCGCCGGTCCACTCCAATGCCCTGATCACGCTGCGCTTCACGCCGTCGTCGATGTCGTCGCGGTCGAGGTACTCCGGCCGGTCGGTCTGCAACAACCGGTCGACGCAGGACGCATCCGGCCCGCCCCTTGGCATGCGGTCAATGTCGACTGGCTTCTGACCCATGTAGTCCATGATGGACGATTGGATTGTCGTCCGGAGGGGAGCATGAGTTGGCTGAGTTTGTCGCCGCGATCGACCAGGGCACCACCAGTACACGCTGCATGATCTTCGACCACGACGGTGCCGAGGTCGTCCGCCATCAACTCGAGCACGAGCAGATCCTGCCGAAAGCGGGCTGGGTTGAGCACAACCCCGTCGAGATCTGGGAACGAACCGCATCGGTCGTCAAGTCGGCGCTGAACAAGTCCAAGCTGTCGGCCACCGACCTGGCCGCTCTTGGCATCACCAATCAGCGGGAGACCGCACTGGTGTGGAACCGGCGTACCGGGCGGCCGTACCACAACGCGATCGTCTGGCAGGACACCCGCACCGACCGCATCGCCGCAGCGCTGGACCGTGACGGACGGGGCGACGTCATCCGCCGCAAGGCGGGGCTGCCGCCCGCCACCTACTTCTCCGCCGGCAAGGTGCAATGGATTCTGGAGAACGTCGACGGGGCGCGCGCCGATGCGGAGAACGGCGATGCGATCTTCGGCAATCCGGACGCCTGGGTGTTGTGGAATCTCACCGGTGGTCCGCGCGGCGGTGTGCACGTCACCGATGTCACAAACGCCAGCAGGACGATGCTGATGAACCTGGAAACGCTGGACTGGGACGACGAGCTGCTGTCATTCTTCGGCATCCCGCGGCAGATGCTCCCCGAGATCAAGCCGTCGTCGATGCCGGCGTCCTACGGCATCACCAGCGACGACGGGCCGGTCAGCGGGCAGGTGCCGTTGACCGGCATCCTGGGCGATCAGCAGGCGGCGATGGTCGGGCAGGTGTGCCTAAGCGCCGGGGAGGCCAAAAACACTTACGGCACAGGAAATTTCCTGCTGCTCAACACCGGCGAGAAGATCGTCCGGTCCTCGAACGGCCTGCTGACCACGGTCTGCTATCAGTTTGGGGATGCGAAACCCGTTTACGCGCTTGAGGGTTCGATCGCCGTTACCGGCTCGGCCGTGCAGTGGTTGCGTGACCAGTTGGGGATCATCCGCGGCGCTGCACAGAGTGAGGCGCTGGCACGTCAGGTTGAGGACAACGGCGGCGTCTACTTCGTACCAGCGTTCTCCGGATTGTTTGCGCCGTACTGGCGTTCGGATGCCCGCGGCGCGATCGTCGGGCTGTCGCGGTACAACACCAACGCCCACCTGGCGCGCGCGACGCTGGAGGCCATCTGCTACCAGAGCCGCGACGTCGTCGACGCGATGGAGGCCGATTCGGGCGTGCACCTGGAGGTGCTTAAGGTCGACGGCGGCATCACCGCCAACGACCTCTGCATGCAGATCCAGGCCGACGTGCTCGGCGTCGACGTCGTCAAGCCCATCGTCGCCGAGACCACCGCGTTGGGCGCCGCCTACGCCG
>DATARY010000231.1:0-8635 GCA_036263935.1 Mycobacterium sp.
TCCTGGAGCCATGAATCATCAGCGAGCGTTGGCCTTCGACGTGTTTGGCACGGTCGTGGACTGGCGCTCCAGCATCATTCGCGAACTCGAGCAGTTCGGCCGAATCCATGGACTGCAACAGGATTGGGCGGCCTTCGCCGACAATTGGCGCGCCGGATATGCCCCGGCACTGGAACGAGTGCGCCGCGGCGAACTTCCGTGGACGAGAATCGACGACCTGCACCGCGGGATTCTCGACGAACTCTTGGGTACGGCGGGGATCACATCGGTCAGCGACGAGGACATTGACCATCTCAACCGTGCGTGGCACTGGCTGGACCCCTGGCCAGACACCGTTCGCGGCTTGATGCGTCTGAAGGAACGGTTCGTCATCACCACGCTGTCGAACGGGAACGTTTCGCTGCTGACCTACATGGCCAAGCGTGCCGGACTGCCATGGGATTGTGTGATCTCAGCGGAACTGTTCCACCACTACAAGCCCGACCCGGAGGCCTACCTCGGGTGCGCCGACCTGCTCGACGTGGCGCCGGATGAGCTGATGCTCGTGGCCGCGCATCCCGGCGACCTGCGTGCGGCGCGCGGTGCGGGGCTGAGGACCGCCTATGTGGCCCGGCCATTGGAGCACGGCCCCGGTCACCGGCCGCACACCACCGACGAGGCTGAATTCGACGTCACAGCAACAGATTTTCTGGACCTGGCCGACAAGCTGGGCGCTTGAACCCGCGGCGTAGCGTGGATGTGTGACCGATCAAGAAACCAGCACGTTGCCGCCGGCGCTGCACAGGGCGCTGGACTTGCTTGCACATCCGCCGACCAACCCGAACGTCGACAAGGGCTATCTCGACCTGCTCGAGGACCGTCCGGACACGGGCGACGTGCCGCCGAAGAACACAGGTGCGATCCAGGCGGCATGGGCCTCGGGACTCGGGTCGATGCTCTACGACAACGCACAGGCGATCGCGCGCAGACTGATGAGCGTCTGGCAGCTGCCTCTCGACTGGCTGAACATTCCGCCCGGCGGGGTCGCTCTGGATGTCGGGAGTGGGCCCGGCAACGTCACCGCAGCGCTGGCCCGCGCGGCCGGCCCCGACGGGCTCGCCTTGGGCGTCGACATCTCGGAACCGATGCTTGCCCGGGCCGTGAAGGCCGAAGCGGGTCCGCAGGTCGGCTTCCTGCGCGCGGACGCGCAGCAGCTGCCAATGCGCAACGAGACGTTCGATGCGGCCATATCCATCGCGGTGTTGCAGTTGATACCGAACCCGGCGGCGGCCCTGTCGGAAATGGCGAGGGTGCTGCGGCCCGGCGGCCGGATGGCCGTCATGGTGCCCACCGCGGGACGTGTCGACGGCCTGATGCGGTTGCTTCCCGATGGCGGAGCGTACTTCTTCGGCGAAGACGAACTCGGCGACACCTTCGAGGACCTCGGCCTGGTCGGCGTGCGGACCAAGAGCATCGGCACGATCCAATGGGTGCGCGGAAAACGACCGTGACACACTAGATTCTGACCCGTGAGCACTGCCGGCATCGTGCTGGTCGCGCTGGCGATCGCGGTGGGGGTGGTCGGGATCGTGGTCCCGTTTCTGCCCGGGACGCTGCTGGTGTTCGTCGCGATCGCGGTCTGGGCCGTCGTCGAGAACAACGCCACCTCATGGGTAACTCTCGCGGTAGTGACCGCGCTGCTGGGCGCTTCCACCCTGATCAAATTCATGTGGCCGATGCGGCGCATGCGGGCCGCCGAGGTGGGCACGTGGAGCCTGGTGGCCGGCGCCCTGCTCGGCATCGTCGGCTTCTTCGTGATCCCGGTGTTGGGTTTGGTGATCGGCTTCATGCTCGGCGTGTACCTCGCCGAACTTGCCAGCCAACGCAACCAGCCGGTGGCGTGGAGGTCGACGGTGCACGCGCTCAAGGGTGTTGCCCTGTCCGTCGGCGTGGAACTGTGCGGGGCGCTGCTGGCCATCGTCGCGTGGGTATTCGGCGTCTACCTGACTCATTAGTTCACAGGGGGAGCGGTGTCCGGACGCGCGAAGGAAGCGATGACCGCGCGTACGGTGCGTCGGCACCGGCCACATTGCGACCCGGCCCCGCACGCGTCAGCAACCTCCTTGGACGTGGTCGCCCCGGCGGCAACCGCCCGGCTGACCGTGTCGCTGGTGACACCCAGACACAAACAGACGTACATCAGTTGTCGGCCTGATCGCTGTTACCGATGCGCATCATGTGCGCCAACTTGCCAACGAACACCGGCGGATAGGCGCCGACACCTGCATCGGAGAGCCATTCGGCGGCTGTCTCCGGTCGGTTTAGCCAGCGCGCCGTGCTTTCTTCGTCGGTCAGCTCCTGAAGAAACATGACCTCGTGCGGATCGTCGAACGCCTCGAAGATCCGAACTCGCCGAATTCCGTTTTTGCCGAACAACTCTCGTGTCTCGCGAACGTGGCTGCGAAATGCGGCGGAGTCATCGATGACCGTGACACCGGCTACGACAACACCGGGTGTCGCGCCGGCGGGATCCTCGACGAGATCGAACCGTTCAACGAGCTCGCCCGCGAACACCGCGGGCAGGTCCTCGACTCCGACGGCATCGAACCACTCGAAGAAGGCTCGAGACCGCAGCAGTTCGGTGACCGGTTCCCGGGTGTACAGCGCCATCGTCACGAGCACGCGCTCAGGATCGGTGATCGACGTGTAGACGAACACGTGGTGTGCACCGAGCGCGGCAAGGCCGTCTCGGCGGCGCTGCAGCAGCGGCCACACCCGCGACGGGTCGCGCACGCGGTAGTCGGTGGCGAGCACAAGCGAGTGCTGCAGCGTCATGCCAATCCTCGATCCGTGGGCACAACGAGGCTACTGCTAGCCGAGCAATGCGGCGCGCACCGCGGCGAGCTGATCGGTGGTCACCCCGGCCGCCTCCAGGTACGCGCCCAACGACCCGTAGTTCTCCTCGATCGACTGACGCGCGGCGGCCAGGTAGGCCTCCTGCACGCCCAGCACCTCGTCGGTGAGCCGCGCCTCGGCGAACGTGACCACCTCCGATGTCTCGGAGCGGTCGCGGACCGACTCCAGGATGCGCTCCCGCAATTGCGCCACCGCGGCGTTGCTCCGCAGAAAATCGGCGAGGATCGCGTCGCGCTCCACGCCGACCGCCTCGAGCACCGTCGCGACGGTGAACCCGGTGCGATCCTTGCCCGCGAAGCAGTGGGTGATCACCGGCCGCCCGCCGGCGAGCAGCGTAATCACTTGCCGCACAGCGCGTTGCGCTCCGCCCAGCGTCGGGAACCGCAGATACTCCTCGGTCATGAACCGCCGCGCCGCCGCGGCGACATCCTCGTCGTCGCGCTTCTCGCCCATCATCTTCTGGAAAGTGGCCTCATGCGGTGCCTCGCCGTCGACCGCGGAAACGTCGGGGAAGGGCAGCAGATGCACCTCGACGCCAGAAGGCACCAGACCCGGCCCCCGTCGCTCCACCTCACGGGGCGAGCGAAGGTCGGCGACATCGGAGATACCGAGCTCGACGAGCCTCCGCCGGCCGTCGTCTGAGAGGCGACTCAGCTCGCTGGACCGGAAGAACCGGCCCGGCCGGACACCTGTCGCGTCTGCGACGTCACGAAAGTTCCACGCCCCCGACAGCTCTCCGAGATCGACGGACACTAGCGAGTCACCGCCGCGGCGAATGCGGACTTCTCTTTACCGATCTCGGCGCGCGCGACGGTGCGCATATGCACCTCGTCGGGACCGTCGAACAGCCGCATGGCCCGATGCCAGGCGTACAGCTGTGCCAACGGGAAGTCGTCGCTGACGCCCGCGGCGCCGTGCACCTGAATCGCGCGGTCGATGACATTGCAGGCGACCGTCGGTGCGACGGCCTTGATCTGGGAGACCAGCAGGTGCGCTTCCCTGTTGCCGTGCTGATCGATCGTCCATGCCGCCTTCTCGCACAGCAGCCGGGCCTGGTCAATCTCGTTGCGCGACTTGGCGATCGACTCGCGGACCACGCCCTGCTCGGCGAGCGGCTTGCCGAACGCCACTCGTTTCTGAACCCGGTCCACCATCAATGCCAGCGCCCGCTCGGCGGCCCCAAGCGCCCGCATGCAGTGATGGATCCGGCCGGGGCCCAGCCGCGCCTGGGCGATCGCGAAGCCGGCGCCCTCCTCACCCAGCAGGTTGGTCACGGGCACCCGGGCGTTGTGGTAGACGATCTCGCAGTGCCCGTGCTGGTCCTGCCAGCCGAACACCGGCGTCGAACGCAGGATGTTCACCCCTGCGGTGTCGATCGGCACCAGGACCATCGACTGCTGGCGGTGGCTGGCCGCCTCCGGATCGGTGCGGCCCATCACGATCAGGATCTTGCAGCGCGGGTCCGACGCCCCCGTGGTCCACCACTTGCGGCCGTTGATGACGTAGTCACCGCCGTCGCGGGTGATCGTCGTCTCGATGTTGCGGGCGTCGCTGGAGGCCACCGCCGGCTCGGTCATCGAGAACCCGCTGCGGATCTGCCCGTCCAGCAGCGGCTCCAACCACTGCTTGCGCTGCTCTTCGGTGGCGAACAGGTGCAGGGTCTCCATGTTGCCGGTGTCCGGCGCCGCGCAGTTGATCACCTCGGGCGCGATCTCCAGGCTCCAGCCGCTCAATTCGGCCAGCGGCGCGTACTCGAGGTTGCTCAGCCCCGATATCGAGGGAAGGAACAAGTTCCACAGCCCCCGCTCCTTGGCGAGCTTCTTGAGTTCCTCGATGACCGGCGGGACGGTGTGGTCGTCGGGACCCGCCGACACCCGATAGTCGTGGTAGTCCTTCTCCGCCGGGAACACGAATTCGGTCATGAACCCGGTGAGTCGTTTGTGGTAATCCTGAGCCTTGGCCGACATCGCGAAGTCCATGAAGCCCACATTAACGGTCAGCAGAATGGGCTGATGACCGAGACTCGACCCCCGTTTCCGCCGTTCACGCTCGATACCGCAAGGGAGAAGGTTCAGGCCGCGGAAAACGCCTGGAACACCCGCGACCCCGAGCACGTCAGCCTGGCGTACACCGTTGACTCGCAGTGGCGCAATCGAGACGAGCACATCGTCGGGCGGGACCAGATTGTCGCATTCCTCACGCGCAAGTGGCAGCGCGAACTCGACTACGTGTTGCGCAAGAACCTGTGGGGATTCCGCAACAACCGGATGGCTGTGCGGTTCCAATACGAATGCCGCGACGCCGACGGGCAGTGGTATCGCAGCTACGGAAATGAGCTGTGGGAGTTCACGCCCGAGGGCCTGATGGCGCGGCGCGAGGCCAGCATCAACGACGTGAAGATTGACGAGGCGCAGCGGCGCTACTTCGGCCCGCGGCCCGAGTCGGAGTACGGCTACGAAATCCCGCTGTGGTGACCGGGCCCGCCCGCACAAAACCGGGAGGCCCTCCCCGGAATACGCCGCCAGGGAGGGCCTCATTGGGAGGTGGACCGGTTATTCGCTGCCGCCTAAAGGCATATCGATGACAAGGCCTCCGCCCTGACGCCACCGATGTCCGGGGTACACCAGGACCGGCGGCTGCGCCTTGACGTCGGGCGTGGCGACGATGCCCGGCCGCGGCGACGGATCGTGTGTGGGGTAGGTGCCCGCGTTCGCCATCCCCGCCAGGCCGAGGGCGGCGCCGCCGAGGATGCCGGCGGAGACGGCGGGAAGGGCGATGTAGCGGGCTATGATGCTCGTCGTCATTTCCAGTTCTCCTGTGCTACTGAGATTTTCAGTTCCTGCGTCAGTCTGTTTCGGCGTTGACTTAAGACTGGCGCTCCGAGACGCCTGTGTATGTCGGGCGATCGGCCGGTGAGCGGAGGAAATCGCGTGTCCCCCAATCGGGGGAATCCGGGGCGGTGCTGTGGGAAGCTGGGTGCCGTGGTGAGGCTGTGACCAGCGAAAAGGTTCGGGTAGTTGTGGGTGATGACCACCCTCTGTTCCGCGACGGGGTGGTGCGTGCGCTCACGTCGAGCGGCGCCATCGAGGTGGTGGCCGAAGCCCAGGACGGCACGAGCGCGCTCGAGGCCATCAGGCGACACTCGCCGCAGGTGGCGCTGCTCGACTACCGCATGCCCGGCATGGACGGTGCCGAGGTCGCGGCCGCGGTCCAGCGTGACGAACTGCCGACCCGGGTGTTACTTGTGTCGGCCCATGACGAGTCGGAGATCGTCTACAAGGCGCTCCAGGAGGGCGCCGCGGGATTCTTGCCGAAAGAGTCGACCCGCAGTGAGCTGGTGAACGCCGTGCTGGACTGCGCCAAAGGCCACGACGTCGTGGCGCCGAGCCTGGCCGCCGGCCTGGCGGGTGAGATCCGTCGCCGCGCCGAGCCCGAGGGGCCGGTCCTGAGCCCACGCGAGCGCGAAGTGCTGAAGAGGATCGCGGCGGGCTCCACCATTCCCGCGATGGCCAAGGAGATGTTCCTCGCTCCGTCGACGGTAAAGACCCACGTGCAGCGGCTCTACGAGAAGCTCGGTGTCGGTGATCGTGCCGCCGCGGTTGCCGAGGCAATGCGCCGCAAGCTGCTGGATTAACGTGAATCGCATCCGGCAGCGGACCGTCGACTTCTTCTCCGCCGGCTACCCAGTCGTCAGGCCCCGTGCGATGACCAGCCGCTGAATCTGGTTGGTGCCCTCGAAGATCTGGGTGATCTTGGCCTCGCGCATGTAGCGCTCCACGCGGTAGTCGCGGGTGTACCCGACCCCGCCGAATACCTGAACGGCGTCTGTGGTGACCTTCATCGCGGCGTCGGTGGCGACCAGCTTGGCGACGCTGGCCTGCTGTGAATACGGCCTGCCCAGATCACGACGGCGGGCAGCGTCGAGGTACGTCGCGCGGGCACTGGCCACCGCCGCGGCCATGTCCGCCAGCAGGAATCCCAGCCCCTGATGGTCAATGATCTTGCGGCCAAACGTCGTTCGGTCGTTGGCGTAGGCGGTGGCCTCGTCCAGCGCGGCCTGTGCCAACCCCGTCGCCACCGCGGCGATGCCCAACCGTCCGGAATCCAGTGCGGAGAACGCGATCTGAAGGCCTTGGCCCTCGCCGCCGATCAGCCGGTCCGCCTCGACGTGGGCGTGGTCGTAGAACGCAGAGGTGGTCGGGACGGCGTGCAGCCCCATCTTCTCCTCCGGCTTGCCGAACGACAGCCCGGCAAGATCCCCTGGCACCAAGAAGCAGGACACGCCGCGCGAACCGTCGCCGGTGCGGGCGAACAGCGTGTAGAAGTCCGCGCGCCCGCCGTGGGTGATCCATGACTTGGAGCCGTTGAGGACATACCCGCCGTCGTCTGACTTGGTCGCCGCGCACCGCAGCGCCGCGGCATCGGATCCGGCCTGCGGCTCCGAGAGGCTGTAGGCGCCGATCTGTTCGCCGGAGAGCATGCCGGGCAGCCACCGGTGCTTCTGCTCGTCGGCACCGAACGCCAGCAGCGGATGCGACGACAGGCTGTGCACGCTCACCGCGACAGCGACCGCCGCCCACCGCGCCGCGATCTCCTCGAGCACCTGCAGATACACCTCGTAGGGCTGGCCGCCGCCGCCCCATGCCTCGGGCTGGGGCAGGCTGAGCAGCCCGGCGGCACCCAGCTGTGCGAACACGCCCTCCGGATACGTCTCCGCCTTCTCGTGGGCGTCCACGATCGGGTCCAGCACCTTGTCGGCGATGTCACGGGTCAGCGCGATCAGGTCTTCTGCGTCCCGCGATGGCAACAACCGATCTACGGCCATGGGTCAGCACTGTAGCCGTGGCCGGGCACCTCGAATTAGATGTGACTAGCGGTTGCGGTTAAGGTGTGTCTCGCAGTGTCCACACGCGGTAGGGGAGCTGACGGTCACGTCATGACAGATACGCAGACGACAGTCGGGGTGGTGCGGGAATCCGGCGCCGACGAGCGGCGGGTGGCGCTGGTGCCGAAGGCGGTCGGATCACTGGTCAACAGTGGTTTGGCGGTGGTGGTGGAGTCCGGCGCCGGCGAGGCGGCGCTGCTGCCCGACGACCTCTATACCGATGCGGGCGCAACGATCGGCGACGCGTGGGCGGCCGACGTGGTGGTCAAGGTGGCGCCGCCCACAGCCGAGGAGGTCGGCAAGCTCAACAGCGGGCAGACGCTCATCGGCTTCCTGGCGCCGCGCAACGCCGACAACCAGATCGACGCGCTGACGAAGGCCGGTGTGCAGGCGTTCGCGTTGGAGGCGATTCCGCGGATTTCTCGGGCGCAGAGTATGGATGCGTTGTCGTCGCAGGCCAATGTGGCTGGGTATAAGGCGGTGTTGGTGGCGGCGTGTGAGTCGACGCGGTTTTTCCCGATGTTGACTACTGCGGCGGGCACGGTGAAGCCGGCCAGTGTGTTGGTGTTGGGGGTGGGGGTGGCCGGGCTGCAGGCGCTGGCCACGGCCAAGCGGCTGGGCGGGCGCACCACCGGTTATGACGTGCGCCCCGAGGTGGCCGATCAGGTGCGTTCGGTGGGCGCGCAGTGGCTGGAGCTGGGTATCGAGGCCGCCGGAGAGGGCGGGTATGCCCGCGAGCTCTCCGAGGAGGAACGCGCCGAGCAGCAAAAGAAGCTCCAGGAGGCGATCGGCGGCTTTGATGTGGTGATCACCACCGCGCTGGTGCCCGGGCGGCCCGCGCCGCGGTTGGTGACC
>DATARY010000021.1:0-14370 GCA_036263935.1 Mycobacterium sp.
GGCGGCGCGGCGAACCGTTCGAAGTGCAGCTCGACGTCGTCCTCGCCCGCCAGCGCCGACCGGACGCCGGTCAGCATCGGGGCCGGCCGCCGGCCGCCGGCACCAGCCTCAGCGCGATGACGTCCTGGTCGTGGGCGACCACTTGCCGGTCCGCCACGCGCAACGCGATTGAGCGGTTGAGCTCTGCGGGAAGCGCCGGGCGTCTGATGACGCCGCTCAGTGCGCCCACTCCGGAGATCACCGCGCCGGCGACACCGACCATCACATCTCGGCGTCCCCGCCGCAACGGGTTGGGCGGCAGCTCCCGATAGCGCTCCAGCAGCCCCATCAAAGGTGTGCCGCGCGGGCCGCGGGCGAGGTCGCCAGATAGGCGACGGCCTGCGCGGTGGAGCCCATCTCATCTGGTGAGTAGCCGGGCCGGAAATAGGCCAGCGTGTTGGACCCAAACAGCGTGCGGAACCTGGGCAGCAAGCCGAGCCTGGAGTCGCGCATCCGCAGCCGCTGCATCCTCCACCACCCGATGTCGTTGTGCGGGTCGGATTTGAGCAGGTAGCGCGTGCCGCGCTGGAAGAACACGAAGATCGCCGACGCCGCCAGCGCCATGGTCCTGATGCGGTCGGGGTAGCTGTCGTGGAAGTAGGCCGCCACGTCGTAGGCGACGCTGCGGTGCTCAACCTCTTCGCTGCCGTGCCAGCGGAACAGGTCGACCATGGTCGGGTCGGCGCCGTGGTCGTCCCACGTCGAGTTCAGCGCAAAGTCACCCAACACCGCGGTGTAATGCTCAATCGCGGCAATGAGCCACAGCCGCTCGCACAGGTTGCTCAGCCGCCGCTTGGGATCGGTGGAAGTTGTTGGCGTCAAGACCTTTTCGAACACGTAATCGATCAGCTCGAGCATCGGCGTCGGGTCGACCCCGTTGGCGACGAGGAATTCGCGGACCACCTGATCGTGGGCGGCCGCATGCGTGGCCTCCTGGCCGATGAAGCCGCGGATGTCGTCGGCCAGCTTGGGGTCCTTCACCAACGGCAACGCCTCGTTCAATGTCTCGACGAACCAGTGTTCACCCGCCGGCAGCACGACGTTGAAGAGGTTGATCATGGTGGAGGCCACCGGATGTCCCGGAATCCACTCCAGCGGGATATCGGAGACGTCGAAATGCACCTTGCGGGCCTGGATCTGTACCGGACCCGGATCGACTTCCTGGTCGAAACGGTGCGGTCGCAGCATCGCGGGCTCCCTCCGACTCACCTGTGGACCGAAGTCTACGGCGATCGGGTAGGGAACCGCGGTTTCGGGTGGCTCCGCCGCGTCAATACGACCAGCATGGCAGGGATCGGGGATGTCCTGGAATGGGCCCGGCACCAGGTTGCCTCGCGGGTGCCCAAGGCCGATTTGGATCAACGCGACCCCGACTACATTCGCGAGCAGTTGCCCGGTCTGTGGCTGCTGGCCTCGCTGTATTTCCGCGCCGACGTGCGCTGCCTCGAGCGGATCCCTGCCGACGGACCGGTGTTGCTGGTCGGCAACCACAGCGGGGGCAACGTCCCCCCGGACACGTTCGTCTTCTCGTTGGCGTTCTGCTCGTACTTCGGTGTGGAGCGGCCGTTCTACCAACTCGCGCACAACCTCGTCGTATCCGCGCCACCGCTGGGGTCCCTGCGCAAGTTCGGCACCGTAGCCGCCAACCACGAGAACGCGAAGCTGGCATTGGAATCCGGGGCCGCACTACTCGTGTACCCGGGCGGCGACTACGAGGTGTTCCGGCCGTCGTGGGAACGGCACAAGGTCGACTTCGGCGGCCGCAAGGGCTACGTGCAACTGGCCCGCGAGGCCGGGGTCCCGATCGTGCCGATCGCCAGCGTGGGCGGCCAGGAGAGCGTGCTGTTCCTCAGTCGCGGCCAATGGCTGGCCAAGCTGCTGCGGACCGACAAGATGTTTCGCCTGAAGAGCGTGCCGATCGCGATCGCCCCGCCGTGGGGCCTGGTGATCGGCGACCTCGCCGGTCATATCCCGCTACCGTCGAAGATCGTCATCGAGGCACTCGACCCGATCCAGGTTGACGGGGACGACCAGGCCGTGCACGACAAGGTGCTGGCCAGCCTGCAGGACGGCGTCGACCGGCTCGCCGCCGAACGCCGATTCCCGGTGATCGGCTGATGCGGGTCCAACGGCAGTGCGTCATCGACGCCGACCGCGACACGGTGTGGAAGGTCGTCAGTAACCCGGAGTGCTATCCGGAATTCATCGCCAGCCTCGAACGCTGGGAGACCGTAACCGAAGGCCTCGCCGGCAAGGGCGCGCGCTACACCGTCCACTGGAGGGTGGGCTCCGTGCCGATCGGTGGTGTTATCGAGGTCGTCGAGTTCGATCCACCGCGCGAGTTGTCATGGATCGGCATCACCGGTGTCTCCCAACGTGGGCGGTTCCGGCTGCGCAAAACCAATGACGGCCGCACAACGGTGACGTTCCGGCTGGCATACGAGTCAGCAGGCAACCTGCTCGGGCTGATCGCCGATCGGGTCGCCGCCCGTCAAGTCGGCCGCAACATCCAGGCGACGCTGAACAACCTGCGCAGATTGGTCGAGCCCTAGCCGCCCGGTGGCGGGGTGCCCGCGCCGGGCGCGCCCGGAATCGGCACCACCGGCGTCGGTGTCACGGTGGTAATCCCGTTGGACCCGACGGTGGGGCCACCACCACCGCCGGAGGGGCCCTGTGCCGTGATCTCGTCGGCGGCCTTCTGGCTGCAGTCCAGCATCAGCATCATGTGGCCTTTTTTGGTGACCTTCTGGCTATCGACCAAGCACTGTGCCTGCGGCAGCACGCTGCCGAACGAGCCGCCGAAGTAGCCCTTCATGCCCTGGCTCTTCAGGATGGCCAGCGCCTTGCCGTACTGTTCGCCGACCACGTTGTACGAGCTCGAGCTCGTGTCCGTCCCCGGCTGCGACGTGGCGATACCCGCGCCGATCACTGCCGCCGATCCGGCGGCGAGGAGTCCGCCGCTGAGCACAACGAGCTTCTTCACGAGACATCTCCCTATCGGTGCGGTGCGAACATATCGCAGCCGTGACAAATGTGAAACCGGTGGCGAGGCGCGCTGCGTTACACCGCCGGGTGGATCACCGCCCGCATGGCGGCACCGAGCGCGGCCGCCCCGGGATCGGTAAAAACGTCTTCTAGCAGCAGTTTGTCGCCTTCGGGGCCGCGGAGCGGCACCCGCCAATTCGGGTATTCGTCGGTGGTGCCCGGTTGGTTCTGGGTGCGCAGGTCACCGACGGCGTCGGCGAGCGAAAGCGCCAGCAGCTTGGCCGGCGTGCGGCCCAGATATCTATAGAGCGCCCGCACGATCTCGTCGACATCGGGATCGTCGCCGAGCAGCCCGACCCGGCGCAGCTCTGCCAGCCACGCCAGTTGTTGTTGCAGGTCAGCGGCCAGTTCCTCGTCGACCGGCCGGGTCAGCAGGCCGAGCTGCTCGCGCAGCCGCACGTGCTCGCCTGCCAGGTATCCGGCAGTCGGCGGCAGGTCATGGGTGGTGACCGACGATAGGCAGTATTCGCGCCACCGGTCGGCCGGCAGCGGTCCGCCAGCGCCGTCGCGGTCCAGCTCGAACCACAGGATCGACGTGCCGAACAGGCCGCGCTCGCGCAGGTAGTCCCGCACCCATGGCTCCACGGTGCCGAGATCCTCGCCGACGACGACGGCTCCGGCCCGGTGGGCCTCCAGTGTGACGATGCCGATCATCGCCTCGTGGTCGTAACGCACGTAGGTCCCTTCGGTGGGCAGCGCCCCTTTCGGGATCCACCACAACCGGAACAGCCCGATGATGTGGTCGATGCGAACGCCGCCCGCATGCCGCAGCACCGCGTTGACCAGCGCGCGGAACGGCTCGTAGGCGTGTTCGACCAGCTGATCGGGCCGCCACGGCGGCTGCGACCAGTCCTGGCCGAGCTGATTGAATTCGTCGGGTGGGGCACCCGCGGTGACGCCCAGCGCCAGCACGTCCTGCAGTGCCCACGCGTCCGCGCCGTTGGGGTCAACCCCGACGGCGAGGTCATGCATGATCCCCAGCTCCATCCCCGCCTGCACCGCCGTCGCCTGCGCGTCCGTGAGCTGGTCGTCCAGTTGCCATTGCAGCCAGCGGTGAAAGTCGACGGTGGCGGCATGCCTGGTGGCGAAGCCGGCGACCGCGTCGCTTGCCGGGTGCCGCAGTTTCTTCGGCCACTCATGCCAGTCGCTGCCGTACTTCTCTGCCAGTGCACACCACGTGGCGAAGTCGTCGAGGCTGTGACCCTCCCGGTCACGGTAGGCCGAATAGGCCAGCTCCCGGCCGGCCGACCGACGGACACGATGGATGGTTTTCAGCGCCCCGCGCTTGGCGCTCCAAGCGCCGTCGCGGTCGATCAGCTCCGCCTTGTCGGCGCGTTTCTCCGCCACGGCCTGCGCGGCGCGGATGCGGGCGCGATCGCGGACGTAGGCGAATTCGTCGATCGCCTCGGGCCGCAGGTACATCGGGTTGACGAACCGGCGCGAGGTCGGCAGATATGGCGATGGCTCCATGGGCGCGGTCGGCGCCGCCGCGTGCAGCGGGTTGACGAGAACGAAACCAGCACCGTGCCTGGACGCCGACCATACGGCAAGGTCGGCGAGATCCGTCAAATCGCCTATGCCCCAGGATCGTTTCGAATGCACGCTGTACAGCTGGACGGCAAGACCCCAGGCGCGGCTCGGGCCCAGCCTTGCGGGCAGCTCCAGCGATGCGGGGGAGACGATGACAAGACTGGCGGTGTCGAACGAGCCGACCTGGACATGGAGCCGGTGATATCCGAGTGGCAGATCGGCGGGCAACTCGAAGCTCGCCTCACCGACCAACCGGCCGTCGAGATCATATGGGGCCCTGTTGTTTTCCAACTGGCGCAGGCCGGTCCGGACGGAACCGTCCTCCAGCCGAATCCACAGGCCGACCGGATCACCGTGGGTGACATGCACCCAGAACCACGAAGCGACACCGGCGCGGGCAACGAGCGTGGGCGGCAGCGCGCGCGCCCAGTAGGCCCGGTCGTGCGCGAGCAGCGCGTCCTGCCGCTCGTCCTCGGTCGCGGCGGAGACGCCGAGAGCGGCGAGCACAGCCACCAGCGTGTCCTCGGAGACCCTGACGTGCCCGCCGGTCCAGTCCCGGTATTCCGTCGCGACACCGTGCCGACGCGCCAACTCGACCAGCGACGCGGGCAGGTCAGTCATGCGGTCAATCTTGCCCGTAGTCATTCGACATCGCGCATCAATGAGCGCGCTTGGTCGTCGCGAACTGAGCAGGCACGCTTGCCGGTCCAGTGGGGCGGTGCTAAGTTACGTCTGTAACGCTCCTTACAGGAGGCACGGTTGATCGTTCCTGTCACCAAGAAGCAGCTGCAGGGCGAGCAGTCCCGCGAGCAGATCCTCGACGCCACAGCGCGTCTGATGGCCACCCGCGGCTACGCCGCCACGTCGATCAGCGATATCCGCAAGGCGTGCGGGCTGCCGCCCAGCTCCATCTACTGGCATTTCGGGTCGAAGGAAGGCGTGCTGGCCGCGGTCATGGAGCGCGGTGCCGAGCGGTTCTTCGCGGCGATCCCTGCGCCAGCCACGCCCGACGAGCAGCTGGCCGTATTGGCGGACCTGCAGTCGGGGCACCCCGAATTTCTGCGGCTGTTCTACATGCTCTCGCTGGAGCGCAACGATGACCCAGCCGTGGCGCAGATCGTCCGACGAGTCCGCGACAACGCGATCGAGCGGTTCCGTGATGCGATCGGTCAGCTGCTGCCGGCCGATGTCGGCCGCGCCAGGGCGCAGCGCGTCGTCTCGGAGTTGACCGCGTTCGCCGTCGCCCAGTCCGACGGCGTCTTCTTCGCCGACCACCTCGATCACGACACGACCGATGTGCATCGGATGTACCGGCGGCTGTTCCAGGCGATCGCCGCCCTGATCCCGATTCTGTTGGAGGACAAATGAGCCCGAGAACCGCGATCATCACCGGCGCCAGCTCAGGCCTCGGCCTGGAATGCGCCCGCGCGCTGCTCGCCAGCGACCCGTCCTGGCACCTCATGCTCGCGGTGCGCGACCCCGCCCGAGGCGCGGAGGCGGTGGCCCGGCTCGCCGCGCCGGATCGGTGCACCATCGCTGACCTTGACCTCGCGTCGCTGCGGTCGGTGAGGGCCTTCGTGCAGGGTGTGCGCGATACGCCGCTTCCGCCCGTGCATGCGGTGGTGTGCAACGCCGGCGTACAGGTCGTGTCGGGCGCCGAGGTGACCGACGACGGTGTCGAGATGACGTTCGGCGTCAATCATCTCGGCCATTTCGCGATGATGACCGGGATACTCGACGATCTGGCCCGCCCCGCACGCATCGTCGTCGTCAGCAGCGGCACCCATGATCCGGCCAAGCACACCGGCATGCCCGAGCCGCGTTACACATCCGCCGCCGACCTCGCGCGACCACAGGCCGACGGATCGGCCGCGGACGGCAGGCGCCGCTATACCACGTCCAAGCTGTGCAACGTGCTCTTCGCCTACGAGCTCGACCGTCGCCTCGGCCACGGGGCACAGGGCGTCACGGTAAACAGTTTCGACCCCGGACTGATGCCGGGCTCCGGCCTCGCACGCGACTATCCGCCGCTGCAACGGCTGGCGTGGCGCTACCTCCTGCCGGCGCTTCGCGTATTGCCGGCCGTGCGCAGCACCCGAACATCGGGCCGCTACCTCGCTGCATTGGTCAACGACGCTCAATTCGACGGCGTCACAGGCGAATACATCGACGGGCGCAAGTCGATCCGGTCATCGGCCGACTCTTATGACAGCGCAAAGGCGCTCGATCTCTGGGCGACCAGCGAACGCCTGATGATGCAGGTGACCTGACAGTTCAGATGCCCAGCGCGAGAAACACGACGATAACCACGGCGAACCCCGCTGTGGCCCCGCCGATCAGATAGATCTCGGCCTTCGGTGGCAATGGCATTCGTTTGGCCCGCACATAACCGAGCCAAATGACAAGCAACGCCAGCAGTATCGCCAGGATCGCCAGTGACGTTCGCCCGAATGCCAGCGGACCACCCTGCCGCAGCAACGGGATGGCACCCCCGGCGAGGAAGCCGATTGCCGTTCGCTCCCAGGACAATTGGGTCCGCTCCGCCTGCAGGCCCCGCCTGACATGCCGTTCGGGCATTGTCAATGCCCGAACAGAACGATCAGCATCAGCACCGCGACGAGCAGGATGGCGGCGCCGAGGATCGCCGGCATTCGGGTTCGCGGCATTTCGGTGCCGCGACGCATCGCGGTTTGGACCCGTTGCCAGCGCCAGACGGCCGCCGCAGCGAGCAGGCCGCCGCCGGCACAGAGCACCAAGCCCAGCGCGTGGCGAACGCCGGGAAATCCGAAGGCCGGGACCAGTTGGACGACGGCAACGCCACCCGCGATCAGCGCGAGCGCCGTGCGGATCCAGGACAGAAACGTCCGCTCATTGGCCAGGGTGAAGCGATAGTCCGGATCCTGCTCGTCGTCGCTTACTCCCACGGCCACTAACCCTAGAGACCGCGCTCGGTAGTGTCCGGTACATGGCGCTCGAGGCAGTCGAGTCGCAGAATCGGCGGGCCCGGATCGCGGTCGCAGCGCTGTTCTTGACCAACGGGGCGATCTTCGCCAACCTGTTGCCTCGGTACCCGGAGATCAAGACGGACCTGCAGCTGTCGAACGCGGTCTACGGCGCGGCGGTCGCGGCGTTCTCCGGCGGCGCGTTGGTGGCCGGCATCACCGCAGGCGCGCTGATTCGTCGATACCGCTCGTCACGGGTGGCCGTCGTCGGCACCATCGGCATCGCGGCATTCGTTGTGGTTGCCGGCCTGGCACGATCGCCGATCGTGTTGGCGTCCGCGCTGTTCGTCGCGGGCGCCTCCGACGCGGTCACCGACGTCGCGCAGAACGCGCACGGGCTGCGGGTGCAGCGGACCTACGGACGGTCGATCATCAACTCGTTTCACGCGGTGTGGGCGGTCGGCGCCATCGTCGGTGGTCTGATGGGCGCGGCCGCCATCGGGCTGCACATCTCGCGCGCAACGCATTTGGCGATCGCGGCGGTCATCTTCAGCGCCGTGGCCCTAGTCGCCTACCCCTACCTGTTGCGCGGCCCCGACCACCATGACCATCCGTCGGATCGCATCGAGAGCGGGAAAGGCGCGGGCCTGGCCGTGTATGCGACCCTGCTGGCGCTGGTAGTCATCGCGATCGCGGGGGCGACCGTCGAAGACGCCGGAAGCTCATGGGCCACGCTGTATCTACGCGACAGCCTCGGCGCCCCGGGCGCGGTGGCGGTGTTCGGCTACGTCGCCCTCGTCGGCTTCATGTTCGTCGGCCGGATGGTCGGCGACCGCCTTGTCGACGGGGTCGGCGAACGAGCGGTGGTACGGACGGGCGGTTTCCTGACCGCGGCAGGAATGGGCTGCGCGCTGGCATTTCCCAGTGTCCCCGGCACGATCGCGGGCTTTGCGGCCGCGGGGCTGGGCGTCGCCACTTTGATACCGGCGGCGATGCACGGCGCGGACCAGCTGCCCGGCATGCGACCGGGCAGCGGGCTGACGGCGGTCACCTGGCTGATGCGGGTCGGCTTCTTCGGCGCACCGCTGCTCGTCGGGGTCATCGCCGACGCGACGAGCCTGCGGGTCGGCCTGCTGAGCGTTCCGGTGGCCGCCCTGGTGGTGATGGCGCTGGCGGGCGCGCTCAATTCACAGCGCCGGCCGTCTCGATCGTGAGCACCCCCGCCAAGATCAGCGCGATGCCCATCGCCATCACCCACGTCAGAGCTACGCTGCACGCCGTCCACACCCCGTACGCGATGCCGACCGGCATGCCTGCCCGCAGCACCATCGTCAGCAGCACGAACGATCCGACATATCGCAACCTCGACCACGATGGCAGCCAAGAGCAGCGCCCATGTTCGCACGCGACAAAACTATCCGCTCTGCTCATCGCTGTCGGCGAAGCCGCTGATCACAGGACTGGCGCGGCGCACGCGTACCCTGGTGAGGCTGTGTCCGATCGCATCGAAGGAGTTCGCATGACGCACCACGCCGTCAGCGCCGCGTTCCACGTCCCGGGCCGCGCCGCCGGCGTCTCCGACGAGGACCGGCGGGCCGCCGAGGGCGAATCGGCGTGACGGCGGAGGCGAACACCAGGCGCTCCGCCGACGACCTTCTCGTCGTCGACACCGCCTACGGCCCGGTCCGGGGTGTCGACGACGGAACAGTCAAGGCGTGGAAAGGAATTCGCTACGCCGCGGCGCCTACCGGGGCCTTGCGGTGGCGGGCCCCACAGCCGCCGAAGCGGTGGGCGGACCCGGTGGATGCGACCAAGGTCGGACCGGTGTGCCCGCAGCCGACCGACCCCAGGATCCCGATCGACCTTGGCGCAGCACAGGGCGACGACTGCCTGACCCTGAACGTCTGGGCGTCGTCGGACACCGAGGCGGGAGCCGCCAAGCCGGTGATGGTTTGGGTGCACGGCGGCGCCTACATCCTGGGTTCGTCGGCGCAGCCCATGTATCACGGGCGTGTCCTGGCCAGTGGCGGCGAGGCGGTGATCGTCACCGTGAACTACCGGCTCGGTGCGTTCGGATTTCTGGACCTGTCGTCGTTCGGTGACGGCTTCGACACCAATGTCGGGTTGCGCGACGTGTTGTTCGCACTTCGATGGGTGCGCGACAACATCGCGGCATTCGGGGGAGACCCCGGTCGGGTGACCCTGTTCGGTGAGTCCGCGGGCGCCGGCGTCGTCACCACGCTGCTGGCCAGCCCCGCCGCGGCGGGGCTGTTTTCTGCCGCGATCGCGCAGAGTTCACCCGCCACCGCGATCTACGACACGGGCCGAGCCCGCGGCGTCGCCGAACTGTTCCTCGACCGCCTCGGCGTCGCGCCCGACGCGGTCGGCCGGCTGCCTGACGTGCCGGTCGACGCCATCCTCGCCGCCTCGAAGCGGGTGTTCGACGAGGTGCCGGTGCGCACCCCCGGCACGCTGGCGTTCGCGCCGATCGTCGACGGCGACATCATCCCGGACTCTCCGGTGAAGCTCGCCCGCGACGGCCGCACGCATCCCGTCCCGCTGATCATCGGCACCAACAAGCACGAAGCCGCGCTGTTCCGCTGGATGAAGTCGCCGCTGATGCCGATCACGCCCGACGCGATCAAGATGATGTTCGCCCAGATCGCGTCGGAACAGCCGGGTCTCCAACTACCCAGTGAGGCTCAGATCGGCACGACATACCGCGGCCGCGGCAAGGTCAAGGGGATGGGTGTGGCACGCGACATTGGGTTCCGGATGCCGTCGATCTGGTTCGCGGAGGGCCATAGCCTCGTGGCGCCGGTGTACTTGTACCGCTTCGACTTCGCCACCCCAATGCTTCGGATGCTGCGGCTCGGCGCCGCGCATGCGACCGAATTGCCCTACGTGTGGGGCAATCTCGTCGCCGGACCGAAGGATCCGACGTTCAAGTTGGGTGGGCTCAAAGCGGGCCAGGCGCTGTCGGCGCGGATCCGTGCGCGCTGGTTGAACTTCGCGGTCAGCGGTGATCCATCCGGGTCCTTGGGTGAACCCGCATGGCGGCCGTACCGTGCCGATCACCGCTCGACGCTTGTGATCGACAAGCAGGACAGCGTGATCGACGACCTCGACCGCGACGTGCGCACCACATGGGGCAACGAAGTCCTCAGCTTCTCGTAAGCCGGCGTGGCGCGATTACCGAAA
Organism: Mycobacterium sp.; assembly: GCA_036263935.1. Lineage (GTDB taxonomy): Bacteria > Actinomycetota > Actinomycetes > Mycobacteriales > Mycobacteriaceae > Mycobacterium. Next base: position 10,758 of record DATARY010000021.1, read on the forward strand.
TCCACGTTTTGGTGCGCGGTACTCGGACTCTTTCTGCAAAAGGCGGATTTGGCCGTCGAGCATTGCCACGGGTGAGGCCCTCGCCACCGGCCCGGTCAGCCTGGTGATCACCGTGCCCACAGGGGGAGACACCAAGGCCGAAAGTTAAACTTTGCAGCGGAGGTGTCACTGTGGACTGGACGCGGATGTTCCCGGACGTGCTCCCGCCACTTATGCACGATCCCGTGACCTTCGCCGTCCCGTTCTTTGTGCTGCTGCTGATCATCGAGTGGGCGGCCGCGCGCAAGCTGGCGCACGTCGAGGCGGAGCGCGCGCCGTCCGGCGCGTACCTGCGGCCCGACGCGTGGGCGAGCATCTGGATGGGCCTGGTGTCGGTAGGGACGAGCGGGGTGCTCAACTTCGTGGCACTGCTGGGCTACGCCGCGCTCTACGCCTACGTCGCTCCCTGGCACCTGCCGGCCAGCGAGTGGTACACGTGGGCGATCGCCATCGTCGGCGTGGACCTGCTCTACTACGTCTATCACCGGATGGCGCACCGGGTCCGCCTGATCTGGGCCACCCATCAGGCGCACCACTCCAGCCAGTACTTCAACTTCGCCACCGCGCTGCGGCAGAAGTGGAACATCAGCGGCGACGTCTTCCTGCGGGCGCTGCTGCCGCTGCTGGGCGTTCCGCCGTGGATGGTGTTCGCGAGCTTCTCGATCAACCTCATCTACCAGTTCTGGATCCACACCGAGCACATCGGAAAGCTATGGCGACCAATTGAATTCGTCTTCAATACGCCGTCGCACCACCGGGTTCACCACGGCATGGACCAGCGCTACCTCGACAGGAACTACGGCGGCATCTTCATCGTGTGGGATCGGCTGTTCGGCAGCTTCCAGGCCGAAACCGTCCGCCCCAATTACGGGTTGACCAAACAGGTGGACACCTACAACGTCTGGAAGCTGCAGACCCATGAGTACGTCGCGATCGCCCGCGATGTGCACCGCGCGACGCGCTGGCGGGACAGACTCGGCTACATCTTCGGCCCGCCCGGCTGGGAACCACGCGGTGCCGAACGTGGACCGGTGATCGAGAACTCGGCGCAAGTCCACACATAAGGCCACGCGAGCCACCATCCGCCCGCGCTGCGGACGTACCCCGCCCGCTCCGAGTGACAGCAGCAAATGGCAAGTGATCGCCGACGCCGGCGGCGTCGCCAACCCTGACCTGATCCATCCCGGCCAGATTCTGACCATTCCGTAGCTCAGCGACGGACTTCCTTGTGTCCGAACGTAAATGGGTCACCCGCCGTTCGCCAGACGTTTGAATTACTGCGATTCGAACGCCACACACGCACACCCCGGATCAGTAGGCTCAGCTGCGTCGTGTTCGTCGGCTTTTCGAGGAAGGGGTTGCGGTGGGAGACACACTTACCGAGGGTCAAAAGCTTGAGAAAGGGGGATCGCTGAGTTCCAGCAACGGGGCGTACACGTTGACGTTGCAGGATGACGGCAATCTGGTGCTGGCCGCACGCGGTCAGTCCGTGTGGGCGACGGGCACCAACGGCGACGACGTGGTACGCGCCGAGGTGCAGACCGACGGCAACTTCGTGCTCTACACATCCGAGAAGCCGGTGTGGCACACCGACACCAAGGGCAAGAAGGACGTGAAGCTCGTTCTCCAGGACGACCGCAACCTTGTGCTGTACGCAGCCGACGGGCCGGCCTGGTCATCCAAGACCGACACGACCGAGCCTCCACCACCGGCCGAAGCCGAGGCCGAGCCCGCGGAGCCCGAAGTCGCGCCCGCCGCGGCCGAGGAAGCGGCGCCGGCGCCCGAACCGGAAGCCGTTGAACCGCCGCCGCCACCACCGCCACCGCCCCCGCCGGCTCCGCGGACCTACACGGTGGTTTCCGGTGACACGCTCTGGGCGATATCGGAGCGCTTCTACGGGGATGGCAGCAAGTATCAGGTGATCGCCGACGCCAGTGGGGTATCGAATCCAGACCTGATCCATCCCGGTCAGGTGCTGACGATTCCTTAGTGCCGAGCGATGGTGGCCCGGGCCGAAAGGTCCGGGCCATCACCATATTTGCGCGGCTTGCTGCGCGGTTCATACAGCAATTTCACAACCCTGTAACACCGTTGCGCGCCCGCGCGATGAGCAATTGCGCGTTCCGTTGTGAAGTGATTGCCGATTTGATCGCTCGGGCAGAACGGCCGGCAATACGCCGGTAGGCTGGACATTCAGAACCCACGAGGATCGGAGGCGACAGTGCGCCGACGATGGTTGTGCATGCTGGCAGCGGTTACCGCCCCGATCGCCTCCCTCGTAACACTCTCGCCGGCCCACGCCACCCCGGGCGTCGTCGTCTATCCGGGCATGGAGATCCGCCAGGGCACCAACGTGTGCACCCTGGGTTTCGTCGATGTCCAGATGCGCGTCGGGTACACGGCAGGGCATTGCCGTGGCAACGGACCCGTCGGCGATCGGGACGGCAACGCCGTCGGCACGCAGTCACTGTTCCGCGACAACACACCAAATGGCGCCACCATCGACACCAACCACCAGATCGCTGACTGGGAGACGATCAGCCTGGCGCCCGACGATCAGCTCAACAACATCCTGCCGGGCGGGCGGCCGCTGGTGATCGATCAGGCGGTCGTTCCGACACCGGGGCTTCAGGCCTGCCACTTCGGTGTTATCACCGGGGAGAGCTGCGGAACCATCCAGGCGGTGAACAACGGCTGGTTCACGCTGGCCAACGGTGTGGTGAGCCAAAAGGGTGACTCCGGCGGGCCGGTGTATGTGCAAACGCCCGACGGCCGCGCGGCGATCATCGGAATGTTTAACAGCACCTGGGGTCAGTACCCGGCGGCGGTGTCGTGGCAGTCCGCCAGCCAGGACGTCATCTCGCCCGCGTCGGGATCCGCCGGCGCACCGACTCCCGAGCCGGTGGGCGCCCCGGTCGCGCCCGCGGCCTAGCCGAGAAGCTCGAATACAGGGATCGACGGAGCCGTGGCGCGCAGCTCGTCATCGGTCGACTGCGGGGTCAGCCCACCGACGTGGCCCTTGACCTCCCAGTACCAGCGGTCGAGGTAGCGCTTCAGCAGCGCGGGCTTGTCGTGGTCGGCGACCTCGGCGACGCGGACCTCCCGGCTGCGCCACCGCGGCCCCATCTCAACGGCACCCGCGGCCCGCGCATTGCGCGCCCACTGGGTATTGCCGCGCGGCGAGACGACGTATTCGCGGCCATCGACGGTGAGGAGGTTGATCACCACGCCGCGCAGCTTGCCGGTCTTGCGACCCCGCACCCGCAGTGCCTTCGTTCCGGCGATGCCGATCCCGACCTCGGCCAACCAGCGGATCAGCCCGTTGGCTGCCCGGGCGGCGACGTTGGGCGCGTCGTAGCGAACGGTCATGACGGTTCCTTTCATTAACCTCGTTTGAGAGCGGTGCTCTCGGTTATGTTGGCACGCCGAGGCTGACAATTCAAGAGCAGTGATCTCGTTTTGTGTCACACTTAGCCCGTGGGGAAGCGTCAGGAAACTCGCGACCGGATCGAAAGCCAGATCGTCGAGCTCGGCCGCCGCCATCTGATCACCGAGGGCGCCGCAGGGGTGTCGC
>DATARY010000001.1:0-28285 GCA_036263935.1 Mycobacterium sp.
CATCGCGGTCAGCGCGTCATGGTTGCGCTGCTGCACCGGCCAACGAGGAGTCCCCCAACTCCGCAACCGGGGCCTCGGCCAACCCGGCCACCAGACGCATCGAACACTAGTTCAACCATTGACAAATGCCGGATGCCATCCACAGCCGCATCCCAGGAGATGGGAAGTAAAGGCGCTGAACGGAATTGGTCACCTCCCAATCAGGAAATGCGTACCATCAGAACCATGACGTGCGTAGACCGACGCACACTGCTGGGGGCGATCGGGCTGGGTGTGCTCGCTGCACTTTCCGGGACACCCGCGGCCGGTGCGGTCCGATTGCCTGTTCCGCAGGCCCGCCCACCCGTCGGGGTATTGAGCCGGCTGCCCGGCGACGGCAATCAACTCGCGCTAACCGTCGATGACGGTGCCAGCAGCGCGGTGGTCGCGGCCTTCGCGCAGTTCTGCCGCGACACCGGCACCAGGCTGACCTTCTTTGTCAATGGTGCCAACGCGTCGTGGACGGACAACGCGCCAGCGTTGCGGCCGATGGTCGACTCGGGCCAGATCCAGATGGGCAACCACACGTGGTCACACCCGTACCTCACCAAGATCAGCCTTGCCGCGGTCCGCGACCAGATCCAGCGCAACGCCGATTTCCTGCGCAACACCTACGGTGGCGATGGAACCCCCTACTTCCGGCCGCCCTACGGCGTACACAATGCCGACACCGACCGGGTGGCCGCCGATCTCGGCTATACGACCGTGGCCATGTGGAGCGACACGATCGGTGATTCACGTCCCGAAAACGTGGACAGCATGGTTGCGAACGCTCAGCGGTCGTTCACCCCGGGACAAATCATCGTGGCGCACGCCAACCTGCCGACCATCACACATTGTTTCCCCCAGCTTCAGCAGATCATCACCAGCCGCAATCTGCAGACGGTGACGCTCAACGACGTCTTCGTCTGAATCCGTAGAGAAACCCTACGTATCCGCCTTGCCGTCCTCTTCCAACACACGTTCTGCAACGTCTGCGGCGCGGTCGGCGTTGGACAGCAGACGATCCTGCCTCTTCGGCCACCAGAACAATTCGATCAAGAGCAACACCAGATAGATGCCCGACGCCACGGCATTTCCCCATGACCCGTACACGGCGTCCCACGCCGCGACTCCCACGCCGACAACGAGGACGAGTGGCACCACCCATCGAAACGGGCGTGCCTTCTCGGCCGCCGTATGCAGGCCCTGGCTGTAGTCGAAGACCGCCCGCGCTAGCCGGGCATCACCGATGTGCTCGCCACGGCGGGCGGTGCGGACGACGGTCACGCGCTCCTCGCCGGAGAGTTGCTTGGCGCCTGGCCAGTAGCGCGCCATCCGGCGCGGCATCCAGATGCCATAGACGACAGCGGTGACGACGAGCACGACGATTGCCGAGAGCAGGAGTCCGGAATCGATCCATGCCAAGGCGGCCAACGAGACCCCGACAGCCCCGCCAATGGTCAACGCGCGGCGAAGGAAACCACCTCGCCATACGAAGGCCGGCACCGTGACCACACGGTCATTGTGACGTCACGCGTCACCGGTCAGCATCGATTATTGACAAAGCAATCCAGCAGCAGCTTGGTGACGCCGTATCCGGGGGCCTGTGTTTTCTTGATGGTGTGTGTCGGTGGCACGGTCACACCCTGGAAGAGCTGCTCGAGAACCCGGGTGCCAGACCGGAACCCGTACCTGCTCCACGCGATGTCCTGCACCGCGTCATCTTCGACCGCCGCGATCAGCTTCTTGCCGGCTTCGGTGAGGGTAAGGATTGGATGATCGTTGAAGATCGTCGGCTCCGGGTAGAGCGTCACGATTCCTTCGGGCACGACGCCCGCATTGCGGGTCGTGATCCACTGCAGCAGCTGGTTCTCATAGCCCGCCAGCAGGCCGCCGGTCTGCTGAATGACCCATTGCTCGAACGCGCTGTCCGAACCGGTGCGCATCAACCCCTGGGCGTCGACCAGTGCCTTGACCTTGGCCAGCGATGCGCCCGCCTGCGCCTCAGTCGCGGGCTGGTAGGGATTTCCGGAGGCCACCGACGCCAGCTCCAACTGGGCCAGCGTCATGCCGGAGTTCGAGGTGGCCGGGTCGCTGCTGTTGATCAGCACCGGTCCCGACGGCAGTGCAACACCGAGGTCCGCCCACGACTTGGCCGGTAACAGATACTCGTCCAACAACTTCCGGAGATCGACGATGAAGTACGTGTTGTCGCGGAATTGAACAATTCCGGTGTTCTTCAGACCGTCGGCGGCCTCCTTGTTGGCGTACAGCACCTCGGGTGACTCCAGTACGGATGCGGCCTGGTAATCGTTGCCGAACGCCTTGCTTGTTCCCGATCCCTCGAAGAACGCCTGTGCGCTGGCGGACGACGGCCACAGGCAGTCGATCTTGTTCGCCTTGAGCTCGTCGGCGGGAATCTGAACCTGCTTGTACGAGCCCTTCGCGTTGAAGTTGACTTCGATGTGGTACTTATCCCGAAGGATCTTCTTCACCTCGGCGTCGTTGATGAAGTCTTCTTTCTCGGAACCTCCGTAGCAGGTGATTCTCACCGTGCCGTCGGGCGGCGCCGCTTCGCCGCCGCTTGGCCGCTTGTTCATCAAGATCACCGCGACCGCGATGACCACCACCACGACGATGCCGACCAGCCCCGCGTAGAACAGACCCTTCGACTTCCTCATCGCCGACCGTTCACGTGATTTCTGGTGGCGGGTTCAGGTTGAGCGCGGTGAGCGAATTGATGTAGTCGTCCATCTTCCGCTCCGATAGTTCCTTGCCCGGTTGAGATGTGAACGTCATGAACCGCTTGAGCTCCTGCTGTCCGAGCCGGATGTACTCAGGGTCGCCCCCGTCCTGGACATCTATGTAGTCCTCCAGGGTGCTCGCGACGTCGGTCACATACGCCAGGGTGCGCTGCGACAACGGAAGTGCGACCCGAACGTCGCGCTCACGCATGACCTGGATCATCTGCGGAACTCCGTCGCAGCCTGCCGCCAGCGACCTGGCCGTGTCACGGTCGGAGACCCGGTGACTGAGCGCTCTGATTCTGGCTGCAGCCTTGTCGATCTCCTTGAAGTTGTGGCCCAGTTCGCTCTGCTTATCGGTTGGCGCAAGGTAATTCAGCGTGAACCAGACCGACAGGGCCAGCAGTGCTCCGAGGCCTGCCGCGACATACCAGGTCACTCCGAGCGCGAAGAGGACTACGAATCCGAGCGACCCTGCGGCAAGTGCGGACAGCATCGTCCGCTGCGATGGCGTCATTGGAGCCTCACCTGAACCCTGCCGCGTCACGCAACGCGCTGACGACGCTGTCCTTATGGATATAGCTGCCACCGGTTTTCGCGACGATGACGTCGCGGAGGTCGTGCTCGTCGACGTCATTGCCGAAACCGATCGCGATGACGGGAATGCCCATCGCCGCGAGTTCACCGATCGCGGCGTCGTTATGACCGCCGTCTTGACCGTCGGTCATCAGCACGACCGCCTTCTTTCGGGTGTCGCCATACGTGCGAAAAACGTTTGCCGCTCTTGCCAGGCAGCCGCGGATGCTTGTGCCGCCGCCGGGACCGCTGTCGGTGATGTCCTTGCGCAGACCGAGCAAGTCATCGCGGTTGTTTCCGTTCACCGTCCACGGCCCACCCTTGATGCCGTCATCGAAGATGAAGACCGTCGTGCTGTCGCGCGGGTTGGCGAGCAACATGTACTTCTTGGCCTGGTCGGGGTCGAAGAGAATATTTGCCGCTTCCGTGACGCCCTTCCAGCCGCCGTTGTCTTGCATGCTGCCCGAACCGTCGATGCAGTACACGAAATTGCCCGGCGGCCGGTAGACGGTGTTGTAGTTGAAGAGCGCGTTTTCGATGACCGAAGCGGAGGGGAACCGAATCGGCTGCTCCTGGCGGTCGGTCACGATACCCCAGTCGGCGCGGAACACGTTGTCCGAGATGTCCTTCGGAAGATTGGGCAGCGACAGACCGCTGCTGTTCACCGGCCGCCGGCCGAGCTGCAGGAGCGCTTGCTGCGCCTCGGGACTGAGCAGATACTGCTGCAGCTTCTCGAAGTTCGCCTTCTTCCCGCTGTTGTCGCCGTGCGGCAGGAACCCCAGCGGCGAGTCCGCGAATGCCAGCGAACCCTGTGGGTAAACCACAGTCATCGGCTCCTCGCCGCGGGCTACACGCTGCTGATTCATCTCGATTACGAGCGCTTCGTAGGTGAACACGCCGTCACACCGATCGGGCGATGCGACACACTCGTCCATCATCGTCTTCGTCGACGGAGGCGTGTGGTTGAAATTGCTCATGAACTGGGTGATGCCGTTCCGGACCGGTTCGGAATCAAGTTGTTCCTGGGTCAGTGCCTTGCCCGGTGGATTGCCCGCGAAATAGTTGAGGAACCCGAAGAACACGGTCGCACCGGAGTTGGACTGCGTGGGGTTGGTGATCCACACCCGGGTCTTGCCGGATTCGACCGCATCCAGGATCTGCTTGATCGACGTGTTGCTGCCGGGCGTGAAACCGAGCCCGTCCATCACGTGTTTCCAGCCGGCGAACACCAATGGGGACGAAAACGTCGGCCGCGAATCCACAAGCTTGCCGCACCGCTCATTGCCGATCTGCTCGAACACGGTCGAGGCGAACCAGAAGACGTCGTACGGCGGGAGGTTAGTGCAGTCCTCGCTCAGCTTGTTGGCCTGGTCGACCGAGCCGAGTTCTTGTGCGCTACAGGACAGCCCGTTCTTTTCACACCACGGCCGGACGATCTGGTCGAAGATGAGATGCTGCTCGGACCCCATCACGATGCTGAGCACCTTGGGGTCGTCGTTGTACTTGTCCTGTGACGGCTTGCCGTTTCCCCCCGAGCACCCCGCCGCAGCCAGGGCCACGAATGCAAGTGCGGCCGCAAACACCTTGCGCATGACTCAGGCTACTCGACGCAGGTGCGTCGATAGGTGGCCGTTGGCCGAATCGTTGCTAGACGGTAAAGCCGAGCGCCCGCAGTTGTTCGCGACCGTCCTCGGTGATCTTGTCCGGGCCCCACGGCGGGTTCCAGACCCAGTTGATCCTGATGTCGTCCACAAGGCCCGCGCCGATCAGCGCGGTCCGGGACTGGTCCTCGATGACGTCGGTCAGCGGACAGGCCGCCGATGTCAGCGTCATGTCGATCAACGCGACCGGGCCGGCGTCTCCCTTCTCCACGTTCAGGCCATAGACCAGACCCAGGTCGACGACGTTGATCCCCAGTTCGGGGTCGACGACGTCGCGCATCGCCTCCTCGATGTCGGCGAGCAGTTCCTCGTTAGGCACTGCGGTTTCGCTCATCCTGCGTCTCCTCACTGGCTTGTGCCAATGCGTATTTTTCCGTGCTGGCCCGGCCCAGCGCATCCTTTTCCGCGCTGGCCCGGCCCAGCGCATCCTTGAATGCCATCCAGCCCAGCAGCGCGCACTTGACGCGGGCCGGGTACTTCGCGACGCCCGCGAACGCGATGCCGTCGCCGATCACATCCTCTTCGCCCTCAACCGTTCCGCGCGACGAAATCATCTCGGTGAACGCCGAGACCTTCTTGAGCGCGTCGCCGGGGGTCTGCCCGATCAGCTCATCGGTCAGCACCGACGTCGAGGCCTGGCTGATCGAACAGCCCACGCCTTCATAGGAAACGTCGGCGATCCGATCTCCCTCGTCGCTCAGTGCCACCCGGAGCCTGACCTCGTCGCCGCAGGTCGGATTCACCTGATACGACTCGGCGCCGAACGGCTCGCGCAGCCCGCGGTGATGCGGGTGCTTGTAGTGATCAAGGATCACTTCCTGATAGATCTGCTCCAGCCGCACGGTCAATCCCTGCCGAAGAACTCGACGGCCCTACGGACGCCGGCCACCAGGCGGTCGACCTCGTCGACGGTGTTGTACACGGCGAACGACGCGCGGGCGGTCGCGGCGATGCCGAACCGGCGGTGCAGCGGCCACGCACAGTGGTGCCCGACGCGCACGGCGACGCCTTCGTCGTCCAGCACCTGACCCACATCGTGCGCATGGATGCCGTCGACCACGAACGCCACTGGCGAGCCGCGGTTTTCGAGTGATTCCGGTCCGATGATCCGCACCCCGTCGATGCCCGACAATCCGTCGAGCGCGGCGGCAACCAGCTCCGCCTCGTGGGATTCCACGGCCGCCATTCCGATGTCGACCAGATACCGTGCGGCGGCGGTCAGCCCCACGACCTGCGAGGTCATCGGCGTGCCCGCCTCGAACCGCTGCGGCGCGGGTGCGTACGTCGTCTCCTCCATCGTCACGGTCTCGATCATCGAGCCGCCCGTGATGAACGGGGGCATCGCGTCGAGAAGCTCCTGTCGGCCGTAGAGCACGCCGATACCGTTGGGTCCCAGCATTTTGTGTCCGGAGAACGCCGCATAGTCAACACCAAGCCCATGGAAGTCGACGGGCTGATGCGGTACCGACTGGCAGGCGTCGAGCAGCGTCAGCGCACCAACCGCCTTGGCCCGGGAGACCAACTCGGACACCGGTGCGACGGCGCCCGTGACATTGGAATGATGGCTGAACGCTACGACTTTGACGCGTTCGTCGAGCTCCAGTGAGTCCAGGTCGATGCGGCCCTCGGAAGTTACCCCGTACCAGCGCAGCGTGGCGCCCGTGCGCCGAGCGAGCTCCTGCCACGGGATCAAGTTGGCGTGGTGCTCCAACTCGGTGGTCACGATGACGTCGCCGGGGCCAACGGCATGCTCGAAGCGGCTGTCGCCCAACACGTAGGCCACCAGGTTGATGGCCTCCGTGGCATTCTTCGTGAACACCAGCTCGTTGGGCCGGGCGCCGACAAAGGTCGCGATCTCGGCGCGGCCCTGCTCGTAGGCGTCGGTGGACTCCTCCATCAGCTGATGTGCGCCGCGGTGCACCGCGCCGTTGGATGTCACCAGGAAATCGCGTTCGGCGTCGAGCACCTGCAGCGGCCGCTGCGACGTGGCACCGGAATCCAAGTACGCCAACTGGTTTCCGCCGCGCATCACCCGCTTGAGGATCGGGAAGTCCGCCCTGATCCCGGTGAGATCGAGAGTCTTCGGCGCGGTCACGTCAGGCTCCGACGGCCTGGGTGAAGCGCACGTAACCCTTGGCGTCGAGCTCGTCTGCCAGCTCCGGGCCGCCGGACTCGACGATGCGCCCGCCGACGAACACGTGCACGAACTGCGGCTGGATATAGCGCAGGATCCGAGTGTAGTGCGTGATCAGCAGGATCCCGCCGTGCACCTCCTCGGCATAGCGATTCACTCCCTCGCTGACCACCCGCAGCGCGTCGACGTCGAGACCGGAGTCGGTCTCGTCGAGAATCGCGATCTTCGGCTTGAGCACGGCGAGCTGGAGGATCTCGTGACGTTTCTTCTCGCCGCCCGAGAAGCCTTCATTGACACTGCGTTCGGCGAACACGGGATCGATGTCGAGGCCGTCCATCGCGGACTTGACCTCCTTGACCCAGTGCCGCAGCTTCGGCGCCTCACCGCGCACGGCGGTGGCGGCGGTCCGCAGGAAGTTCGACATCGACACACCGGGCACCTCGACCGGGTACTGCATCGCCAAAAACAGGCCCGCCCTGGCCCTTTCATCGACGGTCATCGCCAGCACGTCCTGGCCATCCAGCGTGATCGAGCCCGACGTCACGCGGTACTTGGGGTGGCCGGCGATCGCGTAGGACAGCGTCGACTTGCCGGATCCGTTGGGCCCCATCAGCGCGTGGATCTCCCCCGACTTCACGGTGAGCTCGACGCCCTTCAGGATCGGGATCTCGTCGGCCGACTCCTTCGCGGCGACGCTGACGTGCAGATCCTTGATTTCCAGAGTGGTCATTAGTGGATGATTCCTTCAGTTAACTCAAGTTCGTGTTCGATGGCGTCGGTCAGGCGTTCGCGAACGGCGGGCACGGCGATCTTCTGGATGATCTCGCCGAAGAAGCCCCGCACGATCAGCCGGCGGGCCTGATCCTCCCGGATGCCGCGGGCCTGCAGATAGAACAGCTGCTCGTCGTCGAAACGCCCAGTCGCGCTGGCATGTCCGGCGCCGACGATCTCGCCGGTCTCGATCTCCAGGTTCGGCACCGAGTCGGCGCGGGCGCCGTCGGTGAGCACCAGGTTGCGGTTGGTCTCGAAGGTGTCGGTGCCCGTCGCCTCGGCGCGGATCAGCGCGTCGCCGATCCATACGGTGTGCGCGTCGGGCTTCGATGAGGCTGGATCTCCTTGCAGCGCACCCTTGTACGTCACCTGCGAGCGGCAGTTCGGCTGCGCGTGGTCGACCAGCAGCCGCGACTCGATGTGCTGCCCGTCGTCGGCGAAGTACAGGCCCAGCAGCTCGGCGTCGCCGCCGGGTGCGCAGAACCGGGTCCTGGCCGTCAGCCTCACCAGGTCGCCGCCGAGCGTGACCGCGACGTGGCGCAGCACCGCATCCTTGCCCAGGCTCGCGTGGTGGGAGCTGACGTGTACGGCATCATCGGCCCAGTCGGCGATCGACACAACCGTCACCCGGGCGGCGTCACCGAGAACGAATTCGATGTTGTCGGCATAGGTGCCGCTGCCCCGCTGGTCGATGACGACCACGGCCTCGGCCAGCTCACCGGCGCGCACCTGCAGATGCCCGTAGGCCGTCGCGCCTTCACCTGGCCCCGTGATTGCGATCTCGATCGGCTCTTCAGGCGTTGCGCCCTTGCCGACGGTGACGATCGTCGCGCTGTTGAACGACGAAAATGCCTGGGCGGCAACCCGGTCGGCGGGCACCCCACCCTGGCCGAGCCGCTCGTCGCCGCGACGCACGACTTCCACTGTGACGCCGGGGCGATCGGTCACATCGATGTGCGCGGTGCCGGTCGCGGGTGCGGAGCCATCGTGCAGTCCACGCAGCCGGCGCAGCGGGGTGAACCGCCAGAGCTCATCGCGCCCGTGCGGCACCTCGAAGGCCGCGACATCGAACGACGTGAACAGCTCGCCCTTGTTTACTCCCTCGACGGCGGTAGTCAGCTCTGTGCCGTCTAATCCCGTCGCTTCGCTCGCCCCGGTCACCCAACCGCGCCTTCCATCTGCAGTTCGATCAGCCGGTTGAGCTCCAGCGCGTACTCCATCGGAAGCTCCTTGGCGATCGGCTCGACGAAGCCACGCACCACCATGGCCATTGCCTCGTCCTCGGTCATGCCGCGGCTCATCAGGTAGAAGAGCTGATCCTCGCTGACCTTGGACACGGTGGCCTCGTGGCCCATCGTGACGTCGTCCTCGCGGATGTCGACGTACGGATAGGTGTCGCTGCGGCTGACCGCATCGACCAGCAGCGCATCGCATTTCACGCTCGAGCGCGAACCGTGCGCGCCCTTGTTGACCTGCACAAGGCCGCGGTATGACGCGCGGCCACCGCCGCGGGCCACCGACTTGGACACGATGTTGCTCGACGTATTCGGCGCCAGGTGCAGCATCTTGGCGCCGGTGTCCTGATGCTGGCCCTCGCCGGCGAACGCCACCGATAGCACCTCGCCCTTGGCGTGTTCACCCGTCATCCAGACGGCCGGGTACTTCATCGTGACCTTCGAGCCGATGTTGCCGTCGACCCATTCCATCGTGGCGCCGGCCTCGGCACGCGCCCGCTTGGTGACCAGGTTGTACACGTTGTTCGACCAGTTCTGGATCGTCGTGTAACGGCAACGGCCACCGGGCTTTACGATGATCTCGACGACGGCAGAGTGGAGCGAGTCCGACTTGTAAACGGGCGCGGTGCAGCCCTCCACGTAATGCACATAGGCGCCTTCATCCACAATTATCAGCGTGCGCTCGAACTGACCCATATTTTCGGTGTTGATCCGGAAATAGGCCTGCAGCGGGATGTCGACGCGCACACCCGGCGGCACGTAGATGAACGAACCACCAGACCACACAGCGGTATTCAAGGCCGAGAACTTGTTATCGCCAGCCGGAATTACCGTTCCGAAGTACTGCTTGAAGATATCCTCGTGCACCTTGAGGCCCGTATCGGTGTCGAGGAATATGACCCCCTGCTTCTCGAGGTCTTCCCGAATCTGGTGGTAGACCACCTCGGATTCGTACTGAGCCGCTACGCCGGCGACGAGCCGCTGCTTCTCCGCTTCCGGGATGCCCAGCTTGTCGTAGGTGTTGCGGATGTCCTCGGGCAGGTCCTCCCACGACGCGGCCTGCTTCTCGGTGGAGCGCACGAAGTACTTGATGTTGTCGAAGTCGATGCCGTCGAGGTTGGAGCCCCAGTGCGGCATCGGCTTCTTGTGGAACGTGCGCAGCGCGCGCAGCCGGCTCTGCAGCATCCACTCCGGCTCGTTCTTCTTGGCCGAGATGTCGCGCACCACCGCCTCGGACAGCCCGCGCTGCGCGCCGGCACCCGCCTCGTCGGAGTCGGCCCAGCCGTAGCCGTACCGACCCAGCGAGGCGATGGCCTCGTCCTGGGACAGCGGCTCACCTAGCTTGTGAACCTCGGGGGTCGTCGTCATCTCGACGCTCCTTGCTTGCTGGTGGTGGCTTCGGCGCGGGCTGTGCGCCGAAGGATCTTTGCTTCATCGAGCGGGACGTGCGTCGTACATGCGCAGTCGCCGTTGACGATGGTGGCCAGCCGCTGCACGTGGGTGCCCAGAATCTCGGCGAACGCCTCCCGCTCGGTCTCGCATAGTTCCGGGAACTCCTCTGCGACGTGCGACACCGGGCAGTGATGCTGGCACAGCTGGATGCCGTGGATAGGCCCGCTGACCGGGGTGGTGGTGGTCGCGTAACCGGCCTCCGTCAGCACCGCGGCCACCCGGTCCGCAGTCGATTCAACGTCGTGGGGCCCGTCGGTTACTCCCGCCAGGATGCTATCTATCCGGCGCCGCGCGAAAGTCCGGACGGCCTCGTCGCCGCCGATCTCCCGCAGCTGGCGCATCGCCGCTGCGGCCAGGTCGTCGTAGGTGTGACCCAGCTTCGCGCGGCCTGCGGAGGTCAACCGATAACGCTTGGCCGGTCGCCCGCGTCCACTGTGCTGCCAGGCCGCAGCGGCACTCGACTGCGCGTCACCGGCGTCCATCAGGGCGTCCAGGTGCCTGCGCACGCCTGCCGCCGAGATTCCGAGCCGCTGCCCGATGTCGCCTGCAGTGATGGGTCCGGACTCCAGCAACAGCTGAACGATCGCGCCACGGGTGTGGCGGTCGGCACTGGACGTCGCAGGCATGGCGGCCGCAACCTCCGGACTGAATTTCACAACACTATTGTGACGGAATTCGGGAACCCGGTCCACCAAGGGGAGCCTAAGCATGACGGCCGCCACACGGGGGGCCGCTACGCTGCTGTGGTGGTTGCCCGCCTACGGTCCCTCAGCACGTCGATTGCCGGCTGGCACGGCGACGAGCGGACCGTCGGATCCCCGCTGAACGATGCGGAGCTCATCGCGCTTCGGCGGACCCGCCTGTTCGGCGCCACCGGCACGGTCTTGATGGCCATCGGAGCGCTCGGCGTGGGCGCGCGCCCTGTGGTGCAGGATCCGACGTTCGGGGTCCGGCTGCTGAACCTGCCGTCGCGCATCCAGACCGTCTCGCTGACGATGACCACCACCGGTGCGGTGATGATGGCGCTTGCGTGGCTGATGCTCGGCCGCTTCGCGCTCGGAGATCGGCGCATGTCGCGCAGCCAGCTCGACCGCACGCTGCTGTTGTGGGTGTTGCCGCTGCTCTTCGCTCCGCCGATGTACAGCCGGGACGTCTACTCCTATCTGGCGCAGAGCGAGATCTCCATGAACGGGCTCAATCCGTACAAGGTCGGCCCCGCGACGGGGCTTGGCCTCGACCACGTGTTCACGCTGTCGGTCCCGAACATGTGGCGCGAGACCCCGGCCCCGTACGGTCCATTGTTCTTGTGGATCGGCAAGGGCATCTCGGCGCTGACGGGCGAGAACATCGTCGCCGCTGTGCTCTGCCACCGGCTCGTGGTGCTGCTCGGCGTCGGCCTCATCGTGTGGGCGGTACCGCGGCTGGCGCGCCGGTGCGGGGTCGCGGAAGTCAGCGCGCTGTGGCTGGGGGCGGCGAACCCGCTGCTGATCATGCATCTCGTCGCCGGAATCCATAACGAGGCGGTGATGCTGGGCCTGATGCTCGCGGGCACGGAATTCGCGCTGCGCGGTATCTTCGCGCTGCCGGCGACATCAGCCATCGGAGCCGCTCGGCCGGCGTGGCGACCGATGGCGTTGCTTCTTCTCGGCGTGGTGTTGATCACGCTGTCCTCGCAGGTGAAGTTGCCGTCGCTGCTGGCACTGGGGTTCGTCGCGACGGCGCTGGCCCGCCGCTGGGGAGGCACGGTCAAAGCGTTCCTGGTGGCCAGCGGATCGCTGACCGCGGTGTCGGCGGTGGTGATGGCGCTGATCGGTTGGTCGAGCGGCCTGGGGTTCGGCTGGATCTTCACGCTCGGCACGGCCAACGTCGTGCGCAGTTGGATGTCGCTGCCGACGTTGTTGGCTCTGGGCACGGGCCAGGTCGGGATTCTGCTCGGGTTGGGCGACCACACGACCGCGGTACTCGGGCTGACCCGCGCGATGGGCGTCTTCATTCTCGCGATCCTGGTGACGTGGCTGCTGATCGCGGTGCTGCGCGGCCGCCTGCATCCGGTCGGGGGCCTCGGAGTTGCGCTCGGCATCACGGTGTTGCTGTTCCCCGTGGTCCAGCCGTGGTACGTGCTGTGGGCGGTCATCCCCCTCTCGGCTTGGGCGACCCGGCCGGCATTCCGCAGTACGGCCATCGCGGTCACACTCGTGGTCGGCATCTTCGGCCCGACCGCCAACGGCGACCGGTTCACCGTCTTCCAAATCCTGCTCGCGACCGCGGCGAGCACCCTGATCGTCCTGGCACTCACCGGCCTGACGTACTACCGTCTGCCGTGGCGCAAGCTTCCCGACGCCGATTCCGCGCTGGTGCCCGCACCCCCGATCATCGAACCGTCTCTACCGCCGCCGCAGCCCGCGACGCCCGGCGCTTACGCTGAATCCCCGTGACCTCCGGCCCGACCGTCCCGGTGCGCCTGCGCGGGGTGAGCAAGCGATACGGGTCGACGACCGCGGTGTCCAGCCTCGATCTCGATGCTCGGGCCGCCGAGGTGCTCGCGCTGCTCGGGCCGAACGGCGCGGGCAAGACGACGACCGTAGAGATGTGCGAGGGCTTCATCAAGCCCGACGCGGGCGCCATCGAGATCCTCGGCCTGGATCCGAGCGCCGACAACGCGCGGGTTCGCGAGCGCATCGGGGTGATGCTGCAGGGCGGTGGCGCGTACCCCGCGGCGCGGGCGGGCGAGATGCTCAATCTTGTTGCGGCATATGCCGCCAACCCGCTGGACCCGTCGTGGCTGATGGACACTCTCGGGCTGGCCGAGGCAGCGCGCACGACGTACCGGCGACTGTCCGGCGGCCAGCAGCAACGGCTGGCGCTGGCCTGCGCGGTGGTCGGCCGCCCCGAGCTGGTGTTCCTGGACGAGCCGACTGCGGGCATGGACGCACACGCCCGGATCGTGGTGTGGGAGTTGATCGATGGACTGCGCCGCGACGGTGTCACGGTGGTGCTGACCACCCATCAGCTGACCGAGGCCGAAGAGCTCGCCGACCGGATCGTGATCATCGACCACGGTGTCGCGGTGGCGACCGGAACCCCCGAGGAGCTGATGCGCAGCGGGGCCGAGAACCAGCTGCGGTTCAGCGCACCCCGGATGCTCGACCTTTCGCTGCTGGTGTCGGCGCTGCCCGAGAGCTACAAGGCGACCGAGACCGCGCCGGGCGAATACCTCGTCGAGGGGCACATCGACCCGCAGGTGCTGGCCACCGTGACGGCCTGGTGCGCCCGGCTCAATGTGCTCGCCACCGACATGCGGGTTGAGCAGCGCAGCCTGGAAGACGTCTTCCTCGATCTCACCGGCCGGGAGCTTCGATCGTGACGAATCGTTTTGCGCCAGGCACGTTTACGCCTGACCCACGTCCGGCCAGCGTGCAGAAGATGCTGACGGCGCAGTTCGGGCTCGAGCTCAAGCTGCTGTTGCGCAACGGCGAGCAGTTGCTGCTGACCATGTTCATCCCGATCATGTTGCTGATCGGGTTGACGCTGCTGCCGCTTGGCTCGTTCGGACCGAACCGGGCGGCGACGTTCGTGCCCGCAATCATGGCGCTGGCGGTGATCTCGACGGCGTTTACCGGGCAGGCCATCGCGGTCGCGTTCGACCGCCGCTACGGCGCCCTGAAGCGACTGGGCGCGACCGCATTGCCGGTCTGGGGCATCATCGCGGGCAAGTCGCTGGCGGTCGTCGCCGTTGTGTTCCTGCAGTCAATCCTGTTGGGCGCGATCGGGTTTGCGCTGGGCTGGCGGCCGGCCATCGCCGGACTGGGGCTGGGCGCGGTGATCATCGCGCTTGGCACCGCGGGCTTCGCCGCGCTGGGCCTGTTGTTGGGCGGCACGCTGCGCGCCGAGATCGTGTTGGCCGTTGCCAACTTGCTGTGGTTCGTGTTCGCCGGCCTTGGCGCGCTGACGCTCGAGGGCGGAATGGTGTCGCACGGGGTCCAGTTGGTGGCGAGGCTGACGCCATCGGGTGCGCTGACCGAGGCGCTGTCGCAGGCGATGACGTTGTCGGTGGACTGGTTCGGGCTTGGCGTGCTCGCGTTGTGGGGCGCCGTCGCCGCGCTGTGCGCGCTGCGCTGGTTCCGCTTCACCTGACGGTGGGTTCCCGGCGGGCTGACGGCGAGATCGACCCTACTACAGCTTGTAGTTGCGATTCCTCTACGATCGGGCGGTGCCCGTCGGACGACTCTTCCTGCGGCTGGTCGACCTGCTTCCCATGCCGAGCCTGCGGGTTCAGCGCGTCATCGCGGCGGCGGTCATCCTGACCCAGGGCGGTATCGCGGTCACCGGCGCGATCGTCCGCGTCACCGCGTCCGGCCTGGGCTGTCCGACGTGGCCGCAGTGCTTCCCCGGCAGCTTCACCCCGGTTCCGCATGCCGAAATCGCCGTCGTGCACCAGGCGGTCGAATTCGGCAACCGGATGATCACGTTCCTCGTTGTGCTCACCGCCGTGCTCGCGGTGCTGGCCGTCACGCGGGCCCGGCGCCGCCGTGAGGTGCTGATCTACGCATGGTTGATGCCGGCGTCGACGGTGGTTCAGGCGGTCATCGGCGGCATCACGGTGCTGACCGGGCTGCTCTGGTGGACGGTGGCCATTCACCTGCTCGCGTCGATGACGATGGTGTGGCTGTCAGTGCTGCTCTACGTCAAGATCGGCGAACCCGACGACGGCTTGCCCACGCCGCTGGTGCCACAGCCCCTGCGGCAGTTGACCGTTCTGACCGCTGTCGTCCTCGCCGCGCAACTGATCACCGGCACGCTGGTGACCGGTGCGGGTCCGCACGCGGGAGACAAGAGCATCACCCAACCCGTGCCGAGGCTGCAGATCGAGATCACCACGCTCGTGCACGTGCACTCGTCGCTGCTGGTGGCCTACCTGTCGCTGGTCGTCGCGCTCGGCTTCGCGCTGCTGGCCGTGCGCGCGCCGCGCCCGGTCATGCTGCGGCTCGGCGTGCTACTCGCGCTCGTGTGCGCGCAGGGGCTCATCGGTACCGTGCAGTTCTTCACCGGAGTCCCGGCGGCGCTTGTCGCTGTCCACGTCGCCGGCGCGGCGGCATGCACGGCCGCCACCGCGGCGCTATGGGCGTCGATGCGAGAACGGGCCAAGCCCGAGCCGGTCCAGTGATGCCTCGACACCGATCGCGAATTCGCGCTGCTGCCTGCCGCGAGTAGCGGCGTCCAGCTGCCGCCAACCCAGCGACGGTTCAACGAGCTCCAGTTCCAGCAGCTGCGGATCCGACGGTCCACCAAGCAGGTCGACGCGCGCGTACAGCAGCTCGGCCGGGTCGATGTCGAGGTGGGCCGCGGCGGCGGTGAGCGCCGCATGGCCGACGTCCCACATCTCGAAGTCCGGGTCGGCGGCGGTCAGCGTTTCCTCCGCGTAGGTGCCCGAGTCGTCGAAGGCCGGCGAGCGACCCGGCGACGGCAGGATCGGACCCTTGGTGAACGCGTGCGACTGGCGGCCGCCCAGGAAGACCAACGCCGTCTCCCCGTCCTCCACCCGCTCGTCGTAGGGCTGAACCAGCACGATGCGGCCGTCAGTGTGCAGCTGCGCGGCGTATCGCCGTGCCGCATCCGGATCGGTAAATCGTTGCGCACCAACGGATCCCGCGCCCACCGCTGGCTTCACCACCACCTCCCCGGCGGGCAGCTGCACCTTCTCACCTGGCGCGAAGAACCGGCTCGGCACGGTCGGCACGGCGGCGTCGGCGAGGTCGACCAGATACCGCTTGTCGGTGTTCCATGCGACCACTTCCGGGGCGTTGAGCAAATTGCGGACCCGCCTCGTCCAGGCCAGGAACTCGTCGAGCCGGTCGATGTAGTCCCACGTCGCGCGCAGGATTACCAGGTCAGCCTCGAGCGTCTGGGGGTCGTCCCAGGACAGCCAGCGGGCGTGCAGCCCGCGCGTGCGCAGCGCAGCGACCAGCTCCGCGTCGTCGCCGTCGCCTTCCACAAGGGCGCGGCAACCGGCGAACACGATACGAGGATGGAACACGTCGGGCCGCGCGAGCTTCACGAGGGCAGGATAGTCAGCATGCACGCCATCGAAATCGCCCAGACCGGCGGACCCGAAGTCCTGACCTACGTCAGGAAGCCCCAGCCCTCCCCCGGTCAAGGCGAGGTGTTGATCAAGGCCGAAGCGATCGGGGTGAACTTCGTCGACACCTATTTCCGGTCCGGGCTGTATCCCCGAGAAACGCCGTTCATCCTCGGTATGGAAGTCTGCGGCACTGTTGAGGCCGTCGGTGACGAAGTCGCGGCGCTCAGAGTCGGTGATCGGGTAGTGACAGCGCAAGCCGATGGCGCTTATGCCGAATACTGTGTCGCCCCAGCTGATTTCTGCGCCTACGTACCCGAGGGCGTCAATCCGGATGCGGCGGCCGCATCACTGCTCAAGGGCATGACCGCGCACTACCTGATCAAGTCGACGTATCCCGTCCAGGAGGGAGACGCCGTGCTCGTGCACGCCGGCGCGGGCGGCGTGGGCCTCATCCTGACCCAGTGGGCCACCAGCATGGCCGTCCGCGTGATCACCACCGCTTCGACGCCGGAGAAGGCCGAGCTGTCCCGCCGGGCCGGCGCGGTCGAGGTGCTCGACTATCCAGACGACGCGAAACAGTTCGGAGCCAAGATCAAGGAGCTCACCGACGGCGGCGTCGCGGCGGTGTACGACGGTGTCGGTGCCGCGACGTTCGACGCTAGCCTGGAGAGCCTGGCGATCCGCGGCACGTTCGCATTGTTCGGGGCCTCCAGTGGGCCTGTCCCGCCGTTCGACCCGCAGCGGCTCAACGCCGCCGGATCGGTGTATCTGACCCGGCCGACGCTGGCGCACTACACCCATACACCTGACGAATTCGCTTGGCGCGCAGGTGAACTGCTCAACGCGATCGCAGACGGCACCATCACCGTCACAATCAGCGAGCGCTACCGTCTTGAGGATGCCGAGAAGGCGCACCGTGACCTGGAGGGCCGCAAGACGGTCGGCTCGGTGGTATTGGTGCCCTAGCCGGGCGGCGAGGAATCGCCGAGGAGCCGGGCTACAACAGGGTCGGCAGTGACAGCGCCGAATCGACCGCCAGCGCGCAGAACACCACGGCCAGGTAATTGTTGGACTGCAGGAACAGCCGCAACGGCTTGACCGGTTCGCCGCGGCGCACCCCGGCGTGCAGCTGGTGCGCCATCGCGAGGAACCACGTCCCGGCCAGCAGTGCGACGGCCGCGTACAGCCAGCCCGTCGCCAGCGCCAGCACCAGCGTCGTCAGCACGGTCAGCCAGGTGTAGACCAGGATCTGTTTGGTGACCTGCCGCTCGGTGGCCACTGCGGGCAGCATCGGCACGCCGGCGGCGCGGTAGTCATCCTTGTAGCGCATGGCAAGCGCCCAGGTGTGCGGTGGTGTCCAGAAGAAGATGATCGCGAACATCACCAGCGCCGGCCACTGAATGGTGTCGGTCACCGCCGACCAGCCGATCATCACCGGCATGCAGCCGGCCGCACCGCCCCACACCACGTTCTGCGATGTGCGACGCTTGAGCAGCAGCGTGTAGACGAGCACGTAGAACGCGATGGTTGCGCCGGCAAGGTGTGCCGAGAGCAGGTTCGTGGTCCACCACAGCCAGAAGAACGACGCGACGCTCAGTGCCAGCCCGAAGATCAGCGCATGACTTCGGGGGACGGTAGCCAGCGCCAGCGGCCGCCGTGCCGTGCGCTGCATCACCTTGTCGATGTCGGCGTCGGCCACACAGTTCAGCGTGTTGGCGCCCGCGGCCGCCAGCAGGCCGCCGACCAGCGTGTTGAGGATCAGCAGCGGATCAACCGTGCCGCGGTGGGCCAGCAGCATGGCCGGGATCGTTGTGACGAGCAGCAACTCGATCACGCGCGGCTTGGTCAGCGCGACGTAGGCCAGGAGGATGGTGCGTGCTCGTCGCCGGAGCCGCTGGGCCGGCGACAGGCCGAGCGCAACGCCCTCGCGAATGCTCACGCAACTAACTCCTCGGGATCGCGACGGCGCGCAGCTTCTACTACAGGCGATGGTAGACCCGCCCTGCCGTGCCCTAGTCACCGCAGGGTCCAATCGGGTTAACGGGGGGTCAATGGTGGGGTTGCCGCATGCAACCGCCCAGCATTGAGCACTAGGGTATGGGAGGACAAACTTGCCGAGACGAGGAGTCAGCCAGTGACGACACTTGAAGAGATTCCCGCCCTCACCCGCCCCACCCACCCGGACGATTGGACCGAGCTGGACTCCTCGGCGGTGGACACCATCCGGGTGCTGGCTGCCGACGCGGTGCAGAAGGTCGGCAACGGCCATCCCGGTACGGCGATGAGCCTGGCCCCCCTGGCGTACACGCTGTTTCAGCGGCAGATGCGCCACGATCCCAGCGACGAGCACTGGTTGGGTCGCGACCGCTTCGTGCTGTCCGCCGGGCATTCCAGCCTGACGCTGTACATCCAGCTGTATCTCGGTGGCTGGGGCCTCGAGTTGTCGGATATCGAGTCGTTGCGCACGTGGGGCTCCAAGACGCCGGGCCATCCCGAGTTCCGCCACACCAAGGGCGTGGAGATGACGACGGGCCCGCTGGGTCAGGGGCTTGCCTCGGCGGTCGGGATGGCAATGGCCTCGCGCTACGAGCGCGGCCTGTTCGATCCGGGCGCGGCACCCGGCACCAGCCCCTTCGACCACCACATCTATGTGATCGCCTCTGACGGCGACATGGAGGAGGGCGTGACCAGCGAGGCCTCGTCGCTGGCGGGCACCCAGCAGCTCGGCAACCTCATCGTGTTCTACGACCGCAATCACATCTCGATCGAGGACGACACCAATATCGCGCTCAGCGAGGACACCCCGGCGCGCTACCGGGCCTACGGCTGGCACGTGCAGGAGGTCGAGGGCGGCGAGAACGTGGTCGGCATCGAGGAGGCGATCGCCGAGGCCAAGCGGGTCGCCGACCGGCCGTCATTCATCGCGATCCGCACGGTGATCGGTTATCCCGCACCCGATCTGATGAACACCGGCAAGGCGCACGGCGCCGCGCTTGGCGACGAGGAGGTCGCGAAGGTCAAGGAGATCCTTGGCTTCGACCCGGCGAAGACCTTCGAGGTGCACGACGACGTGATCGCGCACACCCGCAAGCTGATCGAGCGCGGCAAGGAAGCCCACGAGAAGTGGCAGGGTGACTTCGATGCGTGGGCGCAGCACGAACCCGAGCGCAAGGCGCTGCTGGACCGGCTGCAGGCCGACAAGCTGCCCGACGGCTGGGACGCCGACCTGCCGCACTGGAGCGTCGACGACAAGCCGTTGGCGACCCGCGCCGCGTTCGGTCAGGCGCTCAACGCGGTCGCGCCAAACCTGCCCGAGCTGTGGGGCGGGTCTGCGGACCTGGCCGGCAGCAACAACACCACCATCAAGGGTGTGAAATCGTTTGGCCCGCCGTCGATTTCGACGAAGGAGTTCAGCGCCGACTGGTACGGCAGGGTGCTGCATTTCGGCGTTCGCGAACACGCGATGGGAGCGATCCTGTCCGGCATCGTGCTACACGGCCCCACGCGCGCGTTCGGCGGCACGTTCCTTCAGTTCTCGGACTACATGCGCCCGGCGGTGCGGTTGGCGTCATTGATGGACATCGACACCATCTACATCTGGACGCACGACTCGATCGGGCTGGGCGAGGACGGCCCCACCCACCAGCCGATCGAGCATCTCGCGGCGCTGCGGGCCATCCCGAATTTGTCGGTGCTGCGGCCGGGCGACCCGAACGAGACGGCCTACGGTTGGCGCAGCATCATCGCGCGCGGCGCGAGCAGCGGACCCGTCGGCTTCATCCTCACCCGCCAGGGCATCCCGGTGCTCGATGGCACAAGCGCCGAGGGTGTGGCGAAGGGCGGCTATGTGCTGGGCGGCGTGCCCGAGAAGAACCCCGACGTGGTGCTGATCGGCACCGGATCGGAGCTGCAGCTGGCCGTGGCCGCGCAGAAGATACTGGCGGACAAGGGGATCACCGCCTCGGTGGTGTCGATGCCGTGCGTCGAGTGGTTCGAGTCTCAGCCGCAGGAGTATCGCGACAGCGTGCTCCCGCCGGCGGTATCGGCGCGGGTGGCCGTCGAGGCCGCCGTCGCACAGAGTTGGTACAAGTTCGTCGGAGACACCGGCGAGATCGTGTCGATCGAGCACTACGGCGCATCGGCCGACGCCAAGACGTTGTTCCGCGAGTACGGGTTCACCCCCGAGGCCGTTGTGGCCGCCGCGGAGCGATCACTGGACAACTAGACAACAAGAGAGAAGGACAAAGCATGGCTCAAAACCCGAACCTCGCCGCGCTGTCCGCGGCGGGCGTCTCCGTATGGCTCGACGACCTGTCCCGCGACCGGCTGCAGACCGGCAATCTGCAGGAGTTGATCGACACCAAGTGCGTTGTCGGTGTCACCACCAACCCGACGATCTTCCAAACCGCACTGTCGAAGGGCACCGCGTACGACAAGCAGGTGGCAGAGCTTGCCGAACGCGGCGCCGACGTGGACGCCACGATCCGCACCGTCACCACCGACGACGTACGGAACGCCTGCGATGTGCTGGCCAAGCAGTACGAACAGTCCGACGGTGTCGACGGCCGGGTGTCGATCGAGGTGGATCCGCGGCTCGCCGACGACACCGACAAGACGATCCTGCAGGCGGTCGAACTGTGGAAGATCGTCGACCGGCCCAATCTGCTGATCAAGATCCCCGCTACCCTGGCCGGGCTGCCGGCGATCACCGCCGTTATCGCCGAAGGCATTTCGGTGAACGTGACGCTGATCTTCTCGGTCGAACGCCACCGCGCGGTGATGGACGCCTACCTGGCCGGCCTGGAGGCCGCCAAGGCCGCCGGCCACGACATATCCAAGATCCATTCGGTCGCGTCGTTCTTCGTCTCCCGCGTGGACACCGAGATCGACAAGCGTCTGGAGAAGATCGGCACCGATGAAGCGCTTGCGCTGCGCGGCAAGGCCGGTGTGGCCAACGCGCGGCTGGCCTACGCGGCTTATCAGGAAGTGTTCGTCGGCGGTGCCCGCTACGAAGCGGCCAAGGCCGATGGCGCCCGCGTCCAACGGCCGCTGTGGGCGTCGACCGGGGTCAAGAACCCGGACTACCCCGACACGATGTACGTCACCGAGTTGGTCGCCCCGAACACGGTGAACACCATGCCGGAGAAGACGATTGACGCGGTGGCCGATCACGGCATCATCACCGGCGACACGATCACCGGCAGGGCCGGGGAGGCCCAGGCGGTGTTCGACGAACTGACCGCGGTCGGCGTCGACCTGCCTGACGTGTTCAAGGTCCTCGAGGATGAGGGAGTGGAGAAGTTCAAGAAGTCGTGGCTTGAGTTGCTCGAGGAAACACGGGTTCAGCTCGACGCCGCGAAGAAATGACCGGATGGCGTAATCCGCTGCGCGACAAGCGCGACAAGCGGATGCCGCGGATCCCGGGTCCGTGCGCTGTCGTGATCTTCGGCGTCACCGGCGACCTGGCTCGCAAGAAGCTGATGCCCGCCATCTACGATCTCGCTAACCGCGGCCTGATGCCGGCGAATTTCGCCCTTGTCGGCTTCGGCCGACGGGATTGGGCCGACGAGGATTTCAGCGAGCTCGTCTACCAAGCGGTCAAGGATCACGCCCGCACCCCGTTCCGCCAGGAGGTGTGGGACCGGCTGTGCGAAGGCATCCGGTTCGTGCGGGGCGACTTCGATGACGAGGCGGGATTCGGACGCCTCGCCGAAACGCTCATGAAGCTCGACGCGGAGCGCGGAACAGGCGGCAACCATGCGTTCTATCTGTCGATTCCGCCGAAGGCGTTTCCCGTGGTGTGCGAGCAGCTGCTGAAATCGGGGCTGGCGCGACCCCAGGAGGGCCGCTGGAGCCGGGTGGTCATCGAGAAGCCGTTCGGGCACGACCTGCAGAGCGCTCGCGAACTCAACGGGGTCGTCAACAGCGTCTTTCCCGAAGAGTCCGTGTTCCGCATCGACCACTACCTGGGCAAGGAAACCGTCCAGAACATCCTGGCGCTGCGGTTCGCCAACGAGTTGTACGAACCGATCTGGAACAACAACTTCGTCGACAGCGTCCAGATCACGATGGCCGAGGACATCGGATTGGGCGGCCGCGCGGGCTATTACGACGGCATCGGCGCTGCGCGTGATGTGATCCAGAACCACCTGCTCCAGCTTCTGGCCCTGACCGCGATGGAAGAGCCGGTCAGTTTCAGCCCGCACGAGCTGCAGACGGAGAAGATCAAGGTGCTCTCCGCAACCCAGCTGGCGCAGCCGCTGGACGAGACATCCGCGCGCGGACAGTACGCAGCGGGTTGGCAAGGCAGCGAGAAAGTGGTCGGACTCCTTGAGGAGGAGGGCTTCTCGAAGGAGTCGACCACCGAGACATTCGCCGCCATCACCCTCGAGGTTGACACCCGTCGCTGGGCCGGTGTGCCGTTCTACCTGCGCACCGGAAAACGGTTGGGGCGCCGGGTCACCGAGATCGCCTTGGTGTTCAAGCGCGCCCCGCACCTGCCGTTCGACGCAACGATGACCGCAGAACTAGGCGAGAACGCCTTGGTGTTCAGGGTGCAGCCGGATGAGGGCATCACGCTGCGGTTCGGCTCGAAAGTCCCTGGCAGCGCGATGGAAGTCCGCGACGTCAACATGGATTTCTCCTATGGTTCGGCTTTCGCCGAGGACTCCCCCGAGGCGTACGAGCGGCTGATCCTGGATGTGTTGCTGGGTGAGCCGTCGCTGTTCCCGGTCAACGCGGAGGTCGAACTGTCTTGGGAGATACTTGATCCCGTCTTGGACTACTGGGCCTCGCACGGTAAACCCGAGCCGTACGAGTCGGGCACATGGGGCCCGCCGTCGGCGTTCGAGATGCTGCGCCGGTCGGGCAGGGAATGGAGGCGGCCGTGATTGTCGACCTGCCCGGCACCACCACCAATGACGTCAACAAGAAGATCATCGGGCTGCGTGAGGAGGGCGGGGCGATCACGCTCGGCCGGGTGCTGACGCTGGTGATCGCGCCGAACACCGAGGAGATCCTCGAAGACTCGATCGATGCGGCGAACTTCGCCAGCCGCGAGCACCCCTGCCGGGTGATCGTGGTCGTGCCCGCCGACCGCAAAGCGGCCGAACCGCGTCTGGACGCGGAGATCCGGGTGGGCGGCGACGCCGGAGCCGGTGAGGTCGTTGTGCTGCGCCTGCAGGGCGAACTCGCCGACCACGCCAGCAGTGTCGTGCTGCCGTTCCTGTTGCCCGACACCCCGGTGGTGGCTTGGTGGCCCGCGGTGGCACCGGCCGTTCCAGCGGAGGATCCGTTGGGCAAATTGGCGATTCGGCGCATCACCGACGCGACCAACGGTGACGATCCGCTGGCATGCATCAAGAGCCGGCTCAAGGGATACACCGCGGGCGACACCGATTTGGCATGGAGCCGCGTCACGTATTGGCGTGCGCTGCTGGCCTCGGCGCTCGATCAGCCACCGTACGAGCCGGTGACGTCGGCGCTGGTGTCGGGTCTGAAGGACGAACCCGCACTGGACATCATGGCCGGCTGGCTGGCCAGCCGGATCGACGGTCCGGTGCAGCGTGCGGTCGGTCCATTGGAGGTTGAACTGGTCCGGCCCAGCGAGACGGTCACGTTGAGCCGCCCGCAGACCGGGGTGACCGCGACCCTGAGCCGCACAGCCAGGCCCGATTCGTTGGTCCCGCTGGCCCGCAGAGAGGCCAAGGAATGCCTTGCCGAGGATCTCCGCCGGCTCGACGCCGACGAGATCTACTTCGCCGCGCTGCAGGGCATCGACAAGGTGCAATACGGATGAACACCGTCGTCGAGAAGTATCCGGACACAGCGGGTTTGGTGGCAGCGGCGGGCGATCGTTTGGTCGGCGCGATCAACGACGCGATAGCCGCGCGCGGCCAGGCATTGATCGTGCTGACCGGCGGCAGCACCGGCATCGGGTTGCTCAAGCGCGTCGGCGAACGGGCCGACACGATCGACTGGTCGAAGGTGCACCTGTTTTGGGGCGACGAACGCTACGTTCCCGAGAGCGACGACGAGCGCAACTACAAGCAGGCCCGTGAGGCGCTGCTGGACCACATCGACATCCCGGCGGCCAACGTGCATCCGATGGCAGCCAGCGACGGCGAATTCGGCGACGACCTGGATGCCGCAGCGGTGGCGTACGACCATGTGCTGGCCGCCAACGCCGAGGACGGCCAGCCGGCCCCGGATTTCGACGTTCACCTGCTGGGCATGGGTCCTGAGGGGCACATCAATTCGCTGTTCCCCGAAACACCTGCCGTGCGGGAGACCAGCCGGCTCGTGCTCGGTGTCAATGACTCTCCCAAGCCACCCCCGCGCCGAATCACGTTGACGCTGCCCGCGATTCAGCGGTCGAGGGAGGTGTGGCTGGTGGTATCCGGTGGAGAGAAGGCCGACGCGGTCGCCGCGGCGATCGGTGGCGCGAAGCCCGTCGACGTCCCGGCAGCGGGAGCGGTCGGACGCCAGGCGACCGTCTGGCTGCTCGACGAGGACGCTGCGGCGAAGCTCTAGCCGCTGGTCCCCTCGTTGTGGTCATAATGACCGACATGGCAGACAAGGGTGGTCGGACCGGTACCCGCACCGGCCGGGAGCGAATCCAGAAACTGGCGCAGGCCGCACTGAACGCCGACGTCACCGTGGATCAGGTCGACGCCATCCTCGCCGGGTTGAGCGAAACATTGAAAGACCTGGACAACTCGACGTCGGGCCTCGACGCGACGTTGGAGCGGTTCAACGAGACGATCAACCACATCAACGAACTTGCGCCGCGGCTCAACGCCGTGGTCGACCGCATGGAGGGCATCGTCGACCGGGTCGAGCGGATCGTCGGCATAGGCGAGGCCGTTATGTCACCCCTGACCGCCACCGAACATGCCGTGCGGGGTGCGGTCAACAAGATGCGGCGAACCGCAGGCCTGTAGTGCCGCAGTCCTTCCCGGATCGACGCCGGCAGTCCGCATGCGCGCGATCGCACTGGACGTGGCGTTGAATCAAATCTTCTCTATGTCGCGCGGGCGGCGGGTCCGTGTTCTATCCGCTATTACGCAACGCCGTCGCAAGCCCGCTCATAGTCAACAGGATCCCGCGCTGGACGAGTTCGTCGTCGTCGCCGGAGCGGTACCGGCGCAGCAGTTCGACCTGTAGGTGGTTCAGGGGCTCCAGGTAGGGGAAGCGGTTGAACACCGAGCGGGCCAGGGCGGGGTTGTCGGCGAGCAGGTCATCCTGCCGGGTGATCAGCTTGTACATCCGGATCGTGCGGGCATGCTCGGCGGCGATCTTGTCGAACACCCTTCGGCGCAGCGCCTCGTCCTCGACCAGTTCGGAGTAGCGGGCCGCCAGACCCATGTCCGACTTGGAGAGCACCTGCGCCATGTTCGACAACACGGTGCGGAAGAACGGCCACCGCCGGTAGAGGTCCTGCAGTACCTCAAGCCGGCCATCCGCCCCTTTGATCCATCCCTCGAACGCGGTGCCGGTGCCATACCAGCCGGGCAGCATCACGCGTGACTGGCTCCACGCCAGCACCCACGGGATCGCGCGCAGGTCGGAAATCGACGTGGTCGGCTTGCGCGATGTCGGCCTGCTGCCGATATTGAGCGCGCCGATCTCGCTGACCGGGGTCGACGCCTTGAAGTAGTCGACGAATCCCGGTGTCTCGTGGACCAATTCGGCATAGGCGCGCTGTGCGCGGGCGGCCAGCTCGTCGAGAACCTCATACGCGGGGCCAGCGGCGTCACCGAGACCCTCGACGTCCAGCAGCGTTGCCTCCAGCGTCGCGGCCAGCAGGGCCTCGAGGTTGCGGTGCGCGACGCGCGGCTCGGCGTACTTGGCCGCGATCACCTCACCCTGCTCGGTGATCCGCAGCGAGCCGTTCACCGCACCCGGTGGCTGGGCCAGGATGGCGTCATAGCTCGGCCCACCGCCGCGGCCTACGGTGCCGCCTCGACCGTGGAAGAGCCGCAACCGGATTCCGGTCTTGCGCGCTGACTCCACCAGATCGAGCTCGGCGCGGTACAGCGCCCAGTTGGCCGCCAGATACCCGCCGTCCTTGTTCGAGTCGGAGTATCCGAGCATGACTTCCTGGCTGTTCGCACGCGCATCAACAACCGCCCGGTAAGGCGGAAGGTCAAGGGCGGCTTCGAGGATCGACGAGCCGCGTTGTAGGTCGTCGATGGTCTCGAACAGCGGCACGATCCCAACGGGCGCATAGGGTTGCGGGCCCGCCAAGTCCAGCAATCCCACCTCTTTCAGCAGGATCGCGGCCTCGAGCATGTCGGACACCGACTGGCACATCGAGATGATGTAGTTGGGCACCGCCTGCGCCCCGAACACCTCGACGGCTCGCGCGGCCGCGGCCACGATCTCTAGCTCCTTGCGGGCCAGCTCAGACAGTCCCCCGCCAGCCGGTGGGCCCACCGCTTGCGAGGGGAGTGCCCCCACGGCGTCGGCGCGCAGCAGTGGCCTGCGCGTGCCGAGTTCAGCGGCCAGCAGCTCAACACGGTCCGGTTCCGACAACGTGCGATAGTCGGGATGTACCCCCGCCCAGGCCAGCAGCTCGGCAATGACCTCCTCATGCACGTCGGAGTTCTGCCGCATGTCGAGCCCCGACAAGTGAAAACCGAAGACGTGCACGGCTTCCCGGAGCCGGGCCAACCGGTCGTCGGCAAGCGCGGCGCTGCCGTTGGCGCGCAACGACACATCGACGGTATCGAGGTCGACGAGGAAGTCGCCCGGGGCCGGGTAACGCTGCAGGCCGAGGTCGAGCTCCTGTTCGGACTGCCGGTCCAGGATCTCGGCGGCGGTCGCGGTCAATCTGCCGTGGATCACCCGCAATGCGCGCCGGTACGGCTCGTCGGCGCGCGCGGGTTCGTGGCACTGGCCTGCGAGCGCGTTGAGTTCGTCGCTGACCGTCACAAGGCGCGCCGACATCGACAGCTCCTCCTCCAGCGCGGTGATTTCGGCGAAGTAATGCTCGATGGCGGTATAGGCGGCGCTGCCGGTGGCCAGCCGGACGACGTCGGCGGTGACGTTGGGATTCCCGTCGCGATCACCGCCGATCCACGACCCGGGCCGCAGGATGGGTTCGTCGAGCAGATCTGTATCCGGCCAGCGTGCCCGCAGCGCGGTCCGTACGTCGGCGTTGACCTTTGGGATGACCTCGAAGAACGCGGCCGGGTAGTACCGCAGGCCGGTCTCGATCTCGTCCTGAATCTTCAACCGCGACAACCGGATCAGCGCGGTCTGCCACAGCGTCAGGATGTGGCGGCGCAGTTCGCGCTCGATGTCGCGGCCGTCCTCAGTCTGGGTGTGACCATGCAGCCGCAGGCGCATCAGTTCGGTGATGCGGTGCTGGGTGTCGAAGATGGTGCGGCGCCGCGTTTCGGTGGGGTGCGCGGTGATCACCGGTGACACCAGGGCCCCGGTTAACGCGCCGGCGACCGTCGCCGAATCCAGTTCGGCGACATCGAGTTTGAGGTAGGTGGCCGCCAGGCTGCTGTCCTGTGGCCGCTCGCCTGCGGCGACGTGGATCGCGCGTCGGCGCTCGCGGTGGATGTCCTCGGCGACGTTGGCGAGCAGCGCGAAATGGGTGA
>DATARY010000039.1:0-21365 GCA_036263935.1 Mycobacterium sp.
GTCGAGGGCGGTCCGAGCCGCCGGCACGAGCACACCAAGGCCATGATGCTGGGCGAACCCGCCACCTGGCACGCGCTGATGACGGCGCTGACGGATCTGACCATCGCGTTCCTTCAGGCCCAGGTCGGCGCCGGGGTGGACGCGATCCAGGTGTTCGACTCGTGGGCCGGGACCCTGTCGCTGGCCGATTACCGCAGCCACGTGCTTCCGCACAGCTCACGGGTGTTTTCTGCGCTGGCAGCCGCCGGTGTGCCGATGACCCATTTCGGGGTGGGGACGGCCGAGCTGCTGGGCGCGATGGCCGAGGCTGTTTCGGGGCCTGGGGCCCCGGCTGTCGTCGGCGTGGACTGGCGGACATCGCTGGTCGACGCCGCGGCGCGCGTCCAGCCCGGCACCGCGCTGCAGGGCAACCTCGATCCGGTGGTGCTGCTGGCGGGCTGGCCGGTCGTCGAACGCGCGGCCCGCGGGGTCGTGGAGGACGGCCGCCGTGCGGTCGACGCGGGCGCGGCAGGCCACGTGTTCAACCTCGGCCATGGCGTGCTGCCCAGCACCGATCCCGGTGTGATCACCGACCTCGTGGCACTGGTGCACTCGCTGTGAGCGCATCGTATTGCATTGTCGGCGGCGGCATTTCGGGTCTTGTCGCCGCCTACCGGCTTAGGATGGCCGCCGGTCCGGACGCCTCGATCGTGCTGTTCGACCCGGCCGACAGGTTGGGTGGCGTACTGCGCACCGAGCGGGTCGGCGGCCAGCCGCTCGACGTCGGCGCGGAGGCGTTCGTTGCGCGACGCCCCGAGGTGCCCGCCTTGCTGGCCGAACTCGGGCTGGCACGCAGGCAGATCGGCACCACCGGCGCCCGCCCACTGATCTACGCGAGCGGCAGGCCGCATGCGATGCCACCGGACACCCTCAACGGCATCCCGTCGCAGCCGTCGGCGCTGGCCGGGCTGGTCGACGAGGCGGCGATCGCGTGGATGCTCGACGAGCCCACCCGCCCGTTTTCGTGGCGCCCCGGCGCCGATCCGCCGGTCGGCGAACTCGTCGGCGAGCGGTTCGGTGACCAGGTCGTTTCCCGTTCGGTCGACCCGCTGCTGGCCGGTGTGTACGCCGGGTCGGCGGCCACGATCGGGCTGCGCTCGGCCGCGCCGACCCTCGCGGCGGCGCTGGACCGCGGCGCAGCCAACCTGACCGACGCGGTCCGAGAGGCACTGGCAGGTGCGGGGCCGCCGCCACAATCGGTGTTCGGGGCCGTCGAGGGCGGCTACGCGGTCCTGGTCGACGAGCTCATCCGGCGGGCGGCCATCAGGTGGGCGCAGGTGGCCGTCGTACAGGTCAACCGCCGGCCACCGGGCTGGGAGCTGGTCGACGACGAGGGTGTGCGCTGGCACGCCGATGCGGTGGTGCTGGCCGTCCCGGCGCCGCGACTGCCCGGGCTCATCGAGGACGTCGCCCCGCGCACCGCCGCGGCCGCGCGGCGCATCACGGTGGCGTCGACGGCGTTGGTGGCGCTGGCGTTGCCGGGCGGCACGCCACTGCCCGACCGGTCCGGCGTCCTGGTGGCCAGCGGGGAACCGTTGCGCGCCAAGGCGATTACGCTGTCGTCGCGCAAGTGGGGGCGGCGGGGCAACGTCGAGTTGGTGCGGATGTCGTTCGGCCGGTTCGGCGACTCCACCCAAGATCTCGTCCGCAATGCCGGCGACGAGGATCTGCTGTTGTGGTCGGCGCAGGACCTGGCGACGGTCTTCGGCATCGACACCGAGCCCGTGGACTGCCAGGTGGCGCGCTGGATCGACGCGATGCCGCAGTACGGGCCCGGCCACGCCGATCTCGTCGCCGAGCTGCGGGCGGGCCTGCCGCCGACGCTGGCGGTGGCGGGCGGCTATCTGGACGGCATCGGGGTGCCGGCCTGCGTGGCTGCGGCCGGTAGGGCGGCCGCGGCGCTGATCACCGCGTGCGTGGCACGATAGATCTATGGCCAAGCTAGACTTCGACGCGCTCAACGCGTCCATCCGCTACCTGATGTTCTCGGTGTTCGCGGTGCGTCCAGGGGCACTGGGCCATGAAGACGGGGCCAGGGTGGCCATCGTCGACGAGACCGCGACCTTCCTCAAGCAGCAGGAGGACAACGGTGTGGTGGTCCGCGGCCTCTACGACGTCGCCGGGCTGCGGGCCGACGCCGACTTCATGATCTGGACACACGCCGAAACGGTCGAGGCGCTGCAGGCCACCTATTCGGACTTTCGCCGGACGACGACGCTGGGCCGCGCGGCCGAGCCGGTGTGGAGCAGCGTCGCGCTGCACCGTCCGGCCGAGTTCAACAAGAGTCACATCCCGGCGTTCCTGGCCGGCGAGGAACCCGGTGCCTACGTCTGCGTGTATCCGTTCGTGCGGTCCTATGAGTGGTATTTGCTTCCCGACGAGGAGCGCCGGCGGATGCTGGCCGAGCACGGCATGGCGGCCCGCGGCTACAAGGATGTCAGGGCCAACACGGTGCCTGCGTTCGCGCTGGGGGACTACGAGTGGATCCTGGCGTTCGAGGCGCAGGAGCTGCACCGCATCGTTGAACTGATGCGCGACCTGCGGGCGACCGATGCGCGCAGGCACACCCGCGAAGAGACTCCGTTCTTCACCGGCCCGAGGGTCGGCGTCGAGGAACTCGTCGCCAAATTGCCATAGATTGCGCCCTCACCGGCGCATTAAGTTAGCGCGTCTATCCTCGGCGCCATGACTGCTTCAGTTGAACCCGATCGTTTCGAACAGATGTACCGCGACGAGCGCACGGCGCACGGATTGCCGGCCGCCACGCCGTGGGACATCGGTGGCCCGCAGCCGGTGGTCCAGCAGCTCGTCGCGCTGGGCGCCGTCAAGGGTGAGGTCCTCGACCCGGGCACCGGCCCGGGGCATCACGCAATTCATTACGCGTCGAAGGGGTTGTCGGCCACCGGCATCGACGCATCGCCTGCCGCGATCGAGCGTGCCAAGCAGAATGCGAAGAAGGCCGGGGTATCGGTGGACTTCCAGGTGGCCGACGCGACGAAGCTGGACGGGCTGGAGGACCGGTTCGACACCGTCGTTGACAGCGCCTTCTACCACGTCTTCAGCACGGACCCCGAGCTGCAGAAGTCCTACGTGCGGGCGCTGCACCGCGCCACCAAACCCGGCGCGCGGCTGTACATGTTCGAGTTCGGGGCGCACAACGTCAACGGCTTCAAGATGCCGCGCTCGCTTTCCGAAGATGACTTCCGCCAGGTGCTGCCGGCCGGTGGCTGGGAGATCACCTACCTGGGACCGACCACCTACCAAGGAAATGTCAGCGTCGAGACGTTCCAGACGATGGCCGCGCGCAATCCGGACATGGCCGACGGAATGAAACCATTGATCCAACGGCTGCGGGTCATCGAGCCGTGGCTGGTCGACGGCCGCGTCCACATGCCGTTCTGGGAGGTGCACGCCAGCCGCGTCTAGCCGCGGTTGACCACCAGCAGTTGCGACAGCCCGAGCCCGTCCAACTGCGCCTCGACATCGGCCAGTTCAGTGTTCGCTTCGTCGGTCCTGCCGGTGGCCGTGAGCGCATCGATGAGTAGCAGCCGCGCATTGAGGACGGCCAACGGTCGTCGATCGACGTCGGTTCCGGCGAGCAGCTCGGTTGCCCGCCGGTAACCCTGCTGACGTTCCTCGTCGGAATCGCTCGCCAGCAGTAGGCGGATCCCCGAGTCCTCGTCGAGTTCGGCTGTCATTATTGCGATTCCGTCGCTGCGCGGGATCTCGCGCGGACCTCGCAGTCGCTCGGCCACGGCCGGTGAAATGTTGATGCCACGTCGGATCCGCTCGTTGTTGATCGCGGCCGCGAGCCGCGGCAACCGCAACTGGTCCGCCGTCCTCATCCCTGCGGCAAGGCGATCAACCGCCGATGCGCGATCACCTTGAGCGGCCCTGACCCGCGCGCCGAACACATACCTGGCCGCCAGATAGTCGACTCCGCCACCCTCGGGTCCAAGCCGATAACTCTCGTCCAGAAGGCGTACGGCCTCGGTTGATTCGCCGGTCTCATACAGTGCCTGGCCGAGAAGGGCTCCAGCCAGCCGCGCGGCATGGGAGTGCGTTCCGACTTGTGCGCCAAGCTCGTACGCCTCGCGAAAACGCGCGACGGCACTCGGGAAATCGAGCTGGTGCCTGGCGGCGATGCCGCGGTAGCAGCGGGCGTAAACACCGGCGAACGGGCCCATCATCTCCTGGTAGGGCTCGGCCCACTGCAGCAGTCGGTGCGCGTCGTCGAACTCGAAGCGGCAAATCGCGACGAACGCCGCGACGTTTCCGGCCACTCCGGCGACTCTCGGATGCAGCGTGTCGGGTCGCGACATCGCCTCGGCTACCAGAGCGTCCACGCCGTCCGTTTGATCGGCAAATATTTGTGCGACGCCGCGCAGCACGTTGGCTTCTGCCGCCAGATCTGCCCGTGCAGTTTCCGAACTCCCTTCGCGGTCCACAGCCGCCTCGAACCGATTCAGCGCCGCGTGCGCCGGCGCGGCGTGTTGCAACAGGATGTGCGCCCACGCGAGGTTCAGTTGCACGCGTGGCCGCGACGCCACGACACGCGGCGGCAGTTTGTTGATGATTCCGAGCAGGGTGGTCATCTTGGACTGCTCGAGCAGTTTGGTTTCGTCGTCTTCGACCAGCTGAACTGCCCGCGCGGGATCGCCCGCGGCCAGCGCGTGGTCGACGGCCTCGTTGAGGTAGCCGTGTTCGGCGAACCACGCCGATGCGCAGCTGTGAAGGTCCACGATCCGGTCCGGGCGGTCGCGTTCGAGTCGACGACGCAAGAACTCCGCGAACATCTGGTGATACCGGAACCACTCGGTGTCGCCGTCGATCCGCTCGAGGAACAAGCCGCGCCGCTCGACCTCCTCGAGCATCGCCTGACCTCGGGAAGTTTGCGCCAGCACGGACGCCAGCCCGCCGCAGATCCGCTCCGTTATCGAGGTGGCCAACAGAAACTCGGCGAGTTCCGGCTCCGTGTTGTCCATGACATTCTCGGCCAGGAAATCGCCGATCACATCGCTGGCGCCCGACATCTTGGCGACCAGATGGTCCGCGTCTGCGCCACCGCGCAGCGACAGCGTCGCCAGCTGCAAGGCGGCGGCCCACCCGTCGGTCGATGTGGCCAGCGCTTTGACATCACTACCCGAGAGCCGAAGCCCACCGACGTCGTTCAGGAATAATCGCGCTTCCTCGGCATCGAAACGCAAAGAGCCACCGTCGATCTCGACCAACTCGTCCTGCATTCGCAACTTGCTCACCGGCAGCCCGGCGCGGGACCAGCTGGTGACGATGAGCTGTAGGTGATGGCATCCGTGCTCGAGCAGGAAACCCAGAGCGGCCGTGGTCCCTGGGTCCGTTACTCGTTGCCAATCGTCGATCACCAGCGCGATCCGATCGTCTTTCTCGTGTATTTCGTCGATCAGCGATGTCAGCACGTAACGGCTCGCGTCGTCGCCGTGCTCCTCAAGCACCTGGCACAACGAGGCGGCAAGGGCCGGGCGCACCCGCCGGATCGACTCGAGAAGATGGGCCAGGAACCACACCACGTTGTTGTCGTCGTCGTCGACCGTCAGCCAGCCGACCGTGACGCCGTCGCAAACGAGTTCGTCCCGCCACTGCGCCGCCAGGGTGCTTTTGCCGAAGCCCGAGGGCGCATGGATCAGGACGAGCCGTCGTCGACCTCCCGCTCGGAGGGCCCCGGTCAGCCGGTCGCGGGCGAGCAGCGATCTGGTGGTGGCGGGGGGGCGGTACTTGGTCGCCGGGGTCGGTGGCGTTGGCGTGGGGGTGAGGTCACGGCGCGGGGGCCTTACCGGCGTCGCCCGGCGCTCCACGCCCAACTCGACGGGGCGCGCCATATCGTCGACGGCGGCGCCATTGCGGCGTTGAACGT
The DNA here is from genome assembly GCA_036263935.1 of Mycobacterium sp. GTDB lineage: Bacteria > Actinomycetota > Actinomycetes > Mycobacteriales > Mycobacteriaceae > Mycobacterium. The sequence continues at coordinate 5,930 of DATARY010000039.1, forward strand.
CGCGGAGCTCGTCGCCGAATTCCGCAGCGGTCGCCGGGCGGTCGGCCGGGTCGCGCGCCATTGCCCGCTCGATGACCGCGGCGACGTCGGCGGGCAACCCTTCCGTGCGCAGATCCGGCACCGGCTCCGATGTGATTCTCAGGAACTGCGCCACCACCTGCTCACCGCTGCGCCGCTCATATGCCGCGTGGCCGGTAAGCACGCAAAACATCGTCGCGCCAAGCGAATAGACGTCGGATGCAACGTTCGGCGTTGCGCCCTCGAGGACCTCGGGCGCGGTGAACGCAGGCGACCCGGTGATCACGCCCGTCGCCGTCTCGAAGCCACCGGCGATCCTGGCGATCCCGAAGTCGGTCAACTGCGGTTCGCCGTAATCGGTCAGCAGCACGTTTCCGGGTTTGACGTCGCGATGCAATGTGCCGACCCGGTGCGCAGCGTCGAGCGCGCCCGCGAGTTTGACGCCGACGCTCAGTGTCTCGCTCCAGTCGAGTGGTCCGTGCTTGCGGATCAACGCCTCGAGCGAATCCTTGCCGTGATACGGCATCACGATGAACGGCCGGCCGCTGGCGGTCGTACCGACCGCCAGGATCTGCACGATGTGGGGGTGTCCCGAAAGGCGGCCCATCGCACGTTGCTCGCGCATGAAGCGGTCCAGGCTGTCCGGATCGAGGTCGGTCGTCAGGACCTTGACGGCGACCGTTCGGTCCAGCAGCGGCTGGATGCACCGATAGACGACGCCGAAGCCGCCGTGCCCGATTTCGGCGACATCGTCGAATCCGGCGTCGTGTAGTTCCGCGGGGATGCTGGCAGCGACACCCCGCTGTCTGCCGTGCGAATCGACGTCGGCCATCGACGGTCACCATCCTCGATCGTCACGATAACGCCGGATGCTGAGCGTTTAGGTGAGTTCCGAAAGTGCGACGTCGGCGGCGTTGGCGCCGCACATGCCGTGAGCGCCCGGTCCCGGCGGTGTGGCCGCGGAGCAGATGTACATGCCCCGGACGCCGATCGTGTAGGGCGACAGCGTGATCCGGGGACCGAAAGTCAATTGGCGGATGTCCTTGGAGCCGGTCATGATGTCCCCGCCGACATAATTCGGGTTGTAGGCCGACATCTGCGCGGTGGTGCGGACGGTCTTCCCGACTATCCGGTCCAGGAAGCCAGGAGCGAACCGCTCGATCTGGGCGATGATCGCCTCGGTGGCGTCACCGGAGAATCCGTTCGGCACGTGCGCGTAGGTCCACACCGGGTGGATGTTCCCGACGGACCGCTGCGGGTCGGCAAGGTACTGCTGGCCGACAAGCACGAATGGCCGCTCGGGCATGCGTCCGGCGTGGATGTCGCGCTCGGTGGCGGCCAGCTCGGCGTAGCCGCCCACGACGTGAACCGTGCCCGCGCGGTGGGCCGAGGGGTTGGTCCACGGGACGCCGCCTTCCACCGCGAAGTCCACCTTGAACGCGCCGGGCCCCTGCCTGAACCGTCGGTAGGCGCGGGCGGTTCGGCGCGGCAGTCGGTCGCCGAGAATGCCCGCAACGGCCTCGGGCGCCAGATCGAACATGGTCACATCGGCGGGCGGCAACTGCGAGGCCGCCTCGATCCGGGTGCCCGTTTCGATCTTGCCGCCGAGGTCGGTCAGCAGCGCCGCCAGCGCGTTGGTGATCGACTGCGACCCACCGGCGGCCACCGGCCACCCGTGCCGATGCCCGGCGGTGAGGATGCCAAGGCCGATCGCCGACGTCATCGGGTAGTGCAACGGCCGAAAGGCGTGTGCCGCAACACCTCCGAACAACGCCCGAGTCTCCGGGCTGCGAAACCACTGGGCAAGCGTGGACGCCGGCAGCACGGTGGGCGCACCAAACCGGGCCAGTTTCACCGGATGATGCGGCACTCGCAGCAGCGGACCCATGATGTCCTCGGCCAGCGCATCGAAGTCGGCCGACGTCTTGCCGAACAGCCGCCGCCACCGGGCGCCGTCGCCGCCGCGCATCCCGTCGGCGGTGGCCTCGACCGAGCGGTACAGCACGCCCGCGCTGCCCCCGTCGAGCGGGTGCACGCAATCGATCGCAGGGAGGCGCCAGGACAGGCCGTATCGATCGAGGCCCAGCCCCGCCAGGAACTGCGAGCCGACGGCCATCGGGTGAATCGCCGAGCAGTGGTCGTGCAGCAGGCCCGGGATGATCGCCTCGCTCGTGCGCGTGCCGCCTCCGATCTCGTCCGCGGCTTCCAGCACGGTGACCTGAACGCCGGCCTTGGCAAGGGCGACCGCGGCGGCCAGGCCGTTGGGCCCGGCGCCGACGACGATCGCACTACTCACGCGAGCGCCCCATGGTCGTGATCCTCGTCATCGCGAACCATTCTCGGCCTCGTTGTCGACCTCTTGGCGACGAGTGACCACGTGACCTCGGTCGGGATCGGGCCGTTGGGCAGCCAGGGCTGCTCGGCGACGGCGTCGGACACCTTCCACGTGCCGCGCTCGATCACGCCGAGCGCCGCATCGATGACCTTGTATTGCTGGACCTTGCTGCCCCAGGCCTGCGACTCCACCCAGACGATCAGGAGCTCGCCCGGGTCGAACGCCGCCTCTTGCTGCACCGCGGCAATGAGGTCCTCGTTGTGCAGATGACCGTCGCCGAAGTTGAACCCGATCAGCGAGTTGCAGACGAACTCGCCCTCGCGCACGCTGCGGGTGTCGATGTCGGGCAGGTTCTTCAGCAGCACCGAGAACAGGCCCCGGCCCTGGCTGTGCATGGTGCGCCAGGAGATCACCCGCTGCATCGTGACGTCGGCCCACTTCGGCTCGAAACCGGCATCGACGAACTGGTCGACCTGGTTCTTGGCGGTGCGGGTGACGTTGTTCAGCTTCGCCTCGGCGCCGGGAGCGAAGGCCCACACCGCGGATGCCCAGTTGCCTGCGTACTGCCGCATCGACGGCAGGAACGACACCTTGTCGGGCCGGAAGTTGCCGAGGATCGGGTAGAACAGCAGCGCGGCGGTGACGATCAGCGCCAACCAGGCTGGGGTCATGTCGAACACCGAGTAGCCGCTCCACGCCGGGAATCCCAGGAACAGGAAGATGGTCGCGTAGCCGAACAGCACGTTCCATTCCAGCGGCACGGCCAGCGGGAACGTCGAGATGATGAACAGGTGGAAGCACACCATGATCACCGCGGCGACGATGGTCACCCACTTGTTGGTCGAGAACAGCAGGACCAGCGGGGCCAGAATCTCCACCACGCTGCCAGGAACGTGCGCCATGAAGCTGGCGAGGTGCGAAGGCCGCAGATCGTTGGGGTAGTTGCGGTAGTGCGCCCGCTTGAACCATTTGAACGGAATCAACGGGCTGTTGCTGACCATCGGCGGGATGACGTTGGTGAAATGCAGCCCCAGCTTCGACACCCCGGCACCGACCCAGACCACCACGATCAGCAGCTTCAGCGCGATGATCATGTTGACGAAGGGGAACACCGCGAACATCACCATGGCGGGGAGGTACTGCTCACCGCGGGCCGCGAGGAAGACGATCTTGTCCCGCAGGCCCATCACCACCAGCAGCACGATCGGCGCGATCAACAGTGCCGGGTTGACCAGTCCCGACGTGTTGCCGGGCATCGCTGCCGAGAGTGAATCACTATGTACCCCAGGCAAAACCAGCGGAACGGCGACGCTGATCATCAGCACCATATACAGGCCGACATCGAACCATGTGCGGTGGTCGCCGCTGGTCAGCGGCACCCACTTCCACGGCCGCAGCCGGATGGTGCCCGGCCTCGCCCAGAACAGGATGCCGCCGGTCATCGGCTTGACCTTGCCGGCCAGCGGACCCCAGGATCCGGCAACGCCGATCAGCTCAAGCACCACGGTCCACAGCACGGCCTTCTGGTAGACGATGGGTTGGTTCCACCACTGCGAGACATGCAGGAATGGAAGTCCGGACGTCAGGGTCGCCACAAGGACGCCGCCGAGCGCGTAGAAGAAGACGAGCTTGACGATGTACATGGTGTGCACCATTCGTTGTGACCCGAATCCGTGGTCCACCCAGTCTGTGGTGAGGATCCGCATCCGCTCCATGAGCGGTTTCTGCATGAAGGTGTCGGGATCGAGGTCGGGCAGGTGCGGTTTGGTGAATCCCATGATGATTAACGCTCCTTTGTGACGTGACAGGCTTTGTGGTTCAACGTGTTTCGACGAGGCGTTTGCGCAACTCGGGCTTGGCGATCTTGCCGACCGGGTTCTTGGGCAGGTCGTCGAGGATCGTGATCTCCGCGGGCAGTTTGTATTTCGACAGGGATTCGCTGAGGTGGTCGCGAATCTGGTCCAAGCTGATCGATGTGTCTGGGTGCAGCGACACAAACAGCACCGGCTCCTCGCCGTATAACGCGTGCGGGCGTCCGACGACGGCGGCCTCGGCGATCTGGGGGAGCCCGTGGACCACGGCCTCGATCTCGCGGGGGTAGATGTTCTCGCCGCCCCGGATGATCATGTCCTTGGCCCGGTCGACGAGCACCAGGTAGCCGTCCTCGTCGAACCGCCCGACGTCACCGGTGTGCAGCCAGCCGTCGACGATGGTCTTCGCGGTCTCCTCGGGCCGGTTCAGGTAGCCCCGCATGACGTTCGCGCCCCTGATCACGACCTCGCCGGCCTCGCCGTCGGGCACGTCGTTGCCCGCCGCGTCGACCAGCCGGATCGTCTGGCCGGGCAGGGGCAGTCCCACCGTTCCGGCCTTGCGCTTCCCCGTCAGCGGGTTGACGGTGCTGGCGCACGACCCTTCCGACAGCCCGTACCCCTCGATGATCGGGATGCCGTAACGGGATTCGAACGCCTCGAGCAGTTCCACGCTGGCCGGCGCGGCGCCGCAGACCGCGAAACGCACCGAGGAGGTGTCGGGCTTCATGCTGGCGGGCAGCCCGCACAGCATCGTGTAAATCGTCGGCACCGCCGAGAAATACGTGGCCCGGCTCTGCTCGATCCGGTCGAAGAACGTGTCCACCTTGAACCGGCCCGCGATCGTCGTCCGGCCCCCGGCCAGCAGCGGCGAGAGCGTGCCGACCACGATTCCGTTGACGTGGAACAGCGGCAGGATGAGCAGGCTGTGATCGTCTTGGGTCATCATGAAGCCGTCGATCACCGCGCCGCACATGGCATTCAGGTTCGCGTGGTCGAGCATGACGCCCTTGGGCCGCCCCGTCGTCCCGCTGGTGTAGATGAGCAGGGCCAGTGCGCGATCCGGGTATTGCGGCGCGTCAAGCAGCCCGGGCGTGGGCTCCCCGCCGTCCAACTCGTCGCTGGTCACAACGGGTGCACCGGCGTCGAACTGCGGGGCGGTCGCAGCGATCAGCACCTTGGCGGCGGCGTCGCAGACCTGGTAGCTCACCTCGGCCGGGGTGAGGGATGGGTTGATCGGGGTGACGGCCGCACCGAGGCGCCACGCCGCGAACAGCGACACCACGAAACCGGCGGTGTTGGGCAGCAGGATCGCCACGACGTCGCCGGCCGATACGCCATGACCTCGCAGCGACGCGGCCGCGCGCTGGACGGCGGCGAGAAACTGGGAGTTGTTCAGGTCGGTGTAGTCGTCGGCGACCGCAGGACCCGACGGGTCCTTGGTTGCGCGAAGGTCGGGCAGTGCTGGCAAGTTCATAACGGATGACGGTACGAATCCCGCGAGGTGCACGCACCATCGCGGACAAATGAAGATGGCGGCGGGTGTTGTCCTCTCAAGACAAACCCGCGGTCGAATCGGCCACCAGCGGGAACCGGACGATCTACCGTCAAAGCATGGCGAATCCAGCGCTGGCGAGCGAGGTCGATGTCAGCCGCGTGGTGGCCCAGATCGCCTCCCAGTTGAACGACCGGCTCCCTGCGGTGTCGGGGTCCATCCGCGGGTCCCTCGAGGAGGAGATCCCCCAGCTGCGCGGCGACGCCCGCATCGTTGAACTGCTCAGTGCCAGCGTCGAGGGCAACGTCGACACGGTTCTTCACGCGTTGCGACATGACATCGCGGTCGGACACGTCGTTGCGCCAACCGCTGCGTTGGAGTACGCGCGCCGACTGGCACAACACGGAGTCCCGGTCAATGCGCTGGTCCGGGCCTACCGCCTGGGTCAGCGGCGGATGAATGAACTGGTCTTCCGTGAGGTGCGGGAGACGAACATGGAGCCTGCGACCCGGGTTGCGGTGCTCGAGGCGATCACGTCCACCCTCTACGAGTACATCGACTGGATCTCGCAGCAGGTCGTGGCGGTTTATGAAGACGAGCGGGAGCGGTGGCTGGAGAACCAGAACAGCGTCCGCGCCCTGCGAGTCCGCGAGGTCGTCGGCGGAAAGAAGACCGTCGACGTCGACGCGACCAGCGACTTGATCCGTTATCCGTTGCTGTGGCACCACCTCGCCGTCGTGATGTGGTACCCGGATGAGGGCGCAAGGGGTGACGAGCTCGCCGGGCTGCAGCGCTTCCTTCGTGAGCTTGGCCAGGCCACCGACGTCGGCTCGAACCCGCTGTTCGCGGCCGCGGACCAGACCACCGGATGGGGATGGCTCCCGTACCGGTCTGCGCCACCGAACGCCATCGAGTCGGTCCGTGAGTTCACAAGGAAGCGAGCCGATTCGCCATGCGTGGCGATCGGCACGGTTGCTCCCGGCGTTGACGGATTTCGCCGGTCGCATCGCGAAGCACAGGCGGCTCGCGGCGTCGCCATCTGCGGCGGTGCGCACGGGGCGGCGGTGATCGCGGCCTCGGACCCCGGTCTGGCGGCGGCCGCGCTGCTCGGCGGCGACATCGACGCGGCCCGCGTTTGGGTGACCGATGTGCTCGGCGATCTGTCGGCGGACACCGAGAACGACGCCCGCCTGCGCGAGACGCTCAGGGTCTTCCTGCGCTGCGGGTCGAGCTACAAACAGGCGGCCGAAGAGCTGGACCTGCACTTCAACACGGTGAAATACCGGATTGGCCGGGCGGTTGCCAGGCGGGGCCGCCCCATCGAAGAGGACCGTCTGGACGTCGAGCTCGCGCTGTTGGCCGGTCAGTGGTACGGGACGGCTGTGCTTCGGTCGGACGAGGATTAGCCGGGTCGACCCGGTCATCTCATGCCTACAATTTCTGCGCCGGTCTTCGTCGTCGGAGGACAACGGCGATGAGGTTGTTGGAATCTAGCGTTCCCCGCATGAACGGCGATGCGGTGCGGCAACAAGTCGCTGAGGTCGCGGAGGCGCTGTGCGGGCGAACCGACGAACTCGCGACCGCGCTTGCGCACGCGATCACCCGAGAGGTGAGGCTGTACCAGACCACTGCACCGGTGCCGCTCGAGCTGGTTGTCCACGGCTGCGCGACCAACATGCGCCAGGTCCTCGGGGCGATCGCCGCCGACACCGAGTTCGACCCGACCGCGGCCACCGACCTGGGTAGGGAACGTGCACGCGACGGCGTTCCGCTCGCCTCGGTGATGGAGGCTTACCGGGTGGGGTTCCGCGGGATATGGGACGCTGCGGTGAATGAGGTGGCAAACCGTGCTCAGGTGAACGGCCACGCCCTGCGCATATTGACCACGAAAATACTTGCGGCCCAGGATGTTTTCACGACCGCGATGGCAGCTGCCTATCGCGACGAGCAGGCCCGTCGACTTCTTGGCGATGAATCCGAACGCGAGGTCCTGATCGACTCGGTTCTGCACGGACGGCTTTTCGAGCAATGCAGCGTGTGGGAGGCAGCCGATTACCTGCGGCTGCCCGCGCAGGGGCCGTATGTCGTGGTAGCCGCCGAAGCAGGCGTCATCGGCACCGAAGCCCTCAACGGGATCGAATCGAAGATGCGCTGCATGGACGTGTTCTCCGCATGGCGACAGTTGCCCGACTTGCAGGTCGGAATCGTGCATGTGAAGACCGCCAAGCAGCTGGACAAAGTCCTGGCGCTGCTGTCGCGGCTGGCCACCGGTCGTGTCGGGGTGAGCGCGCAGTACGACGACTTGCGCGATACCGCGCAAGCGCTGCGCTACGCGCGGGTGACGCTGCGGGGACGCCCGGATCAGGGGCCGCGTGTCACGCAGTTCGACGGCTCGATTCTCTCCACCGCCGCGGTCAGCGCGCCCGAGGTGATGGTGAAACTCGTGACTCCGACGATCGAGTGTTTCGCCGAACTCGCCAATGATGAGCGCGACATTCTGTTCGAGACGTTTCGGGTGTGGTTGGAGAATGACGGATCCCTGCGCACCGCAGGCGAATTGCTCTTCTGCCATCCCAACACCGTCCGCTATCGGTTACATCGAATCGAGCAACGAACCGGCCGTTTCCTGGCTCGACCGCGCGACGTGGCCGAGCTCTGCTTGGCGTTCGAGGTTCATCGCCTTCTCATGTGGCAGGCGGAGAATCGCGATCGGTCGGCGCAGGTCCCATGAGGCGTCTGTGCAATTCCGTTGTCAGGACGTGAATTTGCCGAGTCAACTCGGTGTTGGTCTTCAGCTCGAGCTCTTGTGTCTCGAAGTCGTGGTCCGCCTTCGACTGCTGGAACGCCGCCTGGCGGTTCTGACCGATCATCACGAAGGTCGACAGGAAGATCGCCTCCAGCGACACCACCAGAGTCAGCGTCGGCCACGGACTGCGCTCCAGGAACACCATCCACACCGCGAACAGCACGGCGTGCAGGAACACGAAGCTCATGGACCCCGCGAATGCGGTGATCCGGTCGGCCACGCGGAGCTGAAAACTCTGGTTGCGCCGGATCGCTTCCTCGATCACGGCCGGATGGTGAGACTGGCCGCTGTTGAGCAGCCGGTGCGGGATCAGGCGACGAGTGTCGGTCATGGCTGCTCCCAACATGTTGATGACCCGGCGGAAGTTAATTCTGGTCCACTGTGCGGGCGCTCCCGGTGTTCGCAGATACATCGTCCGCGTGCCGACGTTGTTCCCCACAACAACGACGGCACGCCCGCCGATCGAGACGATGGAACAGTCAGCGAAGCGGGGCAGATGGAGCCGCCATGTCAAATCTCGCGCTCAATCTTGTTCGCAGCGCCGGGCGTATCCCCGATCGGACGGCGGCCATCACCGACGACACCACCATGACGTACGCCGAACTGGACGCCGCGTCATCGCGGCTGGCGACCTTCCTGCGCCGCGAAGGCATCGGAGCGGGGGATCGGGTCGGCGTCATGCTGCCGAACATCCCGGCCGCGCCGATCGTCTACTACGGCATCTGGCGGCTCGGCGGCATCGCCGTGCCGATGAATCCACTGATGCAAGCCCGCGAGGTGGCCTTCTATGCGTCCAACACCGGCGCCAAGGCGTTGATCGGCACCCCGGAGTTTGCCGACGCGGCAACGCAAGGCGCAGCCGGCGCCGGCTCGAAGGTGTGGCTCGTCGACGACGCAGAGCTGGCGCGACTGACCGACGGTCTGCCCGGGTTCGGCGAACCGGTCGAGCGCGGTGCGTCCGACACCGCGGTCGTGCTGCACACGTCGGGCACCACCGGGACGCCCAAGGGCGCCGAACTGACGCACGGAAGCCTGGGAAGCAACCAGGATGTCATCGTGCGGCGCCTGTTGAAGCTGACCGATGAGGACGTGGTGCTGGCCTGCCTACCGCTGTTCCACGTGTTCGGCATGACCTGCGCGATGAACGCTGCGATCGCCGCGGGTGCCGGCCTGTCGTTGATGGCCCGCTTCCATCCCGCCAAGGCGATCGAGCGGATTCGCCGCGACCGGGTCACGGTGCTGGAGGCCGTGCCGACCATGTACACGGCACTGCTGTCCGTCGCCGATCAGTTCCCGCCCGATGCGACAGCGTCGTTGCGCACCTGCGTGTCCGGTGGCGCTGCGCTGCCTGTCGCCGTCCTCAACGATTTCGAGAAGGCGTTCGACGCGGTGATTCTCGAGGGGTACGGCTTGTCGGAAACCTCGCCGGCCACGACGTTCAACCATCCCGACGCCGAGCGCCGCCCGGGATCGATCGGCACACCGATCGAAGGGGTGCAGCTGCGCCTGGTGGACGAGGACGGGAAAGAAGTGCCGACCGGGAGCCCGGGGGAGCTTCAGGTCAAGGGCCCCAATGTCATGAAGGGTTATTGGAACCTGCCTGAGGCCACCGAAGCGTCGATCAGGGACGGATGGTTCAGCACGGGTGACATCGCCGTCGTCGACGAGGACGGTTTCTACTGGATCGTCGACCGCAAGAAGGACCTGATCATCCGCGGTGGATACAACGTGTACCCGCGCGAGATCGAAGAAGTGCTGCACGAGCATCCCGCGGTGGCCCAGGTCGCGGTGATCGGCATCGCCCACGACTCTCTGGGTGAGGAAGTCGGAGCGGCGGTCGTGCTGAAGGCCGGCGCGGCAGCCGCAGCGGAGGAGCTGCGCCAGTTCGTCAAGGAACGAGTGGCCGCATACAAGTATCCCCGTCGGATCTGGCTCGTGGACAGCCTTCCCACCGGTCCGACCGGAAAGCTGTTGCGCCGCGAGGTAATACCACCACCATCCGAGGAGGCATAGTCAGCGTGGTAGCCACGACCAGTAAGAGTGCAGACGAGCTCGCCGCACCGTTGGATTTGCTGTTGACGAGCTCCGCCGTCGGCATGGCAGACCGGATGATGCCCAACACCGCGTGGAGCAGATTCGCGCTCAGCCTTGCCAAGCAGCCCCGCACGGTGGCATCGCGCGCCGCGTCGCTGGGCCGGGAGCTCGTTTCGATCGCGGAAGGACGGTCCGAGTTGTCACCCGCCAAGGGCGACAAGCGCTTCGCCGACCCCGCGTGGCGGGGCAACCCGCTGCTGCACCGTACGATGCAGGCTTATCTTGCCACCAACAACACCGTGGACCAGCTCTTTTCGGATGCCAACCTGGACTGGCGCGACGCCGAACGGATCCGGTTCGTGTTGGACTTCCTCACCGAGGGACTCGCGCCAAGCAACAACCCGATCCTGAACCCATTGGGGTGGAAGGCGTTGATCGACACCGGCGGACAGAGCGCGGTCCGGGGCATCCGCCACTTGATCTCGGACATGCTGTCGGCCCCGCGGGTGCCGTCGATGATCGACCCGGATGCGTTCACGCTCGGCGAGACGATCGCCGCCACCCCCGGATCGGTCGTCTACCGAACCGAGGAGTTCGAGCTGATCCAGTACGCGCCACAGACCGACGAGGTGTACGCGGTGCCCTTGCTGATGGTGCCGCCCGTGATCAACAAGTTCTACATCATGGACATCGCACCGGGCCGCAGCATGATCGAGTACTTCGTTCGGCAGGGTGTGCAGGTGTTCGCCATCTCGTGGCGGAATCCCACCGCAGAAAACCGCAATTGGGGATTCGACACGTACGGCCAGGCGATCCTGAACGCGCTGGAAGCTGTCGAGAAGATCGCCCAGTCAGATCGCACCCATCTGCAGGCGTCATGCTCGGGCGGGATCCTCGCCGCGATGACCGCGGCGCATCTCAACGCCATCGGCGAGGGACAGCGGCTCGCCGGGCTTACGCTGATGGTCACGGTGCTCGACCAGAGGAAGGCCGGTTTCGCCTCGGCCGCCATCGACGAAGAGGCCGCCAACATCGCGATCGCGTTGTCCGCCCGAAAGGGCTACCTGGACGGCCGTTCGCTGGCGGAGGTGTTCGCCTGGCTGCGGCCGACGGACCTGGTGTGGCGCTACTGGGTCAACAACTATGTCGAAGGCAAGTCGCCCGCGGCGTTCGACGTGCTCTTCTGGAACGCCGACACCACCCGGATGGCCGCCGCGCTGCACCGCGACATGGTCACGATGGGGCTGCACAACTCCCTGGTCACGCCCGGCGCCGTCGGCATGTTGGGCACCCCGGTCGATCTCAATCAATTGACCACCGATGCCTACGTCGTCGCGGGGGTCGCCGACCACATCTCGCCGTGGCAGGCCTGCTATCGCAGCGCCCGGTTGCTTGGCGTCAGAAACGTGCGGTTCGTGCTGTCGTCGAGCGGTCACATCGCATCGCTGGTGAACCCGCCGGGGAATCCGAAGGCGAGCTATCAGGTCGCTGATGTGGACGAGCCCGATCCGGCGTTCTGGGCGGAGTCGGCCGAGCAGCACGCGGATTCCTGGTGGCCGGACTTCGTGTCGTGGCTCGGCGAGCGGAGCAGCAAGAAGAAGGACGCCCCGGAGGTCCTCGGCGGCTCGGGCATGGCGCCGCTGGAGCCCGCTCCGGGAAGCTACGTGCTGGAACATTAGCGGTTCCCGTCATGAAAGGTCCTGTATGACAACTGTTCTCGAACAACCGGCCGACCTGCTCAGTCTGGTCGGGCGGAGTCTCGGCACCACCGAGTGGATGAAGGTCACGCAACAGCAGGTCGATCTGTTCGCCGACGCGACCGGAGACCATCAATGGATCCACACCGACCCGGAGCGGGCGGCGAAGGGCCCGTTCAAGGGCACGATTGTGCACGACTACCTGACCTTGGCACTGACGCCGGCGGTGATCGCACAGGTGCTGGAGATCCGCGAGCTGACGGCGGCCCTGAATTACGGGGTGAACAAGGTGCGATTCCCGGCGCCGGTGCGGGTCGGTTCGCAGGTCCGTGCCGCTGTCACCGTTGCGAGTGCACAGCAGAAGACCTCCGGCGTCGAGTCGGTGTTCACGCTGACATATGAGATCGACGGCGAAGAACGCCCCGCGTGTGTCGCTGACGTCATAGTTTTGTACCCGTGACGGCCCCGGCAACGGTCAGGACGAGCGTGGAAGAACTTGTGTCTGTGCTCGGCCAGCAGATCCGGGTGAACGTCCGGCCAGGTAGCGGGGTGCCGCTGGTGCTGTGCAACGGCATCGGCGCGAGCCTGGAAGTTCTCGATCCGCTCGTGAAGCAACTGGATCCCGACACGCCGGTGGTGCGATTCGACGTGCCCGGTACCGGCGGCTCGCCGGATTCGCCGCTGCCATATGGCTTCCCGTACCTGGCGGCGGTCCTCGGAAGGCTCTTGCGGAAGCTTGGCATCACGGGGCGGGTGGACATTCTCGGCCTGTCCTGGGGCGGTGCCCTCGCCCAGCAGTTCGCCTTCCAGAATCCGCGCCGCTGCCGCCGGCTGATCCTGGTGTCCACCGGCACCGGCGCGCTGATGATTCCCGGACGGCCGGCGGTGTTGGCGAAGATGGTGACGCCCCGCCGGTTCCTCGATCACGAATACGCAGCGTCGATCGCCGGTGAAATCTACGGTGGCACGGTCCGTGACGATCCGTCGGTCATCAAGCGGTTGTTCGACCGTCAGCTGATGGCCGGTTCCCGGGTGGGCTACCTGCATCAGCTGCTTGCGGGATCGGTGTGGACAAGCCTGTTCGCGTTGCCCCTGGTCCGCCAGCGAACGCTGATCATCGCCGGCCTGGACGATCCCATCATCCCGGTGGCCAACGCGAGGATCATGGGGCGACTTCTGCCCCACGCGACGGTGCATCTGCACCGCGGCGGACACGTCGACCTGATCACCAACGCCGCCGAGCTGGCCCCGGTGATCGAGATATTCCGATCCCAACCCGACTAGGGAGCACCGATGAGTACCTCGACGACCATCGACAGCGCCGATTTCTACGCGCTGGAGGCACTGCTGGTCGAGGAAGAACAGGACTTCCTGCACCGGGTGCGCGATTTCATGAAGTCCGAGGTCGAGCCGACCGTCAACCAACACTGGCAGCGGGGGAGCTTTCCGTTCGAGATCGTCCCGGGATTCCGGCAACTCGGCCTGGCGGGCCTGCCGTACAAGGGGTTCGGCTGTCCAGGGCGGTCCTACCTCCTCGACGGCATGGTGGCGATGGAACTCGCCCGCACCGATCCTTCGATCGCGACGTTTTCGGGGGTTCACGGCGGCCTGTCGATGGGCTCGATCTATCTGTGCGGCAGCGAGGAGCAGAAGCAACGGTACCTGCCGAGCATGGCGCGATTGGACACGATCGGAGCCTTCGGGCTGACGGAGCCCGACGTCGGGTCGGGCGTGTCGAGGGGGCTCATGACCACGGCCCAGGCCGACGGTGACTCCTGGATCCTCAACGGGCAGAAGAAATGGATCGGCAACGCGACGTTCGGCGACCTTACCGTGATCTGGGCCAGGGACGTCGCCGACGGCCAGGTCAAGGGATTCGTCGTCGCCAACGACACGGCGGGGTTCTCGACCACCAAACTGGAAGACAAGATCGCCCTGCGCATCGTGCAGAACGCGGTGATCACCCTCGAAGACGTGCGGGTGTCCGAGGACGACCGGCTGCAAAATGCGAACTCGTTCCGCGACACCGCCGAGGTATTGCGAATGACCCGCGCCGGCGTGGCGTGGATGGCGGTCGGCTGCGCACGCGGGGCGTACGAGAATGCGTTGGCGTACGCGGTGTCCCGCGAACAATTCGGCCGGCCAATCGCGGGATTTCAACTCGTCCAGGACCTGTTGGTGCGGATGTTGGGCAACATCACCTCATCGTGGGCGCTGTGCGCCCGGCTGTCGCAGTTGCAGGACGAGGGCCGCGCCGAGGACCGGCACTCGTCGCTGGCCAAGGCGTGGTGCACGGTCAGAATGCGCGAAACCGTCGGATACGCACGGGAATTGCTCGGCGGTAATGGAATCCTATTGGAACACAACGTCGGACGCTTTGTTGCCGATGCTGAGGCCATCTACTCCTACGAGGGCACGCGGGAGATGAACACGTTGATCGTCGGCCGTGCCATCACCGGTCTCAGTGCGTTCGTATAGGTGGAAGGGCGACATCGAAATGACCCGAACCGATCGAGCGGATCCGCGAGATCCTCGAACGCCATCAGCCATCCGGGCAGTCCAACGGCATCACAGATCCGATTCGGCCGTCACCCGATGGCTGTCCACGGCTTCCCGCAGGGCCGCGTAGTCGCGCGCGTTCTGTTGTGCATAGACCTCGGCGAACCGGGTGAGCGCGACGTCGGCGGCATCACCGCTGCCGAGATAGCCCGCGATCGCGCAGCGGTCTCCGCTGCGGGCATGCGCACGGGCCAGCACGTGCGCGCACGAGCGTCCGTAGTCGGCGAGCACCTGCGGACCCATCGACTCCGGATTCATCGACATTTTCCAGTCGCGCAGCTGACGGATGTAGTAGTCGCCTTCGTGGCCGTCGGGGCCGACGCAGTGCAGCCACCCCAGCAAGATGTCGCTGCTCGCCTGCATCAACCGCTCACCCTGCACCACCCGTTCCGCGGCGTTGGTGCAGCGGCTGGGTCCGAGATAGCGCTCGAGTACCGACGGCTGGGCCTCCTTGACCTGCATCAGCAAGGGGTCCTGGTCGTCGTGTCCCAACGCCAGTACCAGCCATGCGCGGGTGCCCACGCTGCCCACGCCGACGACCTTGCGGGCCATGCCCGTGTAGCGGAACCGGGCCGCCAGCGTGCGACGGCTCGGTTCGAGACTCGCCTGGTAGGCGTCGAAGAGCGCACCCATGTGTTCCTCATACACGAGGGCCTCGGCCTCGCCGACCAGTTCGTCGATCGG
>DATARY010000006.1:0-46239 GCA_036263935.1 Mycobacterium sp.
CTGCATACGCAGTACGAATCCCACGCCGCGGACAGTGTGCAGCAGCCGGGGGCCGCCGCCGGCTTCCAGCTTGCGGCGCAGGTATCCGATGAATACGTCGACGACGTTGGTGTCGGCGGCGAAGTCGTAGCCCCACACCAATTCCAGCAGCTGTGCGCGCGACAACACCGCGGTCTTGTGCTCGGCCAGCACGGCCAGCAGATCGAACTCGCGCTTAGTCAGGTCGACGTCGACGCCGTTGACCCGGGCGCGGCGGCCCGGGATGTCGACCTCGAGCGGACCGACGGCGATGGTCTCCGACGAGGACGCCGGGGTCGAGCCCTTGCGGCGCAGCAGCGCACGCACCCGCGCCACAAGCTCGGCCAGCACGAACGGCTTGACCAGATAGTCGTCGGCGCCGGCCTCCAGGCCTGCCACCCGGTCGTCGACGGAGCTGCGCGCCGACAGCACACAGACCGGGACGTCGTTGTCCATCGCCCGAAGTGCGGTCACCACGCTGACGCCGTCGAGCACCGGCATGTTGATGTCGAGCACGATCGCGTCGGGCCTGGTCTCGGTCGCGCTGCGGAGTGCCTCGGCGCCGTCGACGGCCGTGGCCACGTCGAACCCGGACAGCCGCAGCCCGCGCTCGAGCGAGGCGAGCACGTCAGGGTCGTCGTCCACGACGAGGACCCGAGGCGAGGAACTGTCCATGCACGCAATCTTGCCCGATACGATCGCGCCGGTGTGACAGGCACGAGAGCACCCTCGGTCTCACCGTTGCGGCAGTCGAGTCACCGATCCATCACGAGAAGCTGAATGTTCGCGCGATAGCAAAGCGACAATATGGTCGCGGTGCTAGCATCCGTCAGTTGTGCTTCCATTAACGCCCCGTCTGATTGTCGAGCCGGATGACGGCTTGGAACCGGTCCGCGAATTCATTGAATCGGCGCAGTCATCGCTGCTGATCAAGCAATTCACATTCACAGAAGAGAGCTTGATTCAGGCCGTCATCGATCGGCAAAAAGCGGGCGTCGACGTGCGCGTCATGCTCAATGCCGAACGATCGGGCGGCGATCGGGCAAACGACGAGACGTTCGAGAAATTGCGGAATGCCGGAATATCCGTCAAATGGTCAAGTCCGAAGTTCTACGTGACACACGAAAAGTCGATCGTGGTGGATGAGAAGGCCGCACTTGTCGCGACCTTCAATTTGTGCGCCAAGTATTTCACGCTGACCCGCGACTACGGCGTCGTCACGCACAAGCCCTATCACGTCAAACAGATCGTCGAAGTCTTCAACGCCGATTGGGAACAGCTCGATTGGGATTGCGCGGCTTATGAGGGTCTGCTCTGGAGCAACTCGAATTCTCGCTATCACATGGCCCAATTCATCGACACGGCGAAGGAGCGGCTGGATATCCAGCACCCGAAGTACGTCGACGCGGTCATTCTCGAGCGCATCGCGGCCGCGGTGGATCGCGGGGTCAAAGTGAACGTCCTTTGCGGCGGCAGGCACGGCATCAGCGAATGGGACATTCTCGACACGTTCGCATCACTGCGGACCCTGAAGCGCTTCGGCGTCAAGGTGCACAAACAGAAGAATTTGAGGGTGCACGCGAAGCTGATCGTTGCCGACGACGAACGGGCGTTGGTCGGTTCGATGAACATCGACCGCAGCGCCTTCGACCTGCGCCGGGAATTGGGAATCATGATCGGCGATCAGCCGACGGTGGCGCGGCTGAAGGAAGTGTTCGACAGCGACTGGGAGCTGTCCCACCACTACGACGCGCCGGACCCACTCGACCCGTCCCAGCACCACGAGGACGATTTCCCGCACGACCCAGACCTGATGCATGAGTGAGGTCGAGTCGGGGCCAACCGAGGTCTCGTTGCTCGAACTCGCGTTGACGTTCAACCACATCGCCCTCGCCTCGTTCGGCGGCGGGCTCTCCGCGTGGTCTCGCGAAGTGCTGGTCGTGGAGAAGAACTGGATGGGCGAAGCGGAATTCCTGTCCGCCATGACGATGTGCCGGATCCTGCCGGGGGCCAATCAGGTGAACATGGCGGTGTTCGCCGGGTCGAAAATGCGAGGTCTGCCGGGGGCGGCAGCAGCGCTGTTCGGGCTGTGCCTCATGCCGGTCGTGTTGATCATGGCGGCGGGTTTCTTCTACTTCCGGTTCAAAGAGATACCGGCGGTGAAGGGTGTCCTTCACGGCGCGTCGGCGGCCGCCGTGGCGCTGACGTTGGCGATGGTGATACAAACCGGCCGGAAGTGCCTGACGGGGCTGGTGCCGGTGTTGCTGTTCGCGGCCGCGTTCGCCCTCAACGGCCTTCTGCGGTGGCCACTTCCGGTGGTGCTGGCCATCCTTGCGCCGATCAGCCTGATCTGGGCGTGGCCGAGAGAGCGGCCGGCGTGAGCACGTATCTGCAACTGGCGGGGTTGTTCGCGTCTCTGTCGCTGCTGTCGATCGGCGGCGGGAACGCGGTGCTGCCCGAAATGCACCTGCAGGTGGTGAAGGGTCATCACTGGATGACCGACTCGCAATTCGCCGACATCTTCTCGATATCCCAGACCGCGCCGGGCCCGAGCATCCTGATCGTGACGCTCGTCGGCTATGGGGCCGGGCTCACGGTCGGGGGAGTACCGGGAGCGATCCTCGGCGGCCTCATCGCCACCGTCGCCATGATCGTTCCGGCGGCGTCGTTGATGTACGTCGTCACGTTGTTCTGGCAGAAGGCGCAGAAATCGAAGTGGCGAGTCGCCGTCGAGAAGGGCTTCGCGCCACTGACGGTGGGCCTGATCATGGCGACGTCGCTTGTGATGAGCCGGGCGGCCGATCACGACTGGCGGGCCTACCTGCTCACCGCGTTATGCACGGCGATCTTCATCTTCACCAAGACCAACCCACTCATCGTGGTCGCCGCCGCCGGCGTGCTGGGCTATTTCGGTGCGGTCTGAGCGTGCTCGGGAAGCCGTTGACCTCATCTATTGTTGAGGTTTTACGTTGATTAAATGAGCGGATCCGGAAGATGTCGTCGGTGCATGAGACCCTCGTGGCGGACGTTATCGAGTTGCCGCCCAGCGGATAATTGGAATTGCTTTGACTGAACTGACCGTACAGACTCTGCGTTCGGCGCCGGCGATCGCGCCGCCGCCGGCTCGTCGGTGGACCGGCTCGGATCTGTGGCGGCTGATGCCGTACCTGCTGCCCTACCGGGTGCGCTGGGTCGCCATGGTCGTGGTGGCCACCGTCAGCCTCGTTGCCACCGTGGCGATTCCGCTGATGACCAAGGCCGTCATCGACGGGCCGGTGCGTCATCAGGATCAGCAGGGGTTGTGGCTTGTCGGCGCGGCGGCGATGGCCATCGGGGTCTCCGAAGCGGTGCTGTGGTTCATCCGACGGTGGCTCGTCGCGCGCGCCACCATGGGCGTCGAGGCCGACATCCGTAAGGACCTCTACGCCCGGCTGCAGATCCTGCCGATGTCATTCCACGGCCGATGGCAATCCGGGCAGCTGCTGTCGCGAATCATGAACGACCTGAGCACAATTCGCCGATTCATGTCGTTCGGCATGATTTTCCTGCTGCTCAACGTCCTCCAGATCACCGCGGTGACCGCGATCCTGCTCGCGATGTACTGGCCGCTGGGGGTCGTCGTGCTGCTGTCGATCGTGCCGATCACCGTTACCGTGCTGCATTTCCAGCGGGAGTACACGCGGCTGTCGCGGCTGGCGCAGGACCAGTCCGGCCATGTCGCAACGCATGTCGAGGAGTCCGCGCTGGGCCTGCGGGTGGTCAAGTCGTTCGGCCGCGAGGACTACGTCTACGACCGGTTCGACAAGCAGCTCACCAACCTGTACGACACGCAGGTCAGCCGGGTGTTGGTGTCGGCCAAGTTCTGGACGGTGTTGGAGGTCATTCCCAACTTGACGCTGATCGTCGTGCTGGGGTTCGGCGCGTACGCCGCCGGCCACGGCTTCGTCACGATGGGCACGCTTGTCGCGTTCATTACGATGATGCTGTCGCTGGTGTGGCCGATCGCGTCGCTGGGTTTTCTGTTGTCGATGACGCAGGAGTCGTTAACCGCCGCCAACCGGATCGCCGAGATCTTCGACGCGCCAAGGGAAATCAGCGATGGCCCGCAGGCTAGGACACCACGCGGCGGGCTGCTCGAGCTCGTCGACGTCGGCTTCCGCTTCCCCGACGCCGCGCGCGACGACTGGGCGCTGCGGCATGTCACCGTCACCGTCGAGCCGGGCGAGACGCTTGCGCTCGTCGGCTCCACCGGATCGGGCAAATCGGTGCTTGCCGCGCTGCTGTCACGGCTGTACGACGTCAGCGAGGGCCAGATCCGCATCGACGGCCAGGACATCCGCGAGCTGTCGCTGCCGGTGCTGAGGCAAGCGGTGGCCACGGCATTCGAGGACCCGACGCTGTTTTCCATGTCCGTGACCGAGAACCTCCGGCTGGGCCGGCCGGACGCGACCGAACAGCAGATCGTCCAGGCCATCGACATCGCCGCTGCCCAGTTCGTCTACGACCTGCCGTTCGGCCTGGACACCCGCATCGGCGAGCAGGGTATGAGCCTGTCCGGCGGGCAGCGGCAGCGGCTCTCGCTCGCGCGGGCCATTCTGGCCGCGCCGAAGATCCTGGTGCTCGACGACACACTGTCCGCGCTCGACGTACACACCGAGGCCGTCGTCGAGGAGGCGTTGCGGCGCCTGCTGCACGCGGTGACGGGCATCGTGGTCGCGCACCGGGCGTCGACCGTACTGCTCGCCGACAAGGTGGCGCTGCTGGAGGACGGCACGATCACCCACATCGGCAGGCACGCCGAGCTGCTGGCGCGGGTGCCGCAGTACCGCTACCTGCTGGCCGCCGAGGACGAGCTCAACGACGGCGCCGAGCGCGCCTGCGACTGGCAGGACGAGGAGGACCGCGAGCGGCTCGGCAAGGCCTACGAGGAGCAGGAGGCGACCCAAGCCGCCTGTGAGACGGGGGACCGGGCCCAGCTTGCGCGCGGGCCCAGCTTTGCGACTACGGAGGCCGAGGGCCGATGACCACAACCGACACCACCACCTCCGTCGACGTCACCGAGCCCGAAGAGTGGCGTGGCAGGTTCGACGAGCAGCGCGACGACGATCTGCCGATCGACGAGTCGCAGCCGCGCAGGCGCGAGGCCCGCAAGCTGCTGGGCTCCCTGTTGCGGCCCTACAGGTGGGCCGTGGTACTTCTCGCGGTCATCGTCGTCGTGGAAAACCTTGCGCGCCTTTCCGTTCCGCTCTTGGTGCAGCGCGGAATCGACCATGGCATTCCGCCGATCATCAACGGTGGGTCGGCGCACACGCTGATGGTCATCGTCCTCGCGCTCTGCGCAGTGGTGCTCATCCAGGCCGTGAGCAGGATGTTCTTCCTGCGTCGCTCGGGGCGCATCGGCCAGAAGGTGTTGCTGGAGTTGCGGCGCCGGGTGTTCCGCCACTTCCAGCGCCTCGACATCGCATTCCATGACCGTTACACCTCCGGGCGGGTGGTGAGCCGCTCCACCAACGACGTCGAAGCCATCCAGGACATGCTGGAAACCGGCTTCGACAGCTTGATCACCGCCGTGCTGACGTTGATCGGCACCGCAATCCTCTTGGTCACGCTTGACGTTCGGCTGGGTCTGATGTGCCTGGCCGCGTTCCCGATCCTGGTCGCGCTGGTCTGGTGGTTCCGCGATGAATCGGCCAAGATCTACCGCGAGGTCCGGGAGAGCGCCGCGCTGGTCATCGTGCAGTTCGTCGAGACGATGACCGGCATCAAGGCCGTCCAGGCCTACCGGCGCGAACCGCGCAACCAAGAGATCTTCGAGGGCGTCGCCGACCGGTACCGCGAAATCAACGAGAAGACCTTCAAGCTGCTCGCGATCTTCATGCCCGGTGTGAAGCTCGTCGGCAACATCACCACCGGCGTTGTGCTGCTCTACGGCGGCTATCGGGTGCTGCACGGCCAGATGACGATCGGCACCCTCGCCGCGTTCCTGCTGTACCTGCGGATGTTCTTCGAGCCGATGCAGGAGATCTCGCAGTTCTTCAACACCTTCCAATCGGCGTCGTCGGCGCTGGAGAAGCTGGCCGGTGTACTCGCGGAGCGGCCGGGCATCAAGGATCCGACACGGCCGGTCACCCTGCCGTCTGTGCGCGGCGACGTGGCGTTCCACGACGTTGATTTCTGCTATGTACCGGACCGGCCGGTGCTGCCGGATCTGAACCTGTCGGTGCCCGCCGGACAGACCGTGGCGCTGGTCGGCACTACCGGTGCGGGCAAGACCACGATCGCGAAACTCATTGCGCGGTTTTACGATCCGACGTCCGGGTCGGTCACGCTGGACGGGGTCGACCTGCGCGACCTCACGCAGAGCGAGCTGCGCCGCCACATCGTGATGGTGACCCAGGAGAACTTCATGTTCGACGGGACCGTCGCCGACAACATCAGGTTCGGCAGGCCCGACGCCACCGATGCAGAGATCGCGGCCGCGGCCGCCGCGGTCGGCGCCGACCGGTTCATCGAAGCGCTGCCCTATGGTTACGACACCGACGTGGCCAAGCGTGGCGGGCGGCTCTCGGCGGGGCAGCGGCAGCTGGTCGCGTTCGCGCGGGCTTTGCTCGCCGACCCCGCTGTGCTGATCCTCGACGAGGCGACGTCATCCTTGGACATCCCCAGCGAGCGGATGGTCCAGCGCGCACTGGAAACCGTGCTGGCCGACCGGACCGCGCTCGTTATCGCGCATCGGCTGTCCACCGTCCAGATCGCGGACCGGGTGGTGGTGCTCGACCACGGCCTCATCGTCGAGGACGGCCCGCCAGGCGAACTCATCGAGCGCGGCGGCGGAAGGTACGCCGCACTGCATCGCGCCTGGGTCGAGTCACTGGCCTAGCAATGCATCGAGTTTCTCGTTGGTCGAATGCAACTGCAGGCCGAGCTGGCCGATGATCTTGCTGCGTAGCCGCTCGCTGACGGATGCCATCACATGCGACAGGACGTTCAGACGGGCAGAGTCGAGCCAGGCCATCATGTCCGGATCGGCGAACCACTGCAGTTGGTTGCGGTTGAAGGCGACCGTCATCCGCAGCCAATCCGCTGGAACGTCCGGGTGTGGGACCGGCCCGCACAAGGCGTTCTTGGTCGCCTCGTCGGTGTACGCGGTTTCCACATGGGCGATAACAGCCGCGCTGAACACCGGCTGGCAGGTGCGGACGGTCTGCAGGGTGATGCGTCCGGCGTCGAAGACCGCCGTCGGCTTTCGGGATCCCAGACCGTCACCTGTGCAGTCGACATAGATCGCCGAAGCGGCCGTGGCAACCGTCCCGCCGTCGAGCACGAGCCGGCCCGGTTCGATCTCCCGGACATGACCGAGCCGCACGACATCTTTGATCCGCCGGAGCGCGTTGAGCTCCTTGCGCGACACGATGGCGCAGCGGTACATCTGCGGCTGGACCGATTCGTCGATCCGCAGCAGACAGCCGTTGGCCGCCAGCCGGACGAACAGGTCGCCGACCGACTCGGCGTTCTCGATCGCGATCAACTGCGCAGCGAAGTCGGCGAGCACCTGCTTTGCGAACAACGGCCCCGGCTGGATCGCGGCCCGGTCGAGCAACCAGGCGTCGCGCGGGGTGACCCAGGTCAGGCGCTCCGGTGCGATGCCACGCCGCAGCAGCCACAGGCAGGCGTCCATCGCCGTCTTGCCCGCCCCCACGATCACGTACTGATCGCGCGCCTCGCGCACCTTCGGCAAGTCGTTGAGGGGTATGCACGCGACGTCCTCGGCGACGGCGTAGGGCGGCGGGCGCATCGAGGGCACCTCGACACCGAGATAGGTCGCATCGACGATTCGACGAGCCGTGACGTGGATGTCCTCACCGCAGAGCGTGCGGCAGTGGCCGTCGCCGAGGTACTCGCTCATCGGGAGGTACGTAACGCGGTTGGTCGGCAACAGCTGCTGGCGCATCACCGCATCGAAGTAGGCGCAGATCTCGGCACCGCTGGCCAGCTCGTAATAGCCGGCGTTCCAGCCACTTTCGTCGATCGTGTCGCTGCCGAGCTTGCGTGAGTTCACGCCGTAGTACGCCGACGGCTGGTGCAGACGGACAAACGGGTAGGCGGTCGTCCAGTGTCCGCCCGGTTGATCGTTGCGGTCGACCACGACGACGCTGGCCGTGCTCTCGCTGACGAGTGTGTCGGTAAATGCCATCCCCATGGCGCCCGCACCCACCACGAGGTAGTCGGCCTCAAGCGTTCGCATCGGCTAGCCCCCTCGCACGGTCGCGAAGAACTTCCGCACGTCGTCGACGAAGAGCTCGGGCTGCTCGAACGCCGCGAAGTGCCCTCCGCGTGGCATCGTCGTCCAGTGCGTGATGTTGTAGTTGGCCTCGCACCACTGGCGCGGGGCCCGCAGGATCTCCTTGGGGAAAGCCGCGACACCCGTCGGCAATTCGACTCGATCGCCGCCGCGGAAGGTGGTGAAGCTTTCCCAGTACAGCCGTGCGGACGAGGCCGCCGACGCGGTCGTCCAGTAGAGCATGACGTTGTCGAGGAGTTCGTCGCGGGTCAGCACGTTCTCCGGGTGCCCGTCGCAATCCATCCACGACCAGAACTTCTCGACGATCCAGGCCAGCTGCCCGACCGGCGAGTCGACGAGACCGTAGCCGACGGTCTGCGGACGGGTCGACTGCAGCTTGGCATAGCCGTTGTCCCACTCCCGGTAGTAGGCAAGGCGGCTCAGCGCCTGCTTCTCCTCGTCGGTCGGTTTGTCCAGCGCGCCGGGCCGCTGTGCGAGCGGCATGTTCAGGTGAATGCCAACGCAGCGTCCGCCGTTGCGACCGATCTGCGTCGTGACCGCGGCGCCCCAGTCGCCGCCCTGTGCGCCGTATCGCTGGTAGCCCAGCCGGAGCATCAGCGTCTCCCAGGCCGCGGCGATCTTGCCGATGCCCCACCCCGTGTCGGCCGGCTTACCCGAGAAGCCGTAGCCGGGCAGCGACGGGCACACCACGTCGAACCCGGCTTCGGTCAGCGGCTCGATCACCTTGTGGAACTCGACGATCGACCCGGGCCAACCATGGGTGATCACCAGCGGGAGGGCGTCGTCGTGCGGGGATCGCTGGTGGATGAAGTGGATGTCGAGGCCGTCGATCTCGGTGGTGAACTGGTCGAACCGGTTCAGCGCGGCCTCGCGTGCCCGCCAGTCGTATTCGTCGGCCCAATAGCGGGCCAGCTCACGGGTGTAGTCCAGCGGAATGCCCTGGCTCCAGTCGTCGACGCATTCGGCCTCCGGCCATCGTGTTCGGGCAAGCCGGTCCTTGAGATCGGCGAGATCGGTGTCGGGGATGGAAATGCGGAAGGGGTTGATCTTGCCCACGCGCCGATCTTGTCACGGCCCGTAGTGTGGCGGGACTGCGCAGAGATCGCAATTTCGTCGCAAATGGCGATCTGGCCGCGGAATCGGCGCGAAGATGTGCACAGGACCGCGCGGGATCCACGCCAGCCGGGTCATCGCCCCGCGGGTCCACTCCTGCGAGAATAGAATTTGGTCGGTGGTGCCGATGAATTTCACCGCCCTTGTGAATCGATACCCAGTGAGGAGATGATCGTCGGCCCAGCGCCGGCCCACCGCGAGGAGCGAGACATGTCTATCGCCAGCACGTTTGGGGTGATCGGCAGGCGCGCGTGTGCGGTGCTCGCCGCGGGATCGGCCGGTCTGCACGCCGTCATGCTCGGGGATGCCGCCAACATCGCGGTTGGGGTGGTCATGGCGGGGATGATCGTCGGATGCCTCTACTGCGCGCGTGACCTGTGGCTTCGCGGAACGCTAGGGGTTTGGTGCGTCGTCGCGCTGATGAACCTCGCGATGATCGCTATCCACGTGCCCTTACCGGCACATCACCACGTGGCGGGCATGGTCGTCGCGGGGCATCAGCCGCCGATCATGGCGGCGGCGACGGTGATCTCGCTCGTGGAGGCCGCCGCGGCCGCCGCCGTGCTGTACTACCGCACCCGCGGCCGCCTGGTCGCCCTCAGCGGTACACCAGCCCGCTGAGCCGCCAGGCCAGCGCGCGGCGTACCGCGGGAATATGCCCGGCCAGGCCGATCGCGGTGTTGCGGATCGGGCGCGCGGCAGTTGGCAGCGTGGCCAACCGCGTGAGCCGGTCCGTCATCGTCACGACCTGACGGGCGATGGGCCGGCGAGCAGCGCTGTAATCGTCGAGCAGCGTGTCGGGGCCGCCGCGGAGAACGCCGACCAGTGCGTCGCGCAAGGCGATTGCGTCCTGAATGCCGAGGTTCATGCCCTGCCCCCCGGCGGGGCTGTGCACGTGAGCGGCGTCGCCGGACAACAGGATGCGCCCCGCCCGGAAGGTGTCGGCCACGCGGTGGTGGATCCGGAAGCGGGAGCCCCAGACCACGTCCATGACGACCATTCGTCCGGCGCCGGGGCCGCGGCTGTCCAGGATCTGCTGGACGAACTGCGCCGACGGCTCTTCGGGCGCGTCGGGGACGGGCGCGACGATGCGGAAGACGTCGCCGGGAAGAGGCGCCACAACCGTCAGGCCCGCCCTGGCCCAGAACAGGATGACCTCGTCGGCAGGCGCCTCGCCAGTGAGCCGAACGTCGGCGAGCGCGAACGATTCGTCGTACACACCGCCCTCGAAGCCGATGCCCGCCTGCTCCCGCACGGTGCTGTGGATGCCGTCGGCGCCGGCCACATACCGCGCCCGGATCACACCGCCGTCGTCGAACGTGGCGGTCACGGAGTTGTCGTCCTGCGTGATCGACGTCAGCGTCTTGGGCCTGACGACGGACCCGCCGAGCTCGACGAGCCGATCGAGAAGCAGTTTCTCCGTCGTGGACTGCGGAACCATGAGCGAGTACGGGTGGGCGGTGGGCAGCTCGCTGAAGTCGATCGGAATGAGAGTGCGGGCACAGTCGCGGATGCTGAACCGCGGCGCCTGGACGCCCTCCTTGACCAGCCGGCTGGCCACGTCGAGGCCCTCGAGCACCTCCAGCGTGCGGGCGTTGACGACGGCGGCGCGCGACGTGTTGGCACCGGCCGCCTGCCGGTCGACGATTGTTGTCGCAATACCCCGCTTGACCAGCGACGCGGCCAGGGTGAGTCCGCTCGGGCCCGCTCCGATGACAAGGACGTCGGTGTCGTACATCTGCATCTCCAATCTCTATGCCAACGCTTGTTGGCACAACTATGCGCCACGATTCCGACCATGTCAACAACCGTTGGCCTACACTTGTTGGCATGCGGAGATCCTCAGTGGAAACCAAGGCGGTGATCCTCGCCGCGGCTCGGGAGCGGTTCGCCCATTCCGGGTTCGAGCGGGCAACGATCCGGGCAATCGCGGCGGACGCGAACATCGACCCGTCGATGGTCATGCGGTACTTCGGCAACAAGGACCAGCTGTTCGCGGCCGCGGCCGACTTCGACCTTGAGTTGCCGGATTTTTCCGACACTGACCGCGACACGTTGGGTGCGCGCTTGGTCGCGTATTTCATGGATAGATGGGAGCGCGACGAGGCGCTCGTCGTGCTGATGAGATCGGCCACCACCAATCCCGAAGCCGCGCAACGGATGCGGGAGATCTTCGCGGGCCAGCTGCTGCCCGTGATCGCGAAACTGAATCCGAATGCGCCGGAACGCCGGGCCGGGTTGGTCGCGACGCAGGTCCTTGGCCTTGCGATCTGCCGATACATTCTGCAGCTGCCGCCCGTCGTCGCGATGTCGCACGACGAGACGGTGGCGTGGTTGGGGCCGACGATGCAGCGGTATCTGGTGGCACCGGAATAATCGGTGGTGATGTGGACTCCGACTCTCGTCCTTATCGCCGCCACGACACTCGGCGCCTGCGTCTCGCTCGGCGGCGGCCTGTACGAATTCCTCGTCGTCGACCCCTATTGGCCGAAGCGGCCCGGCATCATCCAGGCTCGCAACGGCGGCATCTCGCGAGCGCGGTTCTGGGTGCCGGCCCACATTGTGTTCGAGGTGCTGCTCGTTGTCGCCCTGATTGTGACGTGGAGTGACGCCGACGTCCGGTTCGCGCTGCTGGTCGCGTTGATCAGCCACGTGGTCATGCGGGTGTGGTCGCTCGTCGACTTCGTCCCGAAGTCGCTGGCCTTCGAGAAGGCCGACCCCGCCACGGTGGACGAAGCGGCCGCGCTGCGATGGACCCGTCGCAGCCTGTTGAGGCTGCCGCTGGACCTCATCACCTGCGCGGCGATGCTGGCCGCGTTGGCGGCCGCCTAGGCCTCGATCTCGCCGGCGATCTTGCGTTCGATGCTGGCGCGGGTCGTCGCTGGCAGCACGATCAGCCCGTCGAGTTCCTTCTGCGCCCGCGCGTAGGCGCTTTGACGCTCCTGCGGTGTCGCGCCGCTGTCCGACGCCAACCGAAGCAGATGCTGGGCCCGCTCGATGCGCTCCTGCGCTTCAGCCGAGAAGTCGCTGCGCCGCCGGCGGATGGCTTCCGACTCGGCGACGTCGAACGCGGCCACGTACTCACCGACGGCGTCGCGATATTCGAGCTGGGCGTTGCGGTCACCGAGGATGTCGTCCACGGAATCGGGCCGCAGCCAATCCGCGTGGCTCTTGGCCCTGTGGAACGCGATGGTCAGCGGGTCGCGCATGTCGGTCATCAACGGGAAGTCCAGCAGCTTGGCGATGTCGATCTCGTAGTCGAGCCAGCGGCCGTCGGTGCGCGCGTGTCGCTCGAGCACCTTGGTCATCTCGCGCCTGTACCCCGCCTCGTTGGTGCGCGTGCGGCGGGACGCCTCCGCCAACGCGACCTTGGTCTCCTGCTTGATGCGGTATCGCTCGAGGCGTCGTTGGGCGCGTCGCTCGTTGGCCGCAGCCACCGCGCGCACGGCTCCCCCGATCGCACCCATGAACGGGAAGATGAGCCACCAGAAGTGGCCCGCGAAATCAGCGAGGGGTGCCACAACGCCAGCATGCCATCACTCGGAGCGGGTCGCGGAGATCGCCTGCGCGATAAGGTCGGCGACCGCGTCCGGATCGCTGACCATCCGCAGGTGATCCCAGTTTCTGCGGGCCACCCACCAGCCAAGCCGCTCCGCCTTGGCCGCCGCACGGTCGAAGGGCGCGCCGAGGCGCACAAACGCGCATGCCACCGAATCCGCGAACTGTGCCCGCGGCGCGCGCTCGTCGAAATAGGCGATCGGCAATCGCGGAATCTCGGCGACTAATTGTCGGCGGACCGCGGCATCGGGAAGCAACGACTCCAGCACCCCGGGAGGGAACCATTCGTCCCAGGGTGGCAGGAGACCGCGATCGGCGAGTCGGCGCAATTGCGCCGTCTGTTCGGGTGGGGCGGTGTCGAACCAAGTGCGCCCGGGTTGGGGCAGGATCGCGTCGACGAACACCGCGGCCCGCGTCCGGTCGCCGACGGCCTCGGCGACCGCGGGCAGCAGCGCACCCGCTGCGCTGTGTCCGACCACGACGACCGGGTCGGTGCCGTCATCGACCGCGGCTGCCGCCGCCCGAGCCAACACGGGGTAATACCGTCCGCCCGCCGGGTAATACCGTCCGCGTGTCGAAACCGCACTCGTCAGATCCGGCACTCGGCAACGAAAACCGCTCTCCCGCAACACCTCCGCGGTTCCGATCCATGTCGTCGGACCCACGACTGGGCTGTGAACAAACAGCAGTGTCGTGCTCACAGTCCGATCCGGCGGTAGCGCTCGAGTCGGGCGTCCAGTCGTTGCGTGTCGGGTATCGAAGTAAGCCGGTGCAGTTCGTTGGCGATTGTGGCCGACAGCCGTTGCGTGAACTGCGTTGGTTCGTCGGCCGCGTCGGGGTGTTCCGGCACGATCGCGTCGACGATCCCGTGGCGAAGCAGGTCGGCAGACCGAATGCCTTGTGACGCAGCCAGTTCGGGCGCATGCTCGACGTCCCGGAAGACGATCGCGCTGGCTCCTTCCGGCGGCAGCGGGGCCAGCCACCCGTGCAACGCGGCCAGTACCCGGTCGGCGGGCACCATCGCCAGCGCGGGCCCGCCGCTGCCCTGGCCGAGTAGCACCGACACCGTCGGAGTGTCCAGCGTGACGAGTTCTGCCAGGCAGCGCGCGATCTCACCGGCCAGGCCGCCCTGCTCGGCCTCCGCCGACAACGCAGGCCCAGCCGTGTCGATGACGAGCACCAGCGGCAGCTTCAGCCCCGCCGCCAAGGCCATGCCGCGGCGCGCCTCGCGCAGCGCCGCCGGCCCGACCATGCCGCCGACCACACGCTGCTGGCCGAGCACCACGGCCGGTTGACCGCCAAAGCGGGCCAGCGCCAACACCGTCGTGGCGGCTTCACCCCGGCCGGTGCCCGACAGCAGCACAGCCTCGGTCGTGCCGTTTCGCAGTAGATAGTTGACCCCGGGCCGGTCCGGACGGCGCGACGCCTCGACCGACACCCACGCCGGCACGTCGGGCAGCGGCTCGGCCGGTGGCGCGGGAGGTGGCTCGTCCGGCGGATCGGCGACCACCTTCAGCGTGCGGTCGAGCGTGGATCGCAGCAGCTCGAGCGGAACCAAGCCGTCAATGACGCCGTGTCTGTGCAGGTTCTCCGCGGTCTGGATGCCCTCGGGGAACGGCTCGCCGTACAGATGCTGGTAGACACGTGGACCCAGGAAGCCGACGAGCGCACCCGGTTCGGCGGCGGTCACGTGACCGAGCGAGCCCCACGAGGCGAACACCCCGCCGGTGGTTGGATGGCGCAGATACACGAGGTACGGCAGGTGTGCCTGCTTGTGCAGCTCGACCGCCGCGGCGATCTTGACCATCTGCAGGAATGCGACCGTGCCCTCCTGCATGCGCGTACCGCCCGAACTCGGCGACGCCACCAGCGGTAGCCGTTCGGCCGTCGCCCGTTCCACCGCGGCGGTGATCCGCTCGGCGGCGGCGACCCCGATCGACCCCGCCAGGAAGTCGAACTCGCAGGCCACCAACGCCACCGGGCGGCCCAAAACCCGGCCAGCGCCGGTCACCACGGATTCGTCGAGGCCGGTTGCGGTTGCGGCGGCGGCCAGCTCGCGCCGGTACGCGTCGCTGGTGGGGACGGCCAGCGGCGTCGTGTCCCAGCTGCGGAATGACCCGTCGTCCAGCACAGCGTCGCGCAACTGCAGGGCGCCGATCCGACTCACAGGATGACCCTAATAGGGTGGGCGCATGATCGGAGTGACCCGCGACGGCCACGTGACCACCCTGGAACTGCAGCGCCCCGAGCGCCGCAATGCGCTCAACACCGAGCTTGTCGAGGGTCTGCGCGAGGCCGTCGAGAAGGCGACCGCCGAGGACGTCCGGGCCATCGTGCTGACCGGCCAGGGCACGGTGTTCTGCGCCGGCGCCGACCTGTCCGGCGACGCGTTCGCCGCCGACTATCCCGACCGCCTCATAGCACTGCACAAGGCCATCGACAAGGCGCCGATGCCGGTCATCGGCGCGATCAACGGGCCTGCGATCGGGGCGGGGCTGCAGTTGGCCATGATCTGCGATCTTCGCGTCGTCGCACCCGAGGCGTTCTTCCAGTTTCCTGTCGCCAAATACGGTCTGGCGCTTGATAACTGGAGCATCCGGCGGTTGTCGTCCCTGGTCGGCCACGGGCGCGCCATGGCGATGCTGCTCACCGCCGAGAAGCTCACCGCCGCCGTGGCGCTGCAGACCGGGATGGCCAACCGTATCGGCGCCCTGGCCGACGCGCAGGCGTGGGCTGGCGAGATCGCCGGGCTGGCGCCGCTGGCGCTGCAGCACGCCAAGCGCGTGCTCAACGACGACGGCGCCTACGACGAACCGGAGCCGACACACAAGGAGCTGTTCGACAAGGCGTGGGGCAGCCGGGACGTCATCGAGGCACAGGTGGCGCGCGTGGAGAAGCGACCACCGAGGTTCGAGGGCGCCTGATGGTGCTGCGTGCGGCGCTGCGCTTCGGGTTCGGCACGGCCTCACTGCTGGCCGGCGGATGGGTACTGCGCGCGCTGCACGGAGCACCGGCGGCGCTGGGTGCATCGCCGGCCGAGATCGAAGCGGTTGCGCGGCGATCGCCGCATTTCCAGGACGGGTCGTTCGTCAACATCGACCCGGCGTCGGGCATCAATCTCGACCGTGAAGAGCAGCGGGAGATCATCTGGGATCTGATCGGTTCGCGCGGTGCCACTCGGCCGCGGGGTCGGATTCCGGTGGCGGCCCCCGCGCCCGCCGACCCCGCCGCGGCGCGGCTGTCGGTGTCCTGGTTCGGCCACTCGTCGGCGCTGATCGAGGTCGACGGCTTTCGGGTGCTCGCCGACCCGGTGTGGAGCCGGCGCTGCTCGCCGTCGCAGACCGTGGGGCCGGAGCGCATGCACGACGTACCGATGCCGTTGGAGGCGCTGGCCGCCGTGGATGCGGTGCTGATCAGCCACGACCATTACGACCATCTGGACATCGACACGATCATCGGCCTGGCCCGCACCCAGCGCGCACCGTTCGTCGTGCCGCTCGGCGTCGGCGCGCATCTGCGCAAATGGGGGATACCCGAGGACCGCATCGTCGAACTCGACTGGCACGAGCGCCACCAGATCGGCGAACTGATGCTGGTGTGCACGCCGGCCCGGCACTTCTCCGGGAGGCTGTTCACCCGCAACACCACGTTGTGGGCGTCATGGGTGATCGTCGGGCCGCAGCACCGCGCGTTCTTCGGCGGCGACACGGGCTACACCAAGAGCTTCGCCGAAATCGGCATGGACCACGGGCCTTTCGACCTGACGCTGCTGCCGATCGGCGCCTACCATCCGGCGTGGCCGGACATCCACATGAATCCGGAAGAGGCGGTGAGGGCCCACCTCGATGTAGCCGGGGCGGATTCGGGATTGCTTGTGCCCATTCACTGGGCGACGTTCCGGCTCGCGCCGCATCCATGGTCGGAGCCGGTCGAACGGCTCATCTCGGCTGCCGACTCCGAGGGTGTCCAGGTGGCGGTGCCCAGGCCGGGTGAGTGTGTCGGTCCCGACACGGCATGGACGTTCGACCCGTGGTGGCAGCTGTAAACGGCTAGCGTGCAGGCTGTGAAGAGAGCAGTCTCGGCCGTTGCGGTGTTGTTGGTGTTTGTCGCGGGCTGCGGTTCGGAGAGGCCGGAGCCCTCGAGCCCGTCCGCCACGCAGTCCGATGTGCCTCCGCCGCTGGTGCCCGCGATGCCGCTGCCCGAGAACGCCGTCGACAACGCCGTCGCCAAGCTCGACGGGATCGCCGATGACCTGATGAAGAAGTCAGGCATTCCCGGTATGGCCGTCGCGGTCGTTCACGGCGGAAAGACGGTGTACGCCAAGGGCTTCGGCATCAAAGATGTCCAAAGCCGCCAAAAAGTTGACGCGGACACGGTGTTTCAGCTCGCATCGTTGTCCAAGCCGGTGACCGCAACGGTGGTTGCCCACCAGGTCGGCGTCAACGCGATCGGTTGGGACGCGCCGCTCGTGACCAAGTTGCCGTGGTTCGCGCTGTCCGATCCGGCGGTCACCCAGATGGTCACCGTCAGCGATATGCTCTCGCACCGGTCTGGACTGCCAGACCACGCCGGCGACATGCTCGAGGACATGGGGTACGACCGCAGGCAGGTGCTCGACCGGCTGCGACAGCTGCCGCTGGACCCGTTCCGAATCTCATACGCCTACACGAACTTCGGGTTCACTGCCGGGGCGGAGGCGGTCGCGGTGAGCGCAGGCAAGCCGTGGGAGAACCTCGCGGATGAGGTGCTGTTCCGGCCGCTCGGCATGGCGTCGAGTAGTTACCAATTCGCCGATTACGAGGCCCGCCCGGACCGCGCGATCGGCCACATCTACATCGACGGCAAGTACGAGCCGCGCTACGTGCGCGATGCGGACCCGGAGGCACCGGCCGGCGGCGCGAGTTCGTCGGCGAACGACATGACGCATTGGCTGGCAATGGTGTTGGCCAACGGCACTTACGACGGGAAGCACATCGTGGATGCCAAGGCGCTGCTACCCGCCGTCACCCCGCAGATCGTGTCGAGCCCGCCCACCGAGCCCGCGATGCGCACCGGTTTCTACGGCTACGGCTTCAACGTCGGCTCGACGTCGGCGGCCCGCGTTCAGCTCAGCCACTCAGGGGCATTCGAACTCGGCGCTGGCACGAACATCCTCATCCTGCCGTCGGCCGATGTCGCGATCGTCGCGCTGACCAATGCGACGCCGCGTGGCATACCCGAGGCGCTCACCGCCGAGTTCGCCGACCTGGTTCAGTTCGGCGAGGTGCGTGAGGACTGGTACAAGCTCTACGGCGACATCTTCAAGGAGATGGACGCGCCGGTTGGCACGTTGGTCGGCAAGCAGCCCCCGGCTAATCCCGCTCCCGCGGCAGGGCTTTCCACTTATGTCGGGACGTACAACAACGACTACTGGGGACCGGCGCGCATCACCGACGCGGACGGCAAGCTGCAGTTGGCGATCGGCCCTAAGCTGACGGCGCCACTGCAGCATTGGGACGGCAACACCTTTACGTTCTCGTTCGTCACCGAAAACGCTCCGCCCGGAACGATTTCGAAAGCCACGTTCGACGGTGACAAGCTCACGCTGGAGTACTACGACGCAGAAGGCAAAGGAATATTCACGCGATGACCGTCACTCTGGCCACCGGTCTGAGCGATGCCGACGTCGCCCAGCGGGTCTCGGAGGGCAAGACCAACGACGTGCCGAGCCGTGCGGCGCGCAGCGTCTCCGAGATCGTCCGGGCCAACGTGTTCACCCGCATCAACGCGATCCTGGGCGTGCTGCTGATCATCGTGTTGTCTACCGGCTCGGTGATCAACGGGGCGTTCGGGTTGTTGATCATCGCCAACAGCGCCATTGGCATCATCCAGGAGCTGCGGGCCAAACAGACACTCGACAAGCTGGCCATCGTCGGCCAGGCGAAACCCTTGGTGCGCAGGCAATCCGGCAAACAGCCACTTCTGGCGAGTGAGGTGGTGCTCGACGACATCATCGAGCTCGGCCCGGGCGACCAGATCGTCGTCGACGGTGAGATCGTCGAGGAGACCAACCTCGAAGTAGACGAATCGCTGCTCACCGGCGAGGCCGACCCGATCGTAAAAGACCACGGCGACAACGTGATGTCGGGCAGTTTCGTAGTCGCAGGCGGCGGGGCCTATCGGGCCACCAAGGTCGGCAAGGAGGCTTATGCCGCCAAGCTGGCCGGCGAAGCCATCAAGTTCACGTTGGTGAGATCCGAACTCCGCAGCGGCATCAACAAGATCCTGCAGTTCATTACGTATCTGCTGATCCCCGCGGGCCTGCTGATCATCTATACGCAACTGTTCACCACCGATGCGGGGTGGCGGGAGTCGGTGCTGCGGATGGTCGGTGCGTTGGTGCCGATGGTGCCCGAGGGCCTTGTGCTGATGACGTCGATCGCGTTCGCCGTCGGGGTGGTCCGACTGGGCCGCAGACAGTGCCTCGTCAACGAGCTGCCCGCGATCGAGGGGCTCGCCCGGGTCGACGTGGTGTGCGCGGACAAGACCGGAACGCTCACCGAAAACGGGATGCGCGTCTCGGATCTCAAGCCACTGAACGAGCGAGCCGTCGGCGACATCCTGGCTCAGCTCGCCGCCGACGACAGTCGGCCTAATGCCAGCATGCAGGCCATCGCCGAGGCATACAAGATGCCTCCTGGCTGGATCACCACCGCCGCCGCGCCGTTCAAATCGGCCACCAAATGGAGTGGTGCCTCGTACGGCGAGCATGGCAACTGGGTGATCGGGGCACCCGACGTGCTTCTCGACCCGGGATCGGAGGCAGCCGAGCAGGCCGAGCAGATCGGGTCGCTTGGCCTGCGGGTGCTGCTGCTCGGGTCCAGCGACCTGCCCGTTGACCATCCCGATGCGCCGGGCACCGTGACACCCGCCGCGCTGGTTGTGCTCGAACAGCGAATCCGGCCAGACGCCAGGGACACGCTGGATTACTTTGCCTCCCAGAAGGTCTCGATCAAGGTGATTTCGGGCGACAACGCCGTGTCGGTAGGAGCGGTTGCCGGCACGCTCGGTCTCGAGGGCGAGGCGATGGACGCCCGCCACCTGCCGGCCGAGCCAGACCAGTTGGCGGACACGCTCGAGGAGTACACGACGTTCGGCCGGGTGCGACCGGATCAGAAGCGCGCCATGGTGCACGCGCTGCAATCGCGCGGGCATACGGTGGCGATGACGG
Source organism: Mycobacterium sp. (assembly GCA_036263935.1). Lineage (GTDB taxonomy): Bacteria > Actinomycetota > Actinomycetes > Mycobacteriales > Mycobacteriaceae > Mycobacterium. The sequence continues at coordinate 20,202 of DATARY010000006.1, forward strand.
GCGATGGCGTCAACGATGTGCTGGCTCTCAAGGACGCCGACATCGGGGTCGCGATGGGCTCGGGCAGCTCCGCGACACGAGCGGTTGCTCAGATTGTGTTGTTGGACAACAGGTTTTCGACGTTGCCGTATGTCGTCGGCGAGGGCCGCCGGGTGATCGGCAACATCGAGCGGGTGTCCAACCTGTTCCTGACCAAGACCGTTTACTCGGTGCTGCTGGCGATATTGGTTGGGCTGGCGGGCTTGTCGTCGAGGCTGTTCGGTTCCGATCCGCTGTTGTTCCCGTTCCAGCCGATCCACGTGACGATCGCCGCGTGGTTCACGATCGGCATCCCGGCATTCATTCTCTCGCTCGCGCCGAACAACGAACGGGCCCATCCCGGGTTCGTGCGGCGGGTGATGACGTCGGCGCTGCCGTCGGGACTCGTGGTGGGGATCGCGACGTTCTGCTCCTACCTGGTGGCCTACCAGGGTCGCGAGGCGTCGCAGGCGGCGCAGATGCAGGCCTCGACGGCGGCGCTGATCACGTTGCTGATGACCGCGATATGGGTGCTGGCGGTGGTGGCGCGGCCCTATCAGTGGTGGCGGGTCGCGTTGGTGGCGGTGTCCGGCCTGGCATACATCGTGATTTTTGCCATTCCGCTGGCGCAGAAGGCGTTCATGCTGGATTCGTCGAACGTGGCGATCACGTCGATGGCGCTGGCCATTGGCGTGATTGGGGCCGCCGCGATCGAGCTGATCTGGTGGGTTCAGGGGAGAATTCTCGGCGAGCGTCGGCGGCTCTGGCGGCAGCGGTAGGGTGGGCCCATGGGATTTCTGGACAAGGTGAAGGACCTGGTGTCGAAGAACAAGGACGCGGTCGACACGGCGATCGACAAGGCCGGCGACATCGTCGACCAGAAAACGCAGGGCAAGTACGCCTCACAAGTCGACAAGGCGCAGGAGGCTGCCAAGAACGCCGTCGACAAAAACGCCCCGCCGCCGGCTCCCCAGAATTAGCGTATGGCCAAACTGTCCGTCGCCGTCGACGTTCCGTTGTCGCCGGAGAGGGCATGGGAGTGCGCGTCGGACCTGTCCCGCTACAAAGAATGGCTGACGATTCACCGGGTGTGGCGCAGCAAGCTGCCCGAAAACCTGGAGAAGGGCGCGGTTCTCGAGTCCATCGTCGAGGTCAAGGGCATGCCCAACCGGATCAAGTGGACCATCGTCCACTACAAGCCGCCGGAGGCCATGACGCTCGACGGAGACGGCAGGGGAGGCGTCAAGGTCAAGCTGATCGGCAAGGTCAGGCCGTCCGGTGAAGGCTCGACGGTCACGTTCGATGTCCATCTCGGCGGCCCGGCGCTATTTGGGCCGATCGGCATGCTGGTGGCCGGAGCCCTCAAGAGCGACATCCGGGAGTCGTTGAACCGCTTCAAATCATTGTTTGCGCCGGCGGCCTAGCGCGAGGTGGGTCGACGCGCAAGCTGGGAATTCAAACTCGCACCGGGGAACGCAAAGTCGCACCGGGGAACCGTGTTTGGGGTGGGTCTGCGACTGTCGGTCGGGCATCCCCGCGGGGAGGATGTTGTCTGGCAGGAAGTGGTGTCGCATGTGACATCGCTTTCTGGACTTGCACATGACTGTGCTGGCGGTGCGAGCCGCTGTTACACCAACCGGGCCCGCAAGTCGCGCTTGAGCACCTTGCCGTAGCTGTTCTTGGGCAGCTCGTCGATGAATTCGTAGCGTTTGGGTCGTTTGAATCGCGCGATGCGTTCCAACAGATGGGCATCAAGTTCGGCCGCCGATGCTGAACCGACGATGAACGCGACCACGACCTCGCCCCATTCCTCGTGTGGCGCACCGACGACGCCGGCTTCGATGACGCCGGGATGCTCGAGCAACGCCTCTTCCACCTCACGCGGGTAGATGTTGCTGCCGCCACTGATCACCACGTCCTTGGAGCGGTCGCGCAGCGTCAAATACCCCCTGGCATCGAAGGACCCCATGTCGCCGGTGTGCAGCCAACCGTGCTTCAGGGTGGCCTTGGTCGCGTCGGGGTTGTTCCAGTAGCCGGACATCACAACATCGCCGCGGCAGACGATTTCACCGATCTCGTCGATGCCGGCCGGCGTACCGTCCGCGGCGAGCACCGCAACGTCAACGCCGGATCGCGGGTAGCCGACCGACCCGAGGATCGCGTCGTCGGCGCCGAGATGGTCGGCCCGCCGCAGGCCGGTGATCGTCATCGGCGCCTCACCCTGTCCGTAGAGCTGGACGAAGATCGGGCCGAACGCCGCCATCGCCTTCTTCACGCTTTCGACGTACATGGGCCCGCCGCCATAGACCACCGTCTTCAGGTTGCGCGGGCAGGAGCGTCCGGTCTGCACCAGGCGCTGCACCATGGTCGGGGCGAGGAATGCGCTGCAGCCCGGGTGGTACTCGCAGAGGTCAAGGAACTCCTCGGGCTCGAACGCACCCGATTCCGGCACCACCTGCCGCGCGCCGCGCAGCACGTACGGTGGAACGTACAGGCCCGAACCGTGCGACATCGGCGCACCGTGTATCAGGCTGCAGTCCCCGTCGGGATCGTCGAAGTCCGCCAGATGGGAAACGGTCATCGCCATCAGGTTGCGGTGTGACAGCATCGCGCCCTTGGACCGCCCGGTCGTCCCGCTGGTGTAGAACAGCCAGGCCAGCGCCGACGGCTCGGTTGACGGGCGATCAGAAGGCATTGCGGCAAAACAGGATTCATACGACTCGGTACCGACGATCTCGATCGGGACATCGGTCACCGACGATAGCGCCTCGGCGAGCTTCGGTGAGGCGAAGATCTTTGTCACGCCCGCGTCGTCGGCGATCTGCTCCATCTCGCGCGGGTGAAGCTTGTAATTAATCGGGACGTATACACACTCTGCGGCCCAGATGCCGAACATCAGCTCGACGATCTCGGGACGGTTCTCGCTGGCGACCGCGATGCGCATGCCCGGATCACCCATCGCCCGTATCGTCGTCGCGAGCCGTAGCGTACGCTCCCGCAACTCGCGCCACGTCTGCAACCGGCGCTCACCCAGATACACCGCCCCGCGGTTACCGAATCGCGACGCGGCTTGGTCGAGCAGCGCGAAAAGGTTCAACGCGCAACCCAATCGGAGTTCAGCGCGAAGTCTGAGAGGTACTTCGTCGAACTCCAGCCACCGTCGACCACGATCGTCTGACCGTTGATGAAGCTGCCGCCCTCAGAGCACAAGAAAGCCACCGTGCTGGCCACGTCCTCGATCTTGCCGAGCCGCTGATGCGGCGTCATCTCCGTGTTGATCTTGCGGAAGCGCTCGTCCTCGAGGCGCCGGGCCACCATCGGTGTGAGGGTCACCCCGGGCGCGACGGCGTTACACCGGATGCCCTGTGGACCGTATTGGCAGGCGATGTGAGTAGTGAGCGCCGTCAGGCCGCCCTTGGCCGCCGAATAGGCTCCGCCGCGCAACCCACCGACGACCGCGAACGTCGATGTCACGTTGATGATCGCCGAGCCGGGCTGCATATGCACGATCACATCGCGCGCCAGTCGGAACGGGGCGCGCAGCATCAAACCCAGGAAATAGTCCAAGGTTTCGTCGTCGGTCTCATGCAACGGCTTGGGGTTGCCCACACCAGCGTTGTTGATCAAGAAGTCGATGCGCCCCCACCGCTCGATGGCCGCGTGGACGATCCGCCGCGGGGCGTCGTCCGTGGTCAGATCGACGGCGAGCGTGGCCACGCGTCCGGGATCGCCGATCGCCTTTTCCAGCTCGCCGAGCCGGCCTTCGTCGCGTCCCACGCCGAGCACCGCCATCCCCGCCCCTGCGAGTCTCGTGGCGCAGCCAAAGCCGATACCACTGCTCGCGCCCGTCACGATCGCCACCTGCATGTCAGCCGACCACCTTCATCAGTGTTGCGCGGATCTGATGCTTCAAGACCTTCCCCGCATCGTTCTTCGGCAGCGCATCCCAGATCACCACTTGCTCGGGGATTTTGAACTTGGCGACGCCGTTGGCTTCGAGAAGCTCGCGCAGGCCGTCCATATCGGGAGCGGGGTGGTCGCCCCCGACGATGACGGCGCAGGCGCGCTCACCTGTGCGCTCGTCGGGCAGCCCGACAACGGCGATCTCCTCGATGCCTGGATGACCGACGAGGATGTCCTCCACTTCCTTCGGGGAGATGTTCTCGCCATTGCGGATGATGATGTCCTTGGCGCGACCGGTGACCACCAGATATTCATTGTCGACCCACCGCGCCAGGTCACCCGTGCGGAAGAATCCCTCGTCATCGAAGGCCCCGGTCTCATCCTCGGGATGGAGGTAGCCGACGAGCATCTGCGGGCCCCTTGTGCGAATCTCGCCGTCGACCAGTTTGATATTGGCGATCCCCGCACGGCCGTCGGTTTCCGCAGCGTGTTCAACGTCGCCCAGTGCGCCGACGGTTGTGACCGGGACCTCCGTCGACCCGTAAACGCGACTGACCGCCGTCCGGCCGAAATACGCCGCCGCACTGCGGATCAATGATGGCGGCACCGACGCGCCGCCGCAGATGACCACCTTGAGATCCGGCAACCGATTCTCGGCCCGTTCGGCGGCGGTCAGCAAGCCGACGAGAAACGGCGTGGCTCCGGCCAAGTGCGTGCAGCGCTCGGTGGTCATCAGTCGTACGGCGGCATCCGCGTCCCAACGTTCCATCAGAACCGCCGTAGTGCCCAGCAGAAGGGGACATTCGAAGGCGTAGATGGATCCGCCGATGTGTGCGATTGGTGACGGGACGAGAAACACGTCGCCACCATCAACCAGCCAGTGATCGCCAATCTGCGAGATGATGGCGTGGATCGAATTATGGGTGTGCAGAACGCCCTTCGGTCGGCCGGTGGTGCCCGACGTATAGAGGATCATGCGCACCGCATCGGCATTCAGCACCGGCAGGCCGGTCGCGCCCGATTCGGTGAATAGTGTCGCATACGGCGTGTGGCGTCCGGCGTCGCCCCGCAGTACCACCACCTCGGGCGGCGAAGCCATATCGCACGTGACTCGGTCCAGCATAGCGACGTAGTCGTGCTCGCCGAAGTCGGCCGGTATGAAGATCACGCGGCTGTCCGCGTCCGACAGTATGAACTGGAGCTCGCGATCCCGCAGCGACGGCAGGACGGGGTTGACGACCATACCGGCCAGCGTCGCCGCCAGATAAATGACCGCGGCCTCATGCCAGTTCGGCAGCATGAACGACACCACGCTGCCCGGCGGCATCCACGCCATCAGCGTGTGCGCCAGCGTGCTCGCCCGCTCATGCAGCGTCCGGCAGTCCAGCCGAATGTCGCGGTCGACCAAGACCGTTCGCTCAGGTGCGCGCCGGGCGGCATCTCGGAGCGAATCAGCGAGGGTGGAGCGAACCCAACGCCCGCGGCGATACGCCTCGGCCGCGCGATCCTCGTCGACCCTCACGGACTCGTACCTAGCCTTTGACCCTGCGCATGGTCATCGAATGGCGATACCGTGCCGAGGGATGCGTGTTGACGGTGACCTGGGCGATCTCACCGTCCGACGTCGTGTACATGCGTTGCATTTCGAGTGCGGCACTGCCCGTTTCGACCTTGAGTATCGCGGCCAGTTCACGAGACGTGGCGATCGCAGAGATTTCTTGGTGGACCTCGACCACGCTCACGCCGAAAAGGTCCTCGATAAGCGGGAAGATCGGACCGGAGTGCCGTTGAAGCAGTCGGCCCACCGCTGCGAAGGCACGGTTGATGTAATACTCCGTCTTGCAAACCGGTGCGTCAGTGCCGTCGGCCTTTCGGTAGCCACGCACCGCGAGCCACTCCGACCCGACTTTCAGGCCGGTGCGGGCGGCGAGGTCGTCGTCGATCGTCACCATCGCATTCGACTCGATCGTGAACGGGGCGCCGGTTGCGAAGGCCAGCAGATCGTTGATCGACATCACGTCCTGCGCATAGGAATTCGTCGCCGGGCGCGGAACGACAAGGGTGCCGGTTCGTGGTCGGGAGGCGACGAGGTTGTCCTCGCGCAGCCGTCGCAACGCCTCGCGGATGGTGTAGCGGCTGACCGCGAACCGCTCGCACAGTTCGTGCTCGGTCGGCAGCTGCGAACCCACGGGATAAACCCCGTCGACAATCTCTTTTCGCAGGGTGCGCGCGACCTGAAGATAGCGGTGGTCGGCCGGACTGACTGTCATGTGTCCACCCGCCGCAATGCCAGCACACTGCCATCGCCATCGGCCGAGACGTACAGCGTGCCGTCCGGCCCGGCGGTGATTCCCGCGAACGGGCCCTGCGGTCCGGAGAACGGTGGCATTCCCTTCAGCGGCTTCGGCTCAACCCCGGGGGGCGGACCGACCGGCAGTCCGGAGGCGATCGTGTTGCGGCCCTTGGTGTTCAGGTCAAACGCGAGAACTTCCTTGGCGCCCGCGTCGACGATATACAGCAGCCCGCCGCAGGTGAGGATGCCCTGCGGCCGCCGCAGTCCGTCGATCACCGTGTCGGTGCCCGACCCCGTCAGCCGGACAACCCTGCCCGCGCCGGACTCCGCCACCAGCGGCATTCCGTCGGGCCCGATCGCTACTCCGATCGGATTGCGCAGACCGGACGCGAGCACGTCGACGTTGCCCGATCGCACGGACATCACACGGCCCGTGCCGAACTCGGCGAACACGACGTCGTCACCCGAAATCGCGACACCATATAACTGATCGAATCCGTCTGCGAGAACATCGCTTTCGGCAAGGTCGGGCCGATAGCGGGTGACCTGGCCACCGGACGTCGTGACCACGAACTCGCCCGGCCCGGCCGGCGCCAGACCGCGGATGAAGCCGGGGTATCCCGGCGAGAACAGCATTCCGACGGTCTGAAGCGACCCGTCGGGACCCACGACGTAGAAGTAGGTGCCGTCGGCGACGTAGAGGCTGCCGTCGTCGCCAATGGCGAGATCCAACGGCCAATTCAGCCCACCGGGCAACGTGGTGCGAGTATCGCCGTCACTGAGGATCTCGGTGATCTCACCGGTGAAGTTCGAGACGAACAGCCGATCGCCCACGAACGTCAGGTTGTCCAATCCGGGATTGAGCTGAGCCAGCAGGGTCTGTTCGCCGCTGCGCGGGTCGATGCGCAGTACCTGACCGCTGGCCGCCTGGGTCGAGACGATGAATCCCTTCGGGTCGAACTTCACCGCATCGGGCACGCCAAGATCGCCCGCGACCCGTTGCGGTTCACCCCCTGCGGGGTCGATGCGCCAGATCTCGTTGGCGGTCATCACGGGGAAGTACAGGAGGCCGTCGGGCCCGACCTCCATCGCGTTGGGCGACGGAAGGTTCTCGGCCAGGATTCGCCGCGCGCCGCCGTTGAGGTCGAGTTCCATCAGCCGTCCGCCTTCGCGGCACTCGTTGATGAACAGCCTGCCGTTGTGCACGGTGATGCCGTTCGCGCAGGGCAGGTCGTCGCGCAACACCCGGGTGCGGCCGGCCGTATCGCGCATGCTCACCCTGCCGTCCATCACCTCGGTCGCGTACAGGTTGCCGGCCGAATCGAACGCGACGTCATCGGGCGCGATGATGTCGCCGCCCTTCGCGCTGACGGTGTCCACCCGACCCGTCGAGAGATCCAACGCGCTGATCTGGCTCCCGGTCACCTGGGCGATGTAGACGCGGCCGTCGGGACCGGTGCGCAGACCGTTCGCACCGAACAGCCGGCTCGGGGAGGTGAGCCGCTCGAGTCGCCATCCCTCGGCGGTGGTCGCGTTGGTGGCCGTATACCGGGATTCGTCGAGGGACGTTCTCATGACCTCGCACGTTATCAACCCCATTTAGTCCAGACAATAGCCCAAGTCGACGGCAACTCGGCCTTGACGAGCCGATAAGTGCTGCGGAATAGTGTTCTTCAATATGCAGAGCATCATATGTTGTCCGGACAAATGACGATGCCATGGGCGATCAACTGAGGCTGGATGGCCGCATCGTCGTGGTGTCCGGTGCGGGCGGCGGCGGAATCGGCACCACGATCACGGCGATGGCCGCCCGCGCGGGTGCCACCGTGGTCGCGGTCAGCCGGTCCAAGGAGAACCTCGACGAGCACGTCGTCCCGCTCGCGCAGCAAGGGCTGTCGGTCGTGCCCGTCGCAGCCGACGCCTCCACCGACGACGGGATCGCCGCCGTGCTCGACCAGGTTCGGCGCACCGAGGGCGAGCTGTACGGACTGGCCAACATCGCGGGGGGCGCCGCGCCGGCGACATGGATGCCCTCGACGCGGGTGACCCGTGAGGACTGGCGGGGGTTGTTCGCGCAGAACCTGGAGACGGCGTTCTTCATGAGCCAGGCCGTCGCCGCCGAGATCAGAAAGCGGGGCAAGCCGGGGTCGATCGTGTCGCTGTCGTCGATCAGCGGCATGAACACCGCACCCTTCCACATCGCATACGGAACGGCGAAAGCGGCGGTGGCGGCGATGACCCGCACGATGGCGGTCGAACTCGCGCTTGACAACATCCGCGTCAACGCCGTCGCGCCGGGCGTGACCCAGACGGCGGCGTCGCGCACCTATGTCGACGAGGATGCCGACCGGGATCGGCAGGCGATCGCGATGGGCCGGCGGGGCCGACCCGAGGAACAGGCGGGGGCAATTCTGTTCCTTCTGTCGGACCTGTCGAGCTACATCACCGGCCAGACGCTGCTCGTCGACGGCGGCCTCAACCTCAAGTGGAGCCACCTCGGCGCCGACAACACTTCGCTGTTCCTCAAGGACGAATCCTTCCGCAAAGCCATCAGTCGGTTTGAATCGGAGGAAGCGTGACCGAAGAGCTGTCGGAACCCGTGACCATCGGTGTGGAGGCCTATGTCTCCGAGGGCTACGCCCGCGCGGAGCGCGACAAGCTGTGGCGCAAGGTCTGGCAGCAGGTCGGCCGGGTCGAGGAACTTCCCGACGTGGGCAGCTACCTCACCTACGACATCCTCGACGACTCGATCATCGTCGTGCGCAGCGGCCCAAACGAATTCGCTGCGCACCACAATGTGTGCATGCACCGCGGCCGCCGGCTCATCGACACGCCGGATGGTGCAAAGAACGCCTGCGGGAAGGCGCGCCGGTCGTTCGTCTGCGGGTTCCACGGGTGGACGTACGGCCTCGACGGTGCGTGTACGCACATCCGTGAGCAGGACGACTGGCAGGGCGTATTGACCGCCGAGAACATTCATCTGGCGCGCGTCAACGTCGACACCTGGGGCGGATGGGTGTGGATCAACATGGATCCCGACTGCGAGCCCCTGATGGACTACCTGTTCCCGGCGGCGAAGATCCTCGACCCGTTCGGGCTGGAGAACATGCGCTACAAGTGGCGCAAATGGCTCAACTTCGACTGCAACTGGAAGGTCGCGATGGAGGCCTTCAACGAGACCTACCACGTGTTTATCACGCATCCGGAGTTCAACAAGTTCGGCGAGTTCAAGGGCTGGGCCAAGGCGCAGGGCAGGCACAGCAACATCGGCTACGACGCGCCAAAAGACCTGGAAGCCACCAAGTCCAAGATCAGGCTCGGCACCGGCGCCGATCCGCGGGTGTCGACCGCGGAGATGCAGGTCTACACCATGGAGGAGACCAACGCGACCACCACGCAGACGCTGGTCAACGCGGCCAAGCGACTGGTCGACGAGTTGCCGGAGGGCACGCCGGCCGACGAGGTGCTCGAGCACTGGCTGGCGTCGGCGCGGCGCGACGACGAAGCGCGCGGTGTGATCTGGCCGACGATCCCGGCCGACATCCTCGGCCAGAGCGGCACCGCGTGGCAGATCTTCCCGAACTTCCAGATCGGTCAGGGTCTGACCAGTGCGCTGTGTTACAGCGCCCGCCCCGATCCGAGCTACGACCCGAACAAGTGCATCTTCGAGGTCGCGGTGTTCGAGCTCTACCCGAAAGGACAAGAGCCGCAGACCGAGTGGGCCTACACCCCGGTTGGCGATCCCAACTGGCTGTCGGTCCTGCCGCAGGACTTCTCCAACATGGCCGCGGTGCAGCAGGGCATGAAATCACTCGGTTTCCCCGGGACGAAGCCAAACCCGTACCGCGAACGCAGCACCGTCAACCTGCACTACCAACTGTCGAAGTACATGGGTACCGGCGAACCGCGCGAACTTACGAAGGAGGACGATCGATGACCGACTGCGCGCCGACTCAGACGCCAGACGATATCGACATCGATGCACTGCGGGAAAAATACCACCTGGAGCGTGAAAAGCGGCTCCGCCCAGAGGGTTCCAAGCAGTACATCGAACTCTGTGGTGAGCTCGCCAAGTTTTACGAGACGGACCCATACACCCCGCCGGTGGTCCGCGATCCGATCTCGGAAGACATCAACGTCGCGGTCCTCGGCGGAGGCATAGCGGGTCTGCTGTCGGGCGCGTATCTGAAGAAGGCCGGTGTCGACGACGTTCGCGTCATCGAGATGGGCGGAGATTTCGGCGGCGTCTGGTATTGGAACCGCTTTCCCGGCATCCAGTGCGACAACGACGCGTATTGCTACATACCGCTGCTCGAAGAGCTCGACTACGTACCTTCGAAGAAATATGCCGATGGCGCCGAGATCTGGGAGCACTGCCGGCGCATCGGAAAGCATTTCGGTCTCTACGACGGCGCGATCTTCTCAACCGAGATCCGGGCGTTGCGCTGGGACGACGAGATCGAGCGCTGGCGGATCAGCACGGATCGCGGCGACGACATTCGGGCCCGCTTCGTCGTCATGGCTAACGGCTCGTTCAACCGGCCGAAGCTGCCGGGCATCCCTGGGATCGAGAAGTTCAAGGGACACCAGTTCCATTCGTCGCGCTGGGACTATGAATACACCGGCGGAGATGCGTCCGGCGGACTGGACAAGCTGGCCGACAAGCACGTCGCGCTCGTCGGCACGGGCGCAAGCGGCATTCAAGTGGTTCCGTTCCTGGGCCGCTACGCCGAGCACCTGTACGTTTTACAGCGGACACCTTCGTCTGTCGATTCGCGTGGCAATACACCCACCGATGCCGAGTGGGCGAAGACGCTGCAGCCGGGCTGGCAGAAGGAGCGGCAGCGCAACTTCCACCGCTGGAGCCCCTTCGAAGGCGTTGTGTTCGACGCGCCAGATCACGTGTGTGACTTCTGGACCGAGCTGGGCCGCAACATGACCGCGCGGATTGCGGCCATGGATGATCCCGCCTCGATAACCATCGAGCAGGTCATGGCGTTGCGGGAAGAAGAAGACTACCGACTGATGGAGCGGCTGCGCCGTCGCATCGAGGGCCTTGTTGAAGACCCCGAGACTGCGGAGGCGCTCAAGCCCTACTACCGGTTCCTGTGCAAGCGGCCGTGTTCGAACGACGAGTATCTGCCCACTTTTAACCGCCCGAACGTCACCTTGGTTGATGTATCGGAGTCGAAGGGTGTGGAACAGATCACCGAAAAGGGAGTCGTCGCGGGCGGTATCGAGTATGAAGTTGACTGCATCATCTATGCCAGCGGATTCGAGATCACGACCGAGATCAGCCGTCGATACGCGATCGATGTGATCGAGGGCCGCAATGGGGTTTCATTGTTCGATCATTGGCGGGACAGCTACAAGACGCTCCATGGCATGACAAGCCGAGGCTTTCCAAACCAGTTCCACACCGGCTTCATTCAGGGCGGGGTGGCCGCTAACACCACGGCGATGCTCGAGCAGCAGGCCGAGCACATCGCCTACATCGTCTCCGAAGCTGTGAAGCGCGGCGCCACGACGGTCGAGCCGAGCCACGAGGCGCAGGACGAGTGGATCAGGACCATCCGCGAAACCACCGTCGACACCTCGGCATTCGATCTGTCCTGCACGCCTGGCTATTACAACAATGAAGGCGGCGGTGGCGGAGAGGGCATCCGGTCACACCTCGGCGAACCGTACATGCCCGGGTTCTACGTCTTCGATGAACTACTCGAGCGGTGGCGCGACAAAGGCGACCTCGACGGTCTGGTGCTCGGAACGTGAATGCCTGACCTGAGATTCGACGGCCGGGTCGCGGTCGTGACTGGGGCCGGCCGGGGACTGGGCCGCTCGTACGCCCTCCTGCTTGCATCGCAGGGGGCCAAGGTTGTCGTCAACGATTCCGGCGGCAGCCTGACCGGGGACGGCAGCGATGCGGGGCCGGCCGACGAAGTGGTGCGTGAGATCACCACGGCCGGAGGCGAAGCCGTCGCCAGCATCGAGTCGGTGGCCACCCCCGAAGGCGGCCGGGCGATCATCGACGCGGCACTGGACCGCTACGGCCGCATCGACATCCTCGTGCACAACGCCGGAAATGTTCGTCGGGCGTCGTTGAAAGAGATGACGTACGACGATTTCGAGGCCGTCGTGGACGTTCACCTGCGGGGCGCCTTCCACGTCGTCCGGCCCGCGTTTGGTCCGATGTGCCAGGCGGGTTATGGCCGCGTCGTGTTGACCTCATCGATCGGCGGCCTGTACGGCAACCATGAGGTAGCGAACTACGCGGTCGCCAAGGCGGGCGTCATCGGGCTGTCCAACGTCGCCGCCCTGGAAGGTGCCGCCAGCGACGTGAAGAGCAACGTCATCGTGCCCGCGGCCGTGACGAGAATGGCTGAGGGCATTGACACTTCGGCCTATCCCCCGATGGGTCCCGAGCTGGTGGCACCGGTGGTGGGTTGGCTGGCCCACGAATCCTGTTCCATCACGGGGGAAGTACTCGTCGCTCTTGCGGGCCGGGTGGCCAAGGCGGTCGTCACCGAAACGCCCGGCGTGTACCGGCCGTCCTGGTCGATCGCCGACGTCGGCGATCACATCGCGGCGATCCGTGATGCGTCTGAGGCGGTCGTCTTCCCCGTGGTGCCCGACGGCCACGGTGATCACGTCCGTTATAGCTTCGCGATGGCCAAACAGGAAGCACTCCATGGGTAGCGGTCCGCTGAACGGTGTGCGCGTCGTCGACCTCACCGCGATGGTGATGGGGCCGTACTGTACGCAGATCATGGCCGATATGGGTGCGGACGTGATCAAAGTCGAGCCGCCGCAAGGGGATAACACGCGGTTCATCTCGGTCGGCCCCGAGCCGGGGATGAGCGGGGTCTTCGTGAACGTGAACCGCGGCAAACGCAGCGTGATGCTGGACCTGCAGACCGACACGGGCAAGGCCACAATGCGGGCCCTGATCGAACGGGCAGACGTCTTTATCCACTCGATGAGGTCCAAGGCGGTGGCCAAGCTGGGTTTCGGCTACGACGACGTCGCCGCCATCAACCCCGCGATCGTCTACACGAACTGCTACGGGTACGGGCGGCGTGGACCCGAGCGGGACCGCCCGGCGTATGACGACACCATCCAGGCGGAATGCGGATTGCCCGCCGTACAGCAACAACTGACCGGCGAGGCGGACTATGTTGGCACCATCATGGCCGACAAGGTCGCCGGGCTGACCGCCCTCTACGCGACGACCATGGCCCTGTTCCACCGCGAGCGCACGGGGGAGGGTCAGGAGGTCGAGGTCGCCATGTTCGAAACCATGGCGTCGTTCATGCTGGTCGAACATGCCAACGGCGCCATATTCGAACCCCCTCTGGGGCCCGCCGTCTATCCGCGCACGGTAGCGCCCAACCGCAGGCCGTATCGCACCAGCGACGGATACATCGCCGCGCTGATCTACAACGACAAGCACTGGAACGCGTTCATCGACGCTGTGCGGCCGGCCTGGGCCAGCGATCTGTATTCCACGCTCGAGCGGCGGGCCCACCAGATCGACGCCGTGTACGGGCTGGTCGCCGAGACGATGAAGGAGCGCACCACCGAGGAATGGCTGGCCTTGTTCCGTCAGCTCGAGATACCGGCCGCGCCGTTGAATACACCCGATGCGCTGTTCGATGACCCCCACTTGAAGGCGGTGGGGTTCTTCGAGACCGTGCACACCCAGCACGGGCCGGTCCGGTTCCCCGGTGTGCCGACATGGTTTTCGCGCACGCCCGGCCGGGTCGCCGGTGCCGCCCCGCGGTTGGGGGAGGACACCGATCAGGTACTCGCCGAGCTGGGGCTTGCCGATGTGGAGGCGGCGGAGTCGGTATGACCATGGACTTCGACATGGGCCAGCAAGCCTCGCAGCTTCGGGGGGAGCTGCGGCACTTGGTGAAAGCCCATGTGCCTGAGCACTTTTTGGGCGCATTCACTGACGATCCCGCTGACCTCGAGACGGCTCAGCAGTTCTGCCGTACCCTCGCCGAACGCAACCTGTTGTGCCTGGCCTGGCCCGAAGAATTCGGCGGCGGCGGAGCGTCGGTGTGGGAACAAACCGTGGTGCGCGAAGAGATGTGGGCGCACCACGAACCCCGCGGCGCCCAGTACATGGGTGTCAATTGGGTCGGACCGATCATCATGCGCCACGGCTCCGAAGAGCAGCAGCGCAAGCACCTACCGCCCATCGCCCGCGGGGAGGTGATCTGGTGTCAGGGCTTCTCCGAACCTGAGGCGGGTTCCGACCTTGCATCGCTGCGCACGGCCGCGCGGCGCCACGGCGATGGCTGGCTGGTCAGCGGACAGAAGATCTGGACGTCCTACGCCACGATGGCGCAGTGGTGTTTCCTGCTCGCCCGCACCTCGAAGGGTGAGAAGAAGCAACAGGGACTGACGATTTTCCTTGTGCCCATGGATGATCCGGCGATCCAGGTCAGGCCCATCCGCTGCATGATGGGCCCCCACCACCTCAACGAGGTGTTCTTCGACGATCTGCGGGTCACCGAGGCCGACGTGCTCGGTACGGTCGATGCAGGCTGGTCGATCGTCCAGGACGTGATGTCCTTCGAGCGGGTCGGCATCGCCCGCTACGCGCGGTGCGAGCGCCTGCTGGCCGCCGCACCGGCGGTGCTCGGCGACCGCTGGGATGACCTGCCTGCGGAGTTGCGCGCGCGCCGGGTCCGCATGCTGACGCACTGCCGCCGGGCCCGGTTGCTGGCATACCGCGTGGTCGGGTCGCAAGCCAGCGGGCGGATCACGCCCGGTGACGCCGCCGCATACCGGATCGCGGTCACTAAGCTGGATCAGGACAGCGCGGAGGTCCTGATGGACATCGCCGCCGAAGTGTCGCACGAGGATCCGCGGGCGAAGTGGTTCCTCGGCGAGGTCGAGGACCACTGGCGTTATTCGCAGGCCTCCACCGTGTCCTCTGGCAGCATCGAGATGCAACGCATCCTGCTGTCGCGGGCTCTGTTGGCGGCGGCGAAATGATTCTCGATCTAGGCGACGACGCCAAAGAGTATGGGCGAGAGGCGCTTCGGGCGTTCGAGGCGGCGGGGGGCGACCAGCTGGTGCAGCAGGCCGAGGCCAAGCCGGATCTCCGCGCGTCGCTCGCGGGCCATGTGCTGGCCGAGCTCGGCGCCTGGGAGCTCGATGCGCGCACAGACGCCGACGAACTGGAGGCCGCGGCGGCGTTGTGCCGTAGCGCTGGCTATTGGGCGTTGCCGTACCCCGTGGCGGAGCGACTCGCAAAGCCGACCGACCTGGACGTCGACGGCCTGATCGTGGTGGCCGACAACCGTCCCTCGGGCATCGTGGCAGGACTCGAGTCCCGCTGGGCGGCCGTGTCTTTGGGGGGTGCGCGAAGCATTGTCGTCGGTCAGCGAGCGGCCGGCCCGGCCTTCGTAGCCGAGCTCGAGCTCTCCGCGACCGACGACAACGGTGCCGGCCACGTGGCGCTCGGGCTGGTGCTGCCGTGCTGGACGCTTCTCGGGATGCTCGACCGCGCAATGGAATTGACCGTCGCCCATGTGGGCCTGCGCAAGCAATTCGGTCAGACGTTGTCGTCCTTCCAGGGTGTGCAGTTCCAGCTGACCGACGCTGAGGTCGAACGCAGCGGAGTGGAGATCCTGGCGAAGTATGCGTTATGGAGTATCGGCACCGAGCGACCCGAGGCGCTCGATGACGCCCTCGCACTGAGGATGGCGGCCATAGAGGCGGCAGAGATCGTGTTCCGGGTTTGCCACCAATTGCACGGCGCGGTCGGGTTCTGCGACGAGACCACGTTGTCGTGGCTGTCCCGCTACAGCCAGCCGTTGCGCCGGTTGCCGCTGGGCCTGTCGGCAACACGTGACCTGCTGACCGGCAGGGTAGGCGGACGCGGATTGACGGGCTTGTTCGCATGAAATACGACCTTCCTGACGAACTAACCGTCGAATCCGACGGCGCGGTGCGGGCCGTTCTGATCAACCGCGCCGCCGAACTCAACTGTGTCAACGAGAACCTGCACTGGGCGCTGGCTAACGTATGGCGTCAGTTGGCCGCCGAGAAAGAAGCCAAGGTCGTCATCCTCTCCGGAGCAGGCCGGGCGTTCTGCGCCGGTGGCGACTTGAACTGGATCACAACGTTTCTCGACGATCCGGTCGCCCGCGACGAGAGCATCCGCGAGGGCGCACAGATCATCGAGGAGATGCTGCGCTTCCCGCTTCCGGTGATCGCGGCCGTCAACGGCCCAGCGGTCGGGCTGGGCTGCAGTGTGGCGCTCCTGAGTGACATTATGCTGATCTCGGAGACCGCATACCTGGCGGACCCGCACGTCGCGGTGGGGCTGGTGGCCGGTGATGGCGGTGCCGCCTTCTGGCCCCTGCTGACGCCGATCATGCGCTCGCGTGAGTACCTCTTCACCGGCGATCGCATTCCGGCAGCCACGGCTGTCGAACTGGGATTCGCCAGCCGCCAGGTCACGCCGGACGAGTTGATGCCCGAGGCGCGCCGGCTCGCCAACCGCCTCGCCGCCCAGCCCGCCGAGGCGTTGCGGGGCACGAAGCGTGTCGTGAACATGTACCTGTCACAGGCGCTCGGCGGCCCGCTGCAGGCGGGTTTCGCCGCCGAGGTCGCCACCATGCAGTCTGACGAACACCGGCAGCGGCTGATGGACTTTCAGCGGAAGTCGAAACGCTCGTGACCACCGATCTCGACGAGTTCCGCGCCACCGTGCGGGCCTGGTGTACCGAGCACATTCCCCGGGACTGGCGCCAAGCTCAGACCGGCGTGCCCGACACGGAATTCGTTCGCTTCCAGAAGGCCTGGTTCGCCGAATTGCACGGCGCCGGATATGCGGTGCCGCACTGGCCGCGCGAGTGGGGCGGTGGACTGCCGACGCGAGGAGCAGAACGGAAGATGTCGGTTTCCGAGCAGATCGTGCTGTACCAGGAACTGGCCGCACACGACGCGCCCAGGCTGGTGCTGGCCTTCGTCGGCATTCACCACGCCGCGTCGACCCTGCTCGCCGCAGGCACCGACGAGCAGCGTCGACGGCACCTGCCGGCGATCCTCGACGGCGAGATCTGGGTCCAGGGTTTCTCCGAACCGGAGGCCGGCTCGGACCTCGCCAGCCTCCGTACGTCGGCCCGGCGCGCCGGGGACACCTACGTCGTGAACGGCCAGAAGCTCTGGGCGAGCGGCGGCAAGCACGCCGACTGGTGCCTACTGCTGGCCCGCACCGACCCGGATGCGCCCAAGCGCAAAGGCATTTCATACTTCCTGCTCGACATGACAACGCCCGGCGTCGAGGTGCGGCCCATCCGCAACGCCATCGGGGATTCGCACTTCTGTGAGATCTTCCTCAACGACGTGGTGATCCCCGCTGCGAACCTCGTCGGCGCGGAGAACGCCGGATGGCAGGTGGCGCAGGCGACACTGGGCGCCGAGCGCGGCCTGACCATGTTGGAGCTCGCCGAGCGGCTCGGCAACGCCGGGTTCCGGTGGCTGGTGCAGGCCTGTCCGGTCGACGACCCGATCGTGGCCGATCGTCTGGCGCAGTTCGAAACCGAGATCACCGGGCTTCGAGGATTGTGCCGGAAGCTGGTGGAGTCCGCCGAAAATGGAGCGGCGGGAACAGCGGGCCCCGCCGACGCGTCGATTGTCAAGCTCTTCTACAGCGAGTTGCTGCAGCGGCTGACCGATTTCGGTGCGGAGATCGGTGGTCTTACAGCGCATACCCAATTGGCCAAACCGATGTCGAGCGGGTGGGAATCCGGTTCATGGGTACTGGATTTCATCGGGTCATGGGAATGGACCATCCCAGGCGGGTCGAGCGAGATCCAGCGCACTATCATCGCCGAGCGTGGCCTCGGGCTGCCGCGAGAACCGAGCGTGGCCTGATGGCTTACGAATTCGAGGAATTCCATGAAGAACTCAGGTCGGTCGCCGGTGACCTCCTCGCCAAGGATCACGTCGTCGAATGGCCGGTGCTCGTCGACGCCGGCTGGGTTGGGCTGGAGGTGCCGGAGCAGTTTGGCGGTTCGGGCGCCACGTTCGCCGAGGTCGCGGTCATCTGTGAGGAGATCGGACGGGCGGCCAGCACCAACAGCTATCTGGGCAGTGCTGTGCTGGCTGTCACGGCCCTGAAAGCGCTGCAGCCCAGTGATAGTCGCGACAGATTGCTGACCGATGTGGCGTCCGGTGCCGTGAGGGTGACCGTTGCGCTCGAGCCGTTCGGCTTCGTGCCCGACGCCGAGGGCGCCGACCGGATTCTGGTGGTTACCAAGGGCGGCGTCGTCGAAATCGAGAACGTGATCGTGACACCGCAACCCGTCCTCGACGAAACGCGCCGACTCGCCACCGTGACGGCAGGCACCGCCGAAGTCTCCGAGGTGTTGCGGTTCGACGGCGAGCCGCACACGCAGGTGCGCCGCCTGCTGGACCGTGCAGCGGTCGCCGTCGCGTGCGACAGCCTCGGGCTGAGCGAGGCGATGCTCGCGGCGACGGTTGCGTATGCGAAGGTGCGCCACCAGTTCGGCAGGGCCATCGGCTCCTTTCAGGCCGTCAAGCACGCCTGCGCCGACATGCAGGTGGCCATTGCGGTATCTCGCCAACTCGTCAGCGCCGCAGTCGAAGCCGTCGCCGAGGATCGAGCCGATGCCGCTGTGGCGGCCGCGATGGCGAAGTCGTACACGTGCGCTGCTGCCGTCGATGTCGTCGGCAAGGCCATGCAGCTGCACGGTGGTATCGGCTACACGTGGGAGAGCGGCATCCACGTCTATCTCAAACGCGCCGCGCTCAACCGCGCGTTGTTCGGATCGCTGGCAGCTCACCGTAAAGAACTAGCTAAACGCTACGTATAAAAGGAGTTTCGACGTGGGAGTACCCGTCTACAAGCGCATTCTCGACCTCTTCGAGGCCGAGGGTGTCAACACCCTGTTCGGCATCCCGGACCCGAACTTCGTGCACATGTTCGCCGAGGCGGACGCGCGCGGATGGTCGGTGGTAGCGCCGCACCACGAGGAGAGCGCCGGCTTCATGGCGGAGGCGGCCTCGCGGATGACGGGCAGACCCGGTTTGTGCATCGGCACGCTCGGGCCGGGTGTGGCCAACATCGCCGGGGCGATGATGTGCGCGAAGGTGGAGAACTCCCCGGTGATCTTCATCGGGGGCCAGCGGGCCCGCATCACCGAGCGTCGTGTGCGCCGTGGCCGCATTCAATTCGTCCAGCAGGAGGGCCTATTCACGCCATCGGTCAAGTACAGCTCGTCCATCGAGTACGCCGACCAGACCGACGAGATCGTCCGGGAAGCGATCCGCCGTGCGATGTCCGGCACCCCCGGGCCGAGCTACATCGAATTCCCGTCGCACGTGATCCTGGAAGAGCTCGACGTGCCGGAGCCGCTGCCGCCCAGCCGGTACCGGCTGGTCAACCAGGGCGCGGGCGCACGCGAGATCGCCGAGGCGGCGAAGCTAATTCGCGAGGCCTCCAGCCCAATCCTGTTGGTGGGCCACGGTGTTCACACATCGCGCTCACAGGCCGCGGTCAAGGAGCTCGCCGACCTGATGGCCTGCCCGGTGATTCAGACCTCGGGCGGTACGTCGTTCATCCCCGGCCTCGAGGACCGCACGTTCGCCTACGGCTTCTCGCCGTCGGCCGTCGACGCGGTGGTCGCCTCCGACCTATGTGTCGCGCTGGGCACCGAGCTCGGCGAGCCCGTCCACTACGGCAAGACTCGACATTGGGCGGCGCGCAACGACATCCGCAAGTGGATCTACGTCGAGCAGGACCCCGTCGCGATCGGCGTGAACCGACCGGTCGACGTGCCCATGGTCGGTGACCTGCGCGGCGTCGTCCCGCAGCTGGTGGAGGCCCTCAAAGACACGCCTAGACAGCCATCCACTGATCTGGACGTCCTGATCAAGAAGGACGCCGAGGAGTTGGCTCAGCTCGCGCAAAACGCACCGACCGGCAGAACGCCCGTGCATCCGGCCCGATTTATCGTCGAAGCGACCAAGGCCTTTCCGAAGGACGGCATCATGGTGCGCGACGGCGGGGCCACCGTCATCTTCGGATGGACCTACTCGCAGGCCAAGCCGCACGACGTGATCTGGAACCAGAACTTCGGACACCTCGGCACCGGCCTTCCCTACGCCGTCGGCGCTTCGGTCGCCGAGGGGCGCAAGCGCCCGGTCATGCTGCTCACCAGTGACTCGGCCTTCCTGTTCCACATCGCCGAACTGGAGACCGCCGCGCGGGAGAACCTGCCGCTGGTGTGCGTCGTCGGCGTCGACCATCAATGGGGTTTGGAGGTAGGCGTCTACAAGCGCACGTTCGAGCAGCCGTCGCCGCAGCCCGGCGTGCACTGGAGCAAAGACGTGCGGTTCGACAAGATCGGCGAGGGGTTCGGTTGTCACGGCGAGTACGTCGAGAAGGAGGACGAGCTGGTGCCGGCCATCGAGCGGGCCTTCGCCAGTGGAAAGACCGCCGTCGTGCACGTCTGCATCGACCCGAAGGCCAACTCGGAGGAGATGCCGAAGTACGACGAATTCAGAACTTGGTACGCCGAAGGCACGCAGTAAGGAAAGGTAGAGCCATGCGCGAATATCTGAAGTTCTACATCGACGGCCAGTGGGTCGATCCCGTCCGACCCAACACCCTCGACGTCGACAATCCGACCACCGAACAGGTCTCGGGCAAGATCTCGCTCGGCTCGGACGCCGACGTCGACAAGGCCGTGAGGGCCGCGCGAAAGGCCTTTGCCACCTGGTCGCAAACCAGCCGGGAGGAGCGCCTCGATGTGCTGCAGGCGATCCTCGACGAGTACCAGAAGCGTGCCGGCGACCTCGCCGACGCGGTGACCGAGGAGATGGGCGCACCGCCGTCGCTGGCGGCCGGCCCCCAGGTCAACATGGGTCTCGGCCACCTTGCGACGGCCATCGATGTGCTGAAGAACTTCCAGTTCGAAGAACGGCACGGCAGCACACTGGTGGTGAAGGAGCCGATCGGCGTCTGCGGTCTGATCACCCCGTGGAACTGGCCGATCAACCAGATCGCCTGCAAGGTGTTTCCGGCGCTGGCAACCGGCTGCACGATGATCCTCAAACCGTCCGAGGTCGCGCCGTACTCGGCGCAGATCTTCACTGAAATCATTGATGCCGCAGGCGTTCCCGCCGGTGTGTACAACCTCGTCTACGGCGACGGCCCAGGTGTTGGCGTCGCGCTGTCGAGCCATCCCGACATCGACTTGGTGTCGTTCACCGGTTCGACGCGCGCCGGTATCGACGTCGCGCGCAACGCTGCGGCGACAGTGAAGCGTGTGACGCAGGAGCTGGGCGGCAAGAGCCCGAACATCGTGCTCGACGACGACGCGTTCGCTCAGAGTGTGGCCGCAGGCGCGACGGTGATGATGCTCAACAGCGGGCAGAGCTGTAACGCGCCGTCGCGCATGTTGGTGCCGAAGTCGCGTAAGGACGAAGCCCTCGCCATCGCCAAGGCCACCCTCGAGCAGGTCAAGATCGGGGATCAGGACGACAAGTCCGCGATCGGACCGGTGGCGTCAAAAGCGCAGTTCGACAAGGTCCAGGGCCTGATCCAGAAGGGCATCGACGAGGGCGCGACAGTCGTCGTCGGCGGTCTGGGTCGGCCGGAGGGGCTGGACACCGGGTACTACGTCAAGCCGACCGTCTTCGCCGATGTCAGCAACGACATGACGATTGCCCGGGAGGAGATTTTCGGGCCCGTGCTGTGCGTCCTCGGCTACGACGACCTCGATCAGGCCGTCGAGATTGCCAACGACACCGAGTACGGTCTGGCGGGTTATGTGTCGGCGGCCGACCTGGACAAGGCGCGCGAGGTGGCCCGCCGGATCCGCGCGGGTTCCGTGGCGATCAACCACGCATTCGACCTGAATGCTCCGTTCGGTGGCTACAAGCGCAGTGGCAACGGCCGCGAGTGGAGCCAGTTCGGCTTCGACGAATACCTGGAGGTCAAGGCCGCGCTGGGCTACACACCGGAGGCCGCTGCGCAGTAGGCGGTTCTAGACTGCGGGGATGCCCGGCCAAAAGTACCAATACGGAATCGATTTCGGCCGCATCGCCGCCATCGACATCCACGCCCACGTCGAGGTCGACAGCCACGGGCACAAGGCCTACGACGACGTTCTGGTCGAGGCCACCGAGAAGTACTTCAAGATGGAGCCGGGCGCGCTGGCCGGAGTTGACGCGATCGCCGACTACTACCGGCGGCACAACACGGCCGCGGTCGTCTTCACCATCGACGCTCACTCCGGCCTCGGGCACGCGCCGAACTCCATCGAGGACCTGGTCGCCGGCACGATCCGCAACAACGACGTGCTGATCCCGTTCGGCAGCGTCGACCCGTGGCACGGCAGGCGGGCGGTGCACCGGGTGCACCAACTGGTTCGCGAGAACGGGGTCAAGGGGTTCAAGTTCCACCCCAGCATGCAGGCGTTCCAGCCCAACGACCGCACGTTCTACCCGATCTACGAGGCGATCGCCGAGGCCGGGGTGCCGGCGTTGTTTCACACCGGCCAGACCGGGATCGGCTCCGGGCTGCCCGGCGGGCACGGCATCAAGCTGCGGTACTCCGATCCGATGCTGCTCGACGACGTCGCTGCCGACTTCCCCGAGCTGACGATCGTGATGGCGCATCCCGCCGTGCCTTGGGTGGACGAACAGATTGCGATCGCCACCCACAAGACCAACGTGTTCATTGACTTGTCGGGATATTCACCGAAGTACTTCCCGCCGCAACTGGTCCGCGCGGCCGGCCGTCAGCTGCGGACGAAGGTGCTGTTCGGCACCGACTACCCCTACATCAAGCTGGACCGATGGCGCCGCGATTTCGAGGGCCTCGACATCGACCCGGCCGTCGCTCCGCTGATCTTCAAGGAGAACGCGCTGCGGGTCCTCGGCGTCACCTCTTAAGTCTTAAGTGCGAGCAGACGCAAAGGCCCAGGCGCTTCAACCTGTCGTCGCCGGCTCCGTGACACCGGACTGCTGGACACCCTGGCCCTTGCGCAGGGTGTCCAGCAGTTCGCGGTAGGGCCCCACCAGGTACGCGGTGTCTCCGGCGGTGAGCCGGGTCTCGCGCCGGGGATGCAGCAGCACCGGGGCGCCCGGCCGGGTGATGGCGATGACGCGCGTTTGGGTCGACAGGTCGGCCATCCGCATACCGTCCAGTTCGCTAGCCGACTCGACGTACACGCCACCGACCATGAACGAACGCTGGCCCACCGAAAACGTGCCGAACACCTGCAACCCCAGCGCCGCCCCGATGAACCAGGGCGCGGCCAGTTCGACTGTGGAGCGGACGTTTTCGAACCCGAAGCGTTGCGCGACCGCGGCGCCGAGCGTGCGGTCGTAGACGCGAAGCACGATCGGCACGTCCGGCCGGTCGACCTCCGGCAAGACGCGAGGTCCGAGCATCTCCTTCAACACGATGCCGGTCTCGATGTTGATCATGTCGTCCTTGGTCAGCACCGCCACCGCGCGGGCCTCGTCGATGCCTGCGGTTTCCAACGTCTGGCGCAGGGTGGCGTCGCCGAAGATCACAGGCACATCGAGGCGGGCGGCGGTCGACAGGTAGCGGTTGTCATCGTCGCGCTCGATGACGGCGACGTCGTACCCTGCGGCGGTCAGGTCGCTGACGACGCGAATGCCGAATGAGCCCAGACCGACCACGATGATGTGGCGATGCAGGTGCCGTACCTTCCTGCGACCTGCGGATTGGGCCAGGCGACGCGACAACAGTAGGTCTGCCATGAACGCGACGAGGATCGCGGTAGTGGTGACGCCGGCGAACATCAGGCCGATGCCCCAGATCCGCAGCCACGTGGGCTGGTGCATGAAGCTGAAATCGCCGTACCCGACGGTGGCGATGGTCTCGGTGCTGAAGTACAGCGCATCGATCCAGCTCATCCCGGGCGACTGCCGGTAGGCGAAGCGCAGCAGCACGGTCGAGCCGAGCAGCAGAGTCATAGAGACTGCCAGCGCCCGGTAGAACATCGGGTTGATGTCGTCGCGGACCACGCGCACCGCGTCGACAATCCGCTGCAGCGGCTGGCGTGGGCGGGAGTGGGCCAGCGGCTTGGGAACCGCGATGGCCTGCTCGGCGAGTTCGTCGGCGGTGCCGATCATCGCGGTCCAATCGCCCTCGCGAACCCACAAGTCGCGGCCGGGACAGGCGATCACCTCGCCCGGTGTCTGCGAGTTCTCCCCGTGGATCACCGCCACCGGAGCCAGGTCGCCGTAGATGTCGCGCAACGTCGCATCGCGCGGCGCGTCGGCGCCGGAGACGACAAAGTCGATGCCCGCCGCTGAAATCGTGTGAGTGGTGCGGGCCAGGCATGCCTCCACCACCGACGCCGCGGCGAGGTCGGCGACATCGAGGATGGCGCCTGCTCCGTTGTCCTGAGCCATGGCCTCGCGCAACACACTGTTGGCGAGCCGGGCAACCACCCGCACGGCAGGGTTGGCTTGCCGTGCCAGCAGCGCGATTTCGAGGTTCAGCGCATCGTCGTCGTCGGCGCATATCACCGCGTTCGCGTCGGCTATCCCAGCCGCGGCCAGCCCTTCCGGGGTCTGCAGCGTCGTCACGCTCGTGCCCGCTGTGGTCAACTCCTTGATGATGCGCATCGCCAGCGCATCGTCACCGCAAACGATGGTGTGACCCCGCATGCTGAGCACGCTACTGCGCCATGCCGCGACGAAGGACGAAGATGGGGGTCATGCCCCCCGGCCCCAAGATCTACGTCAAGGCGTGCATCAACGGCGCCCGCAGCCCGGACCAGCATCCGAACTTGCCGGTCACGGCGCCGGAGCTGGCGGCTGCGGCGCTCGCCGTGCACCAGGCGGGGGCCAAGGCGGTGCACCTGCACCCGAAGACCGCCGACGGGGTCGACTCGCTGCTGCCGGATGTCGTCGATGCCGCCGTGACGGCCGTCCGCCACGCAGTGCCCGGCCTGCCTCTTGGCGTGACGACGGGATTCTGGGCGCTGCCCGACGTCGACGACCGGTTGCGCGCCGTCGAGGGGTGGACCGTGCTGCCGGACTTCGCCTCGGTGAACTGGCATGAAGCCGGTTCGGAGGAGCTGGCCGAGTTGCTGCTGCGCAAGGGACTCGGCGTCGAGATCGGCATCTTCCACGCAGAAGCCGCCGAATCCTGGGCGGCCTCGGAGTTTGTGCGGCACTGCATGCGGGTGATGATCGAGCTGCCCGGCGACGCCGATATCGCGACCGCCGACGACCTGTTGAGCCAGGTGCTGGGGACCGATTCACCGGCACCCGTGCTGTTGCATGGCTTCGACGAAAGTTGTTGGCCGCTGCTGGAACACGCCGGGGCGCGCGGCGTGCAGACGCGTATCGGCATGGAAGACACCCTGGCGATGCCCGACGGATCGACCGCGCCGGATAACGCCTCGCTGGTGTCCGCCGCGGTCGAGCTGCTCAGTCGGTAGGCGCCGCCAGCGCGAAGTCGGCGTAGTCGAAGCCCGGTATCACGACACAACTGACAAGGCAGGGTTGGTCGTCGCGGGGACGGGCCCGCTGCCAATGGCCGGGCGGCACGACGATCTGCGGCTGCTCGCCTGCGAGGATGTCGGCCCCGAGGAGATGCGTTGTGGCAGCGTCCTGTTCGGGCCCGACTTGCAGGAGCAGCGGGCTGCCGGAATGGTAGAGCCACAGCTCTGCGCTGCGCACCGTGTGCCAGGCCGACTGCTGGCCCGGCATGAGCAGGAACAGTATTGCCGTGCCCGCGCTGCGTGGGCCGGTGTAGTCGGGCGGAAGCGCGGATTGGGGCATCGT
>DATARY010000055.1:0-11521 GCA_036263935.1 Mycobacterium sp.
CGCTTGTTGGTGTTCATCGCCTGGAAGACCCAGCCGTACTCCCACCAGTCGTCGACGTCGGTACGCATCCCGCCCGAGTACCGGATGCCGTCGGGCCGCTGGATCGACTCGATCTTGATGACTTCCGCGCCGAACCCGGCCAGCGAATGGGTCGCGGATGGCCCCGCCCAAAACGCGCTGAAATCGACCACCCGCACGCCCGCGAGCGGCAGATCAGTGGAGCGCGCGACGGCCGCGGATTTCCTTGGCTCCCACGACAAGTCGTCGTCGGCCTCGCCGACCGCGGGCGCCCGGCGGATCGGCGCCGGCCGTGCCAGCGACATCAGCCACGGCGCACGTGGTTGCCGGAAACCCGCCGGGTTGCGCACATACACCCCGCGGTCGGCAAAGTGATCCATATCGGGGATCGTCGAACCGTTGCCGAGCGGGGCCAGCGGCAATCTGAACAGCTGCCCGAGTTCGACGATCTCGGCCACCGTGCGTTCACGCAACCACGGGCCGATCCGCTCCCGGATCCAGTCGCGATAGTCCCATCGCCCGATCTGAAACCGCAGTTGGGGAATCTCGGTGAACTCGTCGCAATCCACCATCGCGGCGAAGTCCAGCCACTGCTGCCCCGTCACCATGCTGATGCCGACGTACCCGTCCCTGGCCGGCTCGATGGACGGCACCTCGACGGAGCGTTTGACCGGGGGTACCCGCAGCAGCTGCGAGTGCAGCCATTCGCCGCTCTGCATCAGCGTCATCGCCTCGAGCATGGACATGTCCAGGTGCCCGCCCGGCCCACCGGCGCGGACCCGGCGGTGCAGGGCCAGCGCGCCGTATGCCGCCCAGGTTGCGCCCATGTACTCCCCCAGGTCACCGCCGATCGAGATCGGCGGGCCCGCCGGGTCGCCGCGGAAGCCGGTGCAGCCGGACCAGGCCTGCAGGGTGAACTCGGTGGCCGGGCGCTCCGACCACGGCCCGGTCCAGCCGAAGTCGGAGATCGTGACGACGATGCAGCCCGGCCGCTGGTCGAGCAGGCGCTGCGGGTCGACGCCGCGCTCGGCCGCAGCCGACCGCGTCGCGGTGACGATCACGATGTCCGCGCCGGCCAGCAGATCGCCGGAAAGGCTTGTCACGCTGCGCTTCCCGGCATTGAGGTAGCTGAAGAGCGGCGAATCGGTGCCGGCGGGCGGTCCGGCTCCTGTGGCGGTGTAGCCGCGCAATGGGTCTCCGGCGGCCGGCTCCACCTTCACCACATCGGCACCCGCATCCACGAGGAGCTTTCCGCAATAGCCCCCCGCGATCCGATCGCTGATCTCGACGACGCGCAGCTCACAGAGCGGGGTTGTTGCTACGTCGCTCAAGCGCACAACCTCCCGGCGGTTTCTTTGTCATCTTAGTAACTTTTGACGGATAGCGACCCCGCAGACCCCAGGTAGAGGGTCTATCGCTGTTAGCATTGCATCGCAATGACATCACTGGGAATCGGCCCCGAGGCACGGCGACGCCTGTCGGCACGCAGGACCGCCGAGATCGTCGCGGACGAACTTCGCAGACAGATCATCGAGGGCGAACTGGCCGACGGAGACCTGCTGCCCCGCCAGGAGCTGCTTGTCGAGCAGTTCAACGTCAGCCTGGTATCGCTGCGGGAAGCGCTGCGGATCCTGGAGACCGAGGGTTTGGTGTCGGTACGCCGAGGCAACCGAGGTGGTGCGGTTGTGCACGCGCCCGCCAAGGCGAGCGCGGCCTACATGCTCGGGCTGTTACTGCAAAGCGACTACGTGCCACTGGGCGATCTCGGCACCGCGTTGCAGGAGCTCGAGCCGATGTGCGCGGCGCTGGCGGCACGGCGCCCCGACCGAAACGACACACTGGTCCCGACGCTCAAAGAGATCAACGAGTCGATGGCCGAGCACATCGAGGATGGTGCCCGGTTCACCGAGATCGGCGGGCAGTTCCACGACGAACTCGTCCGCGGCTGCGGCAATCACACGATGATTGCGGTGGTTGGCAGCCTGGAGACGCTGTGGACCGGCCACCTGAACTGGTGGGCCAGGGAGACGGCGGCCCGCGGAGAGTACCCGTCGATGACCAAGCGCCGCATCGCGCTTGGCGTCCACACCAAGATGACCGATGCGATCGACATCGGTGACGCCGAACGCGCCCGCAAGCTGGCCGCGCGGCATATCGCTGACACGCAGACCTTCTTCATCGCAAGCGATCCCGAGCAGCGGATTGTGGCGCTGTCGCCGCAGGCGTTGGCGCGACGCCAGCGCTGAAGGGCCTGGCGTGCGGACAGCCCTGATCACCGGCGGCAGCGGCGGCATCGGAAAGGCCTGCGGCCGCAAGCTCGCTGCCCTCGGCTACGACGTCATCCTGACCGCGCGTCGCGAAGAGCCGCTGCGCGCGGCCGCGCAGGAGATGGGTGCGCGCTATGTCGTCGCCGACGCGACCGACCCGCAGCAGTTCGCACCCGCCGTGCGGGCTGCCGAGACCATCGACCTTGTGGTGCACGCGGCCGGGATTCTCGGCGGAACCTATGCGCGCAAGCAGACTTTCGAGCAGTGGCGGGCGACGATGTCGGCCAATCTGGATTCGTGTTTCGTCGTCACGTCGGCCGCGCTGCCGCGGATGAAGGCGGGTTCACGGTTTGTGTTCATCTCGTCGTCGGCCGCCCACGAGCCGATGCGCGCGCGAACGGCGTATTCGGCGTCGAAGGCCGGCATGAACGCATTCGCCGGCGCGCTGGCGCAGGAGGTGGACCGCGACGGCATCAATGTCCATATCGTCACGCCGGGGCCGGTCGAGACGGACATGCTCCAGGATGTGCCGTTCGAGATGTACGCGATACGCGCCGCCGACGTCGCAGAGGCCGTCGCGTGGTTGGACACCCTGGACCCGTCCGTCGACCTTCCCGAGATCAGGCTGCATGCGGTCACCCGCGGGCCGTCGGCACGCCAACCCGTTGTGCCCCTTGAGGTCGAGCGCCGCACCGCGCAGTCGACGTGATGCCCTAGTCGGTCAAATAGACCTGCGACTCCATCTGGTGGAAGATCCGGTATCGGTCGCCGCGACGAACGAGCAGCCACGTGATCCAGCTGGTACCGGTACGTTCAACGTCGGCGTCCCTGCCGGTCAGGCGCCACCGGCTGAGCAGGAGCGCGCGCGCAACGGTGTCGTCGACCACGTCGAACTCGTGCAGGTTCGACGAGACGGACGCCGCCTTGAGCCTGCCCGCCACGCGGGCCCAGTGCCGGTCCAGCTCGTCGGCGCCGATAAGCGGCGCCGCGTATTCGTCACCGACATAGATCGGTTGGGGATCGTCGCGCTCCCACAGATCCGCAAGGCAGCCGAAATCCAGGCTCGACCAACACTTGTCGTATTCGGTGACCAAGACCGACGCGTCAGACGGTGGGCGGCTGTTCACCCGGCAGAGCCTTGACCGTCGACGGCAAGCCGTACAGCGCCGTGGCGTTGCCGCGCATGATCCGCTCACGCTGATCCGCGGGGAAGCGCCGGATGGCCCAGTCCGGCGAGTCGTAGCTCCAGTGCGGGTAATCCGTGGAGAACATCAGGTTGTCACCGAGGTCCATCATCTCCAGGTAGTCCCGGTACGCGCCGACGTTGACGTCCTCCAGCGGCTGCGTGGTGAACCGCACGTGTTCGCGGACGTAATCCGATGGCCTGCGGCGCACATGCGGCAGATCGGCCTTGCGCTGCTCCCAGACTCGGTCCATCCGCCACATCGTCGGCATCGCCCAGGTGAAACCGCCCTCCACGAACACCACCCGCAGATCGGGATGCCGGTCGAAGGCGCCGTCGAACACCAGGCTCATCAGATGCGACACATACAGCAGCGGCCATGATGCGAAGAAATCGTGCCAGTGTGCGGGGTTGCCCACCGGGTAGATCGGGATCAGCTCGAACGGCGTCTGCCCCATCAGGTGGGTTGCGACCGGAAGACCGTGGCGCGCAGCGGCTTTGTACAGCGGATCGAAATGCGGGCTGCCGAACGGGATACCGCGGGTCTGCGGCGTCATCAAAACCTCGGCCATGTATGGGTGGCCTGCCCAGCGCTCGATCTCTGTGGCCGCCCGCCCGGGATCCTGCGCGGTGACGCTGACCGCGCCCCGCCAACGCCCGTGCCAGTTGTTCTCGCCGAGCCATACGTCGGCCAGCCAGTCGTTGTAGGTGGCCTTGAGGACGTGTTCGGCCTGCGGCAGCTGCGCATCGCACATCGGTTCCAGCAGTGCGATGCTCACGCCGGCGTCGACCAACAGTTGCTTGGCGGCGAAATCGGGATCGCTGCCAGCGACGCCACCACCCGGCGGGGCGGCGTCCACACGCAGCGACATCGTCTTGTACGAGTCCGGGGTGTCGTAGAAGTGCGGCACCGGCGATACCGCGTTACCGGTCGGCCACAGCTTGTCCTTCCACTCCGCTGGCGCGTAGGACTTGAGCACGTCCACCGATACTGGCAACGGATGCACATCTGTATCGACGATCGTCACCGCGATGTCCTGGGCGACGCCGTCAGCTTGTCTACTCTCGATGGTCGTCATGAGATGCTTCCTTCAACTTCGGCCGCGATACCGTACAGATCGCTTGCGTTGCGCCACAACACTTTTTCGGCTTGAACACCGTTGAGCCCCGCCACCACGGCCTCGGGGCTGGAGGTCGACCAGTGCGGATAGCTTGATCCGTACATCAGCAGATCGGCCTTGTCGGTGTAGTCCAGCCATCGTTCGGCCAGGCTTTCGTCCGTCGGCCCGTCGAACGCCGATGAGCAGAACCGTGCGTGGTCACGGAGGTATTCGCCCGGATAGCGGTCGACCCACGGGGTCTGGTCGCGCATCGACATCCAGAAGGTATCCAGCCGCCACATCAGCGGGGTGAGGATGTCGTAGCCGCCGTCCGCGAACACGAACCGCAGGCCCGGATGACGCCCGAACATCCCCTCGATGATCAGCGTCGCCAGATGCACGAACGAGTTCAGCGGCATGAACGCCGCGTATCCCGGATACGTGTCGGCGTGGCCCGCGAACGTCGGAGCGTGGTCGACGCCGTTGCCGCCGTTGATGTGCACCGCCACCGGTAGACCGTGGGCCTCGGCCGCTTCCCAGATCGGCTCGAACATCGGCTTGCCGTAGGGCTCCCGGGACTGCAGCGGGACGCCGACTTGGACCATCTTTGGGTGATCGGCCAGCCGTTCGATCTCCTCGACCGCGCCGCGCGGATCCTCCGGGTTGACCCGGATCGTGCCAAGGAACCGGCCGGATGTGTCGGGCTCCAACCAGCGATCTAGCAGCCAATCGTTGACCGCCGCACAGATCCGGCTGTTGAGCAGGTAGTCGGCGATGTTGCCGCGGGTCAGCGGGTTGAGGATCGCGTAGTCGGCCCCGGCTTCGTCGAACAGGTGCCTGGCCACGGTCTCTGGATCGGAGCCGGGATAGCCGTCGCCGTAGAGGTCCTGGCGATAGTCGCCGCCGGGCGCCTGATACCACTGCTGCTCGACGTCGGGGATCGAGCGCAGCTTGTGGGCCGCCGGGAGGTAGCGCCGGATCTCGGCGTTGTAGCGGAAGTGCGGCTGCACGCCCGCGTCGATGACGGGATGGTTTTCGCTCATGCGATCAGATACACCTGCCCGTCGGTGACGTCGACCTCATAAGTGCGGACACGTTTTTGGGCGTCGGCGAGGTTGACCCCGGTGGTGATGTCGAACTCCCAGTTGTGCCACGGGCAGCGCGCGATTCGGCCTTCCCGCACGTGCCGTAGTTGCCCGGGCATGTCCGGGGCGTACTCGTTGGTGCCCCCGACATAGCCCGCGCACAGCGGCGCACCCTCGTGTGAGCAGTAGTTTGCGATCGCGTAGAGCGCTCCGTCGATGTTGTACACGCCCACGCCGAACTTTCCGGCCTGCACCAATTTCATGCTCCCCGGGGGCAGGTCCTGGATCGCGCACACCGCTCGGCGCTGCATGGTGTCCCCTCGTTTCCTTGACCTAGAATACCTAAAATAGTAAAGATAGTGCGACAGAGCGCCAATTGCTGTTGCCCGGGAGGCATAGGTGACGATCAGCACCGATTCGCACGATCAGTCGAGCGCCCCGGACCTGGCGAGCGACCCGTATGGGTTCTTCGAGTACATGCGCAGGACCGAGCCGGTGTGGCGCGGGACGATCATGGACACCTCGACGGCACCACCGGAGCTGCACGCCGCCGAGGAGTGGACGCTTTTCGATTTCGAGAGCGTCTTCGCGGCCTTCCGCGACGACGAGGTGTACGGCTCGGACATGTACAACCAGACGATCGGACTGGTGTTCGGTCCGACGATCCTGGGCATGCACGGCAAGCAGCATCACGACCATCGAAGCCTGGTTTCCAGGGCCTTCCGCCAGAGCTCGCTCGAGCGGTGGGAACCCGCCGTGATCGATCCGATCTGCGACCAGCTGGTCGACGAGATCAGAAACGACGGCGGGGCGGACCTGGTCAAGGCGATCACGTTTGAGTTCCCCACCCGGGTCACCGCCGCGCTACTCGGATTGCCCCAGGAAGACCTGGACCTGTTCCGGCGGCTGTCGCTCGATCTGATTTCGATCCAGATCGACATCGAGGCCGGTCTGACGGCGTCGGTGGAGTTGGGCTCCTACTTCCAGGAACAGGTCGACCAGCGGCGCAGCGCGACGACCAACGACATCATCGGCGATCTGGTCGGTGCGGAGATCGACGGCGAGAAGCTCACCGACGAAGCCATCATCTCGTTTCTGCGGTTGCTGCTCCCGGCCGGACTGGAGACCACATACCGGTCGTCGAGCAATCTGCTGTACCTGCTGCTGACACATCCCGACCAGCTCGAGGCGGTGCAGGTTGACCGTGACCTGATCCCCGCCGCGATCGAGGAGGCGCTGCGGTACGAGACACCTCTGGTCGCCGTTCCGCGGACAACGACGCGCGACGTGGAAATCCACGGCATACCGATCCCGGCCGGCGCCCAGGTCAACCTGTGCATCGGCGCCGCCAACCGCGATGAAACGCGGTGGACAAATGCCGGCGCGTTCGATATCCGTCGAGCACGGCGTGCGCACATCTCGTTCGCGGGCGGCATCCACAGTTGCCTCGGCATGCACCTGGCCAGGGTGGAAACGCGGGCAATGCTGAACAGCCTGTTCGACCGCGTGACCGACCTGCAGCTGGTGCCCGACGAGCACACCAAGATCGTGGGCATGCCGTTCCGCTCGCCGGGGAGCCTTCCGGTGACGTTTCGCGCATGAGGAGCCGCGCGGCGATCCTGCACGACGTCGGCGGGCCTTGGTCCATCGAGGATTTCGAGCTCGATCCGCCGCGCGCGGGCGAGGTGCTCGTCGAGATGGCCGCCGCGGGCCTGTGCCACTCCGACGACCACGTCCTCAAGGGCGACATGTCGGCGCCCAACGAGGTGATGAAAGCCCTCGGCCTGCCGTCGATGTTCCCGATGATCGGCGGCCACGAAGGCTCGGGGGTGGTGGTCCAGGTCGGCCAGGGCGTGACACGGTTCGCGCCGGGAGACCACGTCGTGACGTCGTTCGTCGCGGTTTGCGGCCAGTGCAGGTGGTGCAGCTCCGGGATGGAGTACATCTGCGACATGGGCGCGCAGGTGATGACCCCGGGTATGCCAACGGACGGGACCTTCCGCCATCACACTGCGGACGGGCGCCAGCTCGGCCACTTATCCAAGGTCGGTGCGTTCGCGAAACACACTGTCGTTTCGACGAACTCGATCATCAAGATCGATCCTCACCTGCCACTGGTCCCGATCGCGCTGCTGTCGTGCGCGGTTCCGACCGGCTACGGCTCCGCGGAGAACCGTGCCAAGGTCCGAACCGGTGACACCGTCGTCGTCATCGGTGCCGGCGGCATCGGCACCGCCGCCATCCAGGGCGCGCGTATCAACGGCGCCGCGCACATCATTGCGGTCGATCCGGTCGAGTTCAAGCAGAAGTCCGCGATGCGGTTCGGCGCGACTCATGTGGCCGCGAACACCGGTGAAGCGGCGGCGGTGCTGCGAGAGCTCACCCGTGGCGTGATGGCCGACAGCGTCGTCGTCTCGCCTTCCCTGATCGCCGGGGACGATGTGCAGGCTGCACTGAGCCTGACCCGCAAGGGTGGAACCTGCGTGCTGACCGGAATGACCGCCCAAACCACCAGCTCCATCGCCATCAACCTGCAGGAGTTCATCCTGTGGAACAAGAACATCGTCGGCACGGTGTACGGCTCATGCAACCCCAGGGTCGACGTGCCTCGGTTCGCCCGGCTGTACGAGGCCGGCCTGCTGCAACTGGACGAGATGATCACCAAGCGGTACCGACTCGACGACATCAACGACGCCTACGCCGACCTGCTGAACGGCGAAATCATCCGCGGTGTGATCGATTTCGCGCTGGGCTAAGTCAAGCCGTAGAAGCGCTTGGCGTTCAGTCCGCCGATCTTCTCCCGGCTCTGCTCGCTGATGTCGGGTCGGGAGCGCAGATGCTTGGTGCTTTCCGGCCATTCGCCGTCCCAGTGCGGGTAGTCGCTGGCGAACATGATGAACTCGTCGCCGAGCACGTCGATGACGCCGGGCAGGATCGGCTCCTCCGGCTCGCAGGTCGTCCAGATGTTGCCGGCCCGAAGGTATTCCTGCGGATCGCGCTGCCAGCCGTTCTCGATCCAGTCGCCACGCTTCTCGAAGTGCTCGTGCAGCCGGTCGATGAAGAACGGCACCCAGCCGACACCGGCCTCAAGGAACGCGACGCGCAAGCCCGGATGCCGGTCGAAGACACCGCCGGAAACCAACGCCGTCATCGCCGTCATCTGGTCGAACGGAAAGCTGATGCAGTGCACCTGAATGTAATTCGTGAAGCGGTCGACGCCGACCTTCGGAAGATGCATGCCGGGTGCGCCGTGAATGCCGAGCGGCATATCGAGTTCGACGGCGGCGGCGTAAAACCGGTCGAGGTCGGGGTGGTCGAGGTTGCGGGTCTTCAGCGCGGGCGGGATGTGGGTGGCCACCAGCCCGAGCTCCTTCGCCTCACGCATGACGTCGATCGCCACCTCGCCGTGCTCGATCGGGGTCACCGCGATGCCGTGCAACCGGCCGCCGGTCGGGCGGCAGTAGTCGGCGATCCACTGGTTGTACAGCCGCGCAAACCCGGCTGCGAACTCGGGGTCCTGCAGGCTGGGCGCGCACAGGCCCAGGCTCGGATACAACACCATCGTGTCGATCTGATCGCGGTCGGCGTCGCCCAGCACGCCCGCCGCGGACGAGTAGTCGATGCCGGCCGCCGTGCTGAGCCCGTGTTCGCGCGGGCAGCCCGCGCCGGGGCCATCGGCCTCGGGATAGTTGCGGCCCTCGATGACAAGGGCCCGCCCGTCTTCTTTGGGCACCACGTGTTGGGGCCAGCGCCGCATCGCTTCCGTGGCCAGCGACGACCCCTCGGCGACGTGTCCATCTGCATCAATGATTCGCATGCGGCCCCTCCCTCGGCTATTTTGATAAAAATAGCAGAATGGCAGAGCCTCAATCTCGGGGGTGCAAACAAACGATGGACAACTGGATCGATGGGTTGGCCCGCGCCGTTGGCGAGGAGCCGTTGACGTCCGCGGAGACGTCGCGCCTGCTCGACGCGGCCCGCGACGTCGCGCACAGGGTCGAGCGCAAGATGACACCGCTATCCGCCTTCGTGATCGGCTGCGCCGTCGGACGCCGGCTGGCGAACGGGGCCGACCGCAGCGAGGCGCTGGATACGGCGCTGGGCGAGCTCGAGGCCGCGCTGCCCGACGAAGCCCCGGAGCGCTGATACCCGGGTCACACGATCCGCGACGCCCGGCCCCGCCAGTAGCGCTCACGGATACGCCTCTTGTAGAGCTTTCCGTTCGGATCTCGCGGCAGCTCGGCTTCGAATTCGACCGTGCGGGGACACTTGTAACGCGCTAGGTGCGTGCGGCAGTACTCGATGAGCTCGGCCCCGAGCTCCGGCGTGCCCACGAGGCCGTCCACCGGTTGCACGACGGCCTTCACCTCTTCGCCGTATTCGTCGTTGGGAACGCCGAATACCGCCGCGTCGACGAGCTTGGGGTGCATGACCAGAAGGTTCTCCGCCTCCTGCGGGTAGATGTTCACCCCGCCGGAGACGATCATGAACGTCGACCGATCCGTGAGGTACAGGTAGCCGTCCTCGTCGACGTAACCCATGTCCCCCAGCGACCGCCAGCCGCGTTCGTTGTACACCGACGCCGTCTTCTCCGGATCCTTGAAGTACTCGAAGGCGGGCCCGCCCTCGAAATACAGCTGCCCGGATTCGCCGACGGGAAGCTCGACTCCGTCATCACCGACCACGTGCACGGGGCTGAACGGCTTGCCGACCGAGCCGGGATGCGCGAGCCACTCTTCGGGTCCGATGATCGTGCCCGCGAATCCTTCCGTCCCGCCGTAGTACTCGTGAATGATCGGCCCGAACCACTTCATCATCTGATGCTTGACGTCTACCGGGCACGGGGCGGCCGCGTGCATCACGCACCGAAGACTGGACACGTCGTAGCTGCTGCGAACCGCCTCGGGCAGCTTCAGCATCCGCACGAACATGGTCGGCACGAACTGGGCGTGCGTGACCCGATGGGTCTGGATCAGCCGCAGGACGGCCTCGGGGTCGAACTTGCGCATCAGGATCGATGCCGCCCCCACCCGATGGACCGCCATCGTGTAGTTGACCCCTGCCGCATGGTAGAGCGGCGCCGGAGAGAGATACACGCTCGAGTCCGTCATGCCGTAGCGCTGCCTGAGGGCCGACTCCAGAACCTTCTGCGCCCAGGAGCCCTCGCCGTCCGTCGGGAGTGCGCGTCGCACGGCCTTTGGCCGTCCGGTCGTACCCGACGAGTACAGCATCTCCGAACCGTCCGACATGGGTGGCGCGTCACCGGCCGCGGCCAACGCATCTTCGTACGATCGCCACCCGGGTAGCGTTCCGCCGACAACGATGTGAACGTCGACGCCTGCATTGGCTTCGGTTATCGTCGCGGCGGCGTCGGTGATGGACACATCGATGAACACTGCCCGAGCGTCGGAATCGGAGATGACGTAGGCGATCTCGTCCGGGGTGAAGTGGGTATTCACCGCGCTGTAATAGAGCCCGGAAAGCTGACAGCCCCAGGTGATTTCGAAGAACTCGGGGCGGTTCGGGAGAACCAGTGCCACCCCGTCGCCGCGCCTCAGCCCCGCATCGTGCAGCAGCGCGGCGACGCGCTGACTCCTCTCGAACAGCTCGTGGTAGGAGATGGTGGCGCCGTCCGCGACGATCAGGGCCGGCGTCTGGGGGCTCCCCCTCGGGTGCACGGTGCTAGGTGGCCGCGGCGCCGTCGGTGGATGCGGCGGCCGCGGCTTGACGTCGGGCTTGCTCCGACGGCAGCACCTTGTCCCTGAACACCTGCTGGATCAGCTCCTGCACATCCTTGCTGAGCGAGGCCAGCGCAACGAGGTCGTTGGAGCTCTGCCAGTGCACCCGCATGCCCATCAGCTCCCAGGC
>DATARY010000057.1:0-3878 GCA_036263935.1 Mycobacterium sp.
ATTCTGCTTGCGGTGGGCACAGTCATTCGCTCTCCCGAGGTACCAACATGTTGGAGCGGGCCAGCACACCCAGCGCGTGCAGGTAGGGGCCCTGGTTGAGATCGTCGACTCCAGCGGCGCGGCACGCCGACGCGACGTCGGGATGGTCGGCCAGCGACTGCACCACGGTCAGAATGATGCGGTTCTTCAGGAACGACAGCTTGCGGGTGCCGAAGTGATACAGCAGCGCACCGAACGGCTCGGGCCGCACGGCCACCTGGTGGTGCAGCCGCCAGCTCAGGTCCGGGTCGAATGTCACCGTCAGTAGACCCCGCACATCCCGTCGATCGACACCTCTTCGACCAGCGTCTCGGTGACGAGCTCGGTCTCCGATGACGCTCCGGCTGTCTGGTTCGGCTCCACTGTCTGCACCTTTCCTGTCACGAAGTCTCGACAAACTGTGATCGAGATCGCAATAATATGGCATCGAGTGCCATAATGAAAGGGCCGGGTTGATATGCGGTCAGATCCCCAACATCGGGTGGGCCGTCGCCGCTCAACGACGTGGGATCACATCAGCAATGTCGCGATCGACCTGTTCGCTGCCCGGGGCTTCGACGCGGTCAGCGTCGACGACGTCGCCGAGGCCGCCGGAATCGCGCGCCGCACGCTGTTCCGCTACTACCCCTCCAAGAACGCCCTGCCCTGGGGCGATTTCGGTGCGCACCTGGAGCACATGCGCGACCTGTTGGCCGACCTCGATCCTGGCGTGCCGGTTCGCGACGCATTGCGCACAGCGCTGTTGGCGTTCAACACCTTTGACGAGGCCGAGACTGCACGACACCGGCAGCGGATGCGCGTGATTCTGGAGACCGCCGCACTTCAGGCGTATTCGATGACCATGTATGCGGGGTGGCGCGCCGTGGTGGCCGCGTTCGTCGCGAGGCGGCTGGGCGCGACTCCGGGCGATCTGGTGCCTCAGACCGTGGCATGGACGATGCTCGGTGTCGCGCTGTCGGCCTACGAACACTGGCTGGCCGACGAGTCGGTGTCGCTGGCGCAGGCGCTCGGCGACGCCTTCGATACCGTCAGCGCGGGGCTGGACGCGCTGGGCGGACCCGGCCTGGAAAAAAATTCCTGATTGGGGCGTCGGAGTTCGGGCTCCCCCGGCGACGATAAGGGTGTGAGCGCCCAATCGGATGGCAACGATGCTCCGCGGGCCTTGCTGGCGCTGTACGACGATGCACTGCCGGTCGTCTACGGGTATCTCGTCCGGCGCTGCGGTGACCGTGGAACGGCCGAGGACCTGACGTCGGAGACCTTTCTGGCGGCGATGGACGCCGCCCGCAGAAGCGCTCCGCCGCCGATCTCCGTTCCGTGGCTGTTGGGGGTGGCTCGGCACAAGCTCGCCGACCACTACCGCCGTCGGCGCGACCGGTTCAGCGTTTCGGTCGCCGAGCCGCCCGAGCCCGTCGAGCCCGCCGATGACTGGGACGCCGAGCTCGACCGGATCGTCGCCGAGAGCGTGCTGGCCAAGCTGCCCGAGCAGCACCGCACGGTGCTGGCGCTGCGCTACATGGACGACTGCTCGGTGCCGGAGTGCGCGGAGTTGATCGGGCGCACCGTGCACGCCACGGAGGCGTTGTTGGTGAGGGCGCGGCGCGCCTTCAGATCGCAATACCCGGGGCCGGAAGGAGGGATGTCATGAACAACAGCCACGATCCGTTGACCGTGCTGCATGGCGACGAACTTCCGGTCCAGCCCGATCCGGTGTTCGCGGCCCGGCTGCGGTCACGCCTGGAATCGGTGCTGTCCCTGCCGAATCGAACAAAAGGAGTTGTCATGAGTGGCACCGATACCGCCGTCGCCGAACTGACCGAACCCACCGCGGTGTCCGCGCCGCCGCGTCCCGCGGCCGTGCCCTACCTCGCCGTCGCCAATGCGCGCGACGCCATCGCCTGGTATGTCGACACTTTCGGCGCGGCGGTCGAGGGCCAGCCGTACGAAATGGACGACGGCCGCATCGGGCACGCCGAACTACGGATCGGCGACGGCGTGCTTTACCTTTCCGACGAATATCCCGACATAGGCGTGAAAGCGCCTACACCGCAGGCGACTTCGGTGAGCTTGATGCTGCACGTGGCCGACACCGACGCGACGTTGGAGCGGGCCCGCGAACGCGGCGCCCGGGTGCGGCGCGAGCCCTACGAGAACTACGGCGCCCGCAACGCGACGATCGTTGATCCGTTCGGGCATCGCTGGATGCTCAGTGGACCTATCACGGGCGCCGCGACACCTATTCAGCACGGGGACGTCGGCTACATCTCGGTATGGACGCCGGACGCCGACCGCGCCGCCGCCTTCTACGGCCACGTGCTGGGGTGGACGTACGACCCTGCCACGCATCAAGTCACCAACACCAAGCAGCACATCGGGATCTTCACCGTGCCAAGCGAACACACGTTGTTCTGCTGCTACGCGGTCGCCGACGTGCAGGGCTCCCGGCAGGCCATCCTCGACAGTGGCGGCCAGGCCGACGAACCCGAGCAGTTCGACTTCGGCACGGTGCTCAGTGGCACCGATCCGCTGGGCACCCAGTTCGCGGTGTTCGAGCCGCTGGCGGGCGAACCGAGGCCGGAGCTCAACGGGTCTGGGCCAGGCGAAGTTTCGTACATCACCTACGAGGTGGCCGACTCGTCGGCGTTCAAGGCGTTCTACAGTCGGGTGCTGTACTGGACCTTCCAACCCGGGCGCATCGACGACGGCTGGCAGGTGGAGCAGACCCACCCGATGGCCGGCGTCGCCGGCGGCGCCGCCAGGAACGTGACCGTCCCGATGTGGACCGTCGAGAACATCGACGCCGCGGTGGCCCGGGTGCGCGAGGCCGGCGGGACCATCATCGACGAGCCCTCACAGCAGCCCTACGGGAAGTCGGCGCAGTGCACCGACGACCAGGGCACCCGCTTCTACCTCGGCGAGATGTGATTTCGGCTTAGAGGACGTCGGCGATCGGTGCGCCCGCGGCGATCTTGGAGCGGACCTTCATGACCTTGCCGGGCATGCCGCCGCCGACGACTCCGGCCACCACTCCGTCGCGCTCGTAGAAGGCCAGGAACTTGCGCCAGTCGTCCTCGACGATGTGCACGGTGTCGGTGGCCTCGGGGTCGCCGAGGCACTGGATCTTGACGTCGTACTGATCGCTCCAGAAGTACGGCACCGAGACGGCGGCGGGCACATCCTTGCCGAGCATCGCCGCGACCATGGCCCTGGCCTGGTCGGCAACGTTGCTCCAATGCTCCACGCGCACTTGGTCGCCCACGTGGTTGCGCCATGATGCGACGTCGCCGATAGCCCACACGTGCGGCGCGCTGGCGCGGCCTGCCGCGTCGCAGACGACCCCGTTGTCCACCTCGATGCCGGTGCCCGCCAGCCAGTCGGTGACGGGGTGCGAGCCGATCCCGACGACGACCAGGTCGGCGTCGAGTTCGGCGCCGTCGCTCAGCACCACCTTCTGCACGCGGTCGCCCCCGCGGACCTCGGCGACGCCGACCCCACATCGCACGTCGACTCCCTCGGCTTGGTGCAACCGGGTGACCAGCTCGCCGATCTGTTCGCCGAGCACGGAGGCCAGCGGTGTCGGCTGCGGTTCGACCAGGGCGACGTCCACGCCGAGCCCACGCAGGCTCGCCGCCACCTCGCAGCCGATGAAACCGGCTCCGACGACCACAGCGCGCCGTGCCGAAGCCGCCTCCTTACGAAGTGCCAGGCTCTCGTCGAACGACCGCAGCACGTGGATGCCGGCCAGGTCGGGAAACGACGGAATGCGCTTGGGCACCAGACCGGTTGCGATGACCAGCTCGTCGTAGACAAGCTCGCCGCCGTCGGCCAGTGCCACCGTC
>DATARY010000011.1:0-7431 GCA_036263935.1 Mycobacterium sp.
CGGCCGAGCCGCGCCGACGGCACCTGCGGGCCCGGATCTGCCGCGGGATCACCTGGGAGCGACGACACCCTGCACCTCGCTTACTTCCTTGGACAACGCGTCGATGGCGCGTGACAGGTCCTGCCGCTGGGGCTGGGTCACCTTGTCGTAGGAGATGAAACCGTCGCCCTGGCGACGGTACTTCCCAAGCAGCGCGTCGACCTCGGCGAACCGTTGGCCCACCCGCTTGCCGAGGTCGGCGTTGCGCTCGTCGAGGATCGGCCGCACCGATGCGACGGCGGTCTGCGAACCCTCGACGTTGGCCTTGAAGTCCCACAGGTCGGTGTGGCTGAAGATGTCCTCCTCACCGGTGATCTTGCTGGCGGCGATCTCGTCGAGCAGACGCTGTGCGCCGCCGGCGATCTGGGTCGAGTCGATCTTGTACTCGGGGGCCCTCACGCCCGCGTCGAGTTCCTTGACGTCGGCGACGAGCTGATCGGCGATGGCATTGGTGTCCGGCTGCGGGCCGGTCACCGACAGGTCCTTCTCCAGCCGGTGGAAGCCGGTCCACTTCTGGCCGGGCTCCAGGTCCGCCTCACGCTGGTCGATCCGCGGGTCCAGGTCGTTGGGGAAGGACTCGGCGGCCGGCTCGATGCGCTCGTAATAGCTACGCGCGGTGGGGTATTGGGCCTTGGCTGCGGCGATGTCCTTGGCCTTGACCGCGGTGACGAACGCCTCGGTCGCCGGGACCAGCGCGTCGGTCTGGCTGATTACGTAGCGCTTGTAGCTGTCGGAGGCCTCTTTGAACCTGCCTTCGTCGTTGACCCTGACGGCCTCACCGGCGACCTTGAAGTCGCCGCGGATGCCGTCGCCGACCATGCCCGGCTTGCACGCGGTCTGGTAGGTGCCCGGTTGGGCGAGCTGCACGATCAGCTTGCGCTGCAGTCCGGGGGAGATGTTCTCCACTTCACCTATCACCCGGTCGCCCTCGCCGTAGACGTAGAACTCGGTGACCTTGGTGCCGTTGTTGGTGATCACGAATGTGCTCGGACCGGTGACCGCCTCGGTGCCCGACAGCGCGCACGTCGTATCGGACGCGGTGACGGTGATCTCCGCGGGGGCGCCCTTGCCCGGGTTGGCTGGCTGCTGCGAATCCTTGGCCTGGCAGCTGGTCAGCGCGAGGCCAGCCAGCGCAGCGGTGGCCGCGGCCAGGGACGAACCAAGCTTCACGTATGGGACCCTTCGGGTTCAGGGAGTGGTTGCGGCGACCGCTCGGGTTTCGCGGGCGTCTTTGTGGGGCGCAGGAAGATCATCAGCACGATGACGAGGTAGGCCGGCCACACAGCGAGCTGAAGCATCGTCGGGGTTGGCGTGATGTTGAAAACGCCCTGGATGATCTCGCCGTACCAGGACGACCAGTTCAACCACGCGCTGATGTCGAATGCCTTGTGGCTCAGCCCGGGCAGCCAGCCGACCGTCTGCAGGGCGCCCACGCCGTAGGACAGGATCCCGGCAGCCACGACGATCAGGAACGCGCCGGTGTATCTGAAGAACTTGTTCAAGTTGATCCGGATGGCGCCCGCGTAAATGCCATAGGCGATCGCGGCAGCGAGCAATACCCCGATCACGAGTCCAGTTAGCGGCCACGCCGTCTGGGCCTGGGCGTAGCCGACCATGAACAGGGCCGTCTCAACGCCCTCGCGGCCGACGGCCAGGAACGCCAGCGCCAGCACCGCCAGCGAGCCGGTTTCCAGGGCGTGCGCCATACCGGTGCGCAGCTCACCGGACAATCCGGCGGCGGCGATTCTCATCCAGAGCACCATCGTTGTGACGATCGCGACCGCCACGAGCGAGGCGATGCCGGCGATGGCCTCGGCCGCCAGGCCGGAGATCGTGTTCTCGCCGAATTGGATAACCAGGAAGATCGCGACCGTCACGACGATTGCCGCGTCGACGCCCAGCCACACCCACTTGAGGACGTCACGGCGCCCCGACTTGACCAGGAACGCCACCAGAATCGTGACGACGATCGCGGCCTCAAGACCTTCGCGCAGACCGATCAGACC
The DNA here is from genome assembly GCA_036263935.1 of Mycobacterium sp. Classification (GTDB taxonomy): domain Bacteria; phylum Actinomycetota; class Actinomycetes; order Mycobacteriales; family Mycobacteriaceae; genus Mycobacterium. The sequence continues at coordinate 2,046 of DATARY010000011.1, forward strand.
ACTTCCGAACAGCTGCGATGTGATGTTGGGTGCAGCTGCGTGAATACTGACGGGGTCCATACCAGCAGTCATCACCTTGTCCTCGCTCGTAATCTGTGCGCACATAGCCTTGGCTTACCAAAGCAAGGTGTGGCTTACCTTATCAGGACGGGCCACGGGTTGATACACGTCCGGTGACTGCTGCCGATCTGGTCCGTGCGCGTGGGACGATGGCAACGATCAGAGGGTTTGAGGGAGTCCGGTGTCAATGCGTTGGCTGCGGGCTGTCGCGGTGATTAGCGCGACAGCGCTGCTGATGGCGTCGAGCTGTTCGTGGCAGCTGGGCACTCCGATACCCGATGGTGTGCCACCGCCGCCCGGCGACCCGGTGCCCAAGGTCGATACTCACGCGAAGGGCCGGCCGGCCGACCAGTTGCATGCATGGGCGACCGAACGCGCGCCAGCCCTTGGTATACCTGTCGGCGCGCTGGAGGCCTACGCCTATGCCGCGCGCGTCGCCGAGGTGGAGAACCCGGACTGCCATCTGGCGTGGACGACACTGGCCGGCATCGGTCAGGTGGAGAGCCACCACGGCACGTATCGCGGCGCGACCATCGCGCCGAACGGCGATGTCACGCCGCCGATCCGCGGCGTCCGGCTCGACGGCACCAACGGCAACCTGGAGATCATCGACAACGACGGCGGCCACCTCGACGGGGATCCCGAATACGCCCGTGCGATGGGGCCGATGCAGTTCATTCCCGAGACGTGGAAGCTTTACGGCGTCGACGCGAACAACGACGGCATCATCAGCCCGGACAATTTCGACGACGCCGCGCTGTCGGCGGCAGGCTATCTGTGCTGGCGCGGCAAGGACCTGGCCACACCCCGCGGCTGGATGAATGCGCTGCGCGCCTACAACCGCTCCGACCAGTACGCCCGCGCCGTGCGCGACTGGGCGACGGCATACGCGAATGGACACCCGCTGTAGGTGCGCTGTTCGCCGGCGCACGTTCTAGGCTCAACACATCCCGTCCAGCCGACGACCAAGGAGACGCCAGTGCCCATCATCGAGCAGGTCGGAGCCCGCGAGATCCTCGACTCCCGCGGCAACCCGACGGTCGAGGTCGAGGTGGCCCTGCTGGACGGCACGTTCGCCCGCGCCGCCGTGCCATCCGGGGCGTCCACGGGTGAGCACGAGGCGGTGGAGCTGCGCGACGGCGGCAGCCGCTACGGCGGCAAGGGTGTCGACAAGGCGGTACAGGCCGTGCTCGACGAGATCGCACCAGCGGTGATCGGCTTGAGCGCCGACGATCAGCGACTCATCGACCAGGCCCTGCTTGACCTCGACGGCACTCCGGACAAGTCCCGGCTCGGCGCCAACGCCATCCTGGGTGTGTCACTTGCGGTGGCCAAGGCCGCAGCGGAGTCGGCGGCGCTGCCCTTGTTCCGCTACATCGGCGGGCCCAATGCGCACATCCTTCCGGTGCCGATGATGAACATCGTCAACGGCGGCGCGCACGCCGACACTGGCGTCGACGTCCAGGAATTCATGATTGCGCCGATCGGCGCGCCGAGCTTCAAGGAGGCCCTGCGATGGGGCGCCGAGGTGTACCACTCGCTTAAGTCGGTGCTCAAGAAGCAGGGGCTGGCGACCGGCCTCGGCGACGAGGGCGGTTTCGCGCCAGACGTCGCGGGCACCAAGGCGGCGCTCGACCTGATCCTGTCCGCGATCGAGGCGACCGGCTTTAAGCCCGGCGCCGACGTGGCGCTGGCACTCGACGTCGCCGCCACCGAATTCTTCACCGACGGAAAGGGTTACAGCTTCGAGAAGGAGACCCGTTCCGCAGCGCAGATGTCCGAGTTCTACATCGGCCTGATCGACTCCTACCCGTTGGTATCGATCGAGGACCCGCTGTCGGAAGACGACTGGGACGGCTGGGTGGCGCTGACGACGGCGATCGGCGATCGCGTCCAGCTGGTCGGTGACGACCTGTTCGTCACCAACCCCGAGCGCCTTGAGGAAGGCATCGACAAAGGCGCGGCCAACGCACTTCTGGTGAAGGTCAACCAGATTGGCACTCTCACCGAGACACTTGATGCGGTCGCGCTGGCCCACTCCAGCGGCTACCGCACGATGATGAGCCACCGCAGCGGCGAGACCGAGGACACCACGATCGCCGACCTCGCGGTCGCCGTGGGCAGCGGTCAGATCAAGACCGGTGCCCCCGCCCGCAGCGAGCGGGTCGCCAAGTACAACCAGCTGCTGCGGATCGAAGAGACCCTCGGCGACGCCGCCCGCTACGCTGGCGACCTGGCCTTCCCACGATTCTCGGTGGAGGCCAAATAAGCCGTGCCCGAAGCGAAACGGCCCGATCCGAAGCGGCGGTCGCCGGCCTCCCGACCGCGCGGAGCGTCACCGGCGCGCAGGGAGCCGCGCCCGGCGGAGGCGAAGCTCGCGCCGGAGGCCGAGCCGCAGGACGTCGGCGATTCGATCAAGAGATCCATAGCAGAATCCGCGGAGAAGCAATCCGAGCAGCGGTTCGGTTCGGCGGCGCGGCGGGCCGCAATCCTGGCAGCCCTCGTCTGTGTGCTCACGTTAACCATTGCCGGGCCCGTGCGCACCTACTTTGCCCAGCGCACCGAGATGAAGCAACTGAAGGCCACCGAGGCGCAATTGCGTGCGCAGATCGCCGATCTCGAGCAGCAGAAGGTCAAACTGGCCGACCCCGTCTTCATCGCGGCGCAGGCACGCGAGCGGCTCGGGTTCGTGATGCCCGGCGACATCCCGTATCAGGTGCAGCTTCCGGCGAACAGCGCCGTACCTGGCGCGCCTGGGGCCGAACCGGCCGCGACGAAACCGGGTGACCCGTGGTACACGTCGCTGTGGCACACTATCGCCGATGCGCCCCACGGTGTTTCGCCGTCCGTCACGCCCAATGCACCGCCTCCCGGTGGTTGACGCCGCGGATCTCGACGCCGTCGCGGGGCAACTGGGCCGCGATGCCCGCGGCGTACTCGAGATCGCGTATCGGTGTCCCAACGGGGAGCCGGCGGTCGTCAAGACGGCGCCGAGATTGCCTGACGGCACACCGTTTCCGACGTTGTACTACCTGACGCATCCCATTCTCACCGCGGCGGCCAGCCGGCTGGAGTCGTCGGGTCTGATGCGCGAGATGACCCAACGACTGCAGCGGGATGCGGACTTGGCGGCGGCGTATCGCCGGGCGCATGAGTCCTATCTGGCCGAACGCGATGCGATCGATCCGCTGGGCACCACGTTCTCCGGCGGCGGCATGCCCGATCGGGTCAAATGCCTGCACGTGCTCATCGCCCACTCGTTGGCCAAGGGCCCCGGCGTGAACCCGTTCGGTGACGAAGCGCTGGCGTTTTTGGCCGCCGAACCCGCGATGGTGGGCATACTCGAGCCCGGGAGGTGGGTGTGAGCCGAGTCGCCGCGATCGACTGCGGGACAAATTCTATCCGGCTGCTGATCGCCGAGACTGTCGACGGCGGACTGCGCGACCTGCATCGCGAGATGCGCATCGTGCGGTTGGGCCAGGGTGTCGACGCCACCGGCCAGTTCGCCCCCGACGCGCTGGCGCGCACGCGGGCGGCGCTCACCGACTACGTCGAGTTGCTGCGCAACTTCGGAGTGACCAAGGTCCGCATGGTTGCGACGTCGGCCGCGCGCGACGCCGCCAACCGCGATGTGTTCTTTGCGATGACGGCCGATGTGTTGGGCGAGGTGGTACCGGGCGCTGTCGCCGAGGTGATCACCGGCACCGAGGAGGCAGCGCTATCGTTCCATGGAGCGGTCGACGAATTGGACTCCGCCTCAGCGCCTTTCGTGGTCGTCGACCTCGGCGGCGGCTCGACCGAGGTGGTGCTGGGCGAGCATGACGTGCAATCGAGTTTTTCGGCCGACATCGGCTGCGTGCGCCTGACCGAGCGGTGTTTGCACTCCGACCCGCCGACCGCGGTTGAGATCGCTGCCGCGCGCGACGTGGTACGTGACGGATTGGGCGAGGCATTACGGGTGGTGCCCGTCGAGCGGGCCCGCACCTGGGTCGGCGTGGCCGGCACGATGACGACGCTGGCGGCGCTTGCACAACACATGACGACCTACGACTCCGAGGCTATCCACCTGTCGCGGGTCGGCTTTGACGACCTGCTGCCTGTATGCGAGGAGCTGATCGCTATGACGCGGCGTCAGCGCGCGGCGCTGGGACCCATGCACGAGGGACGCGTCGACGTCATTGGGGGCGGTGCCATCATCGTCGAGGAACTGGCCGATGCGTTTGGCAAACGCGCCGGCATCAGCGAACTTGTCGTCAGCGAACACGACATCCTCGATGGCATCGCGCTGTCGATCGCCTAAGTTGTGGCGTGATCGCTACCGGCGTCCGCCGTGAGCTCCGCCACCGATAAGGCCGTTGCCTCAGAGCAGAAAAGCCTCGCCGCCATATGGATAGAACTGGACCGGGCCAGGGGCGTCGTTTATCTGGACGTTGCCCGGCGACTGGCACACGGTTCCCCCGCCGCTGCTGCTGCAAGACTGCTGCGGTGTACCCGGAGGCGTGCTGGTGTCGGCGGAGGCAAGAGGTGCAGCGGAAATCGCTATCGCGGCGACTGCGGCTCCCAATATCGGTGTGAAATAACCGAGTTTGATTCGCATGATCACTCCTCGCTGAGTTGTACTGGCGCTTCCAGATTGGCGATTCGGACGACCGATGTCTCACCGCTGACCCCCCCGATGACCCCGCGGTCAGCTGGAATCTGCATATTCCGGTCACCATGACTACAGCGGACGTCGACGCCCACCCGGCAAAGACTGGTCTGAACACGTCTCCGGCTGACGGGTAGGCACACTTTCCCGCTAGCAGGACCCTTGATGGGTGTTATCGGTGACGACATGGGTGCTCCAGAAGACGCATTCTGATGCTGATGCAATAACCAACCCATTAAGGAGTGCCACTATGCGGCTCAAACTAAGCTGCGTCGCACCGCTGATCGCCGCGGGTGCCACCGCGGCGGCGATCGCCGTCGCACCGATTGCGGCGGCGGCCCAGGGTCAGGGTGCGGCCGCGAGTACGGCTGGGGGTCAGGCTAGTGCCACCCAGCTTAACCAGTCATGCGTGGGTTTGGGCGGCACGCAAAACCAGTGCCAGTCGCCCGGTAATGCGCAAATCTACGACGCGCCTCCGCAAGTCGACTACTTCCCGTACGCGGGCGGCGGCACATAACCCGGCTCCATGTCGCAATGGTCGAATCGGAGGACTGAAATGAGAACCGCGCCGTGGCGACTGGGCCATATCATCGACAGCCTCGCCGAAACCGCTCCCGCAGCAACGGCATTGATCATCGGTGATGACCGCCGTCGCATCATATACGCCGATCTGGCGGA
>DATARY010000141.1:0-32079 GCA_036263935.1 Mycobacterium sp.
ACGGCTCGCTGAATATCGGCAGCCTGAAAGGAATTCCTCGATGAACAACCTGTATCGCGATCTGGCTCCGATCACCGAAGTCGCCTGGGCGGAAATCGAGTTGGAGGCGACGCGGACGTTCAAGCGACACATCGCCGGCAGGCATGTGGTCGACGTCAGCGAGCCAGGCGGACCGGTGACAGCGGCGATCAGCACCGGCCATCTCGTCGAAGTCGCGTCGCCCGACGACGGCGTGGTGGCGCACCTGCGAGACAGCAAGGCACTGGTGCGGCTGCGCGTGCCGTTCACGGCGTCCCGCACGGCCATCGACGACGTCGAGCGTGGTTCGCAGGACTCGGACTGGGATCCGGTCAAGGAGGCCGCCAAGAAGCTTGCCTTCATCGAGGACAGGGCGATCTTCGAGGGCTACCAAGCGGCGTCGATCGAAGGCATCCGCAACAGCAGCTCCAACCCCGCGCTGACGCTGCCCGACGACGCCCGCGTGATCCCCGACGTCATCGCCCAGGCGCTGTCGGAGTTGCGGCTGGCCGGCGTCGACGGTCCGTACTCGGTGCTGCTGTCGGCCGACGCATATACGAAGGTCAGCGAGACCACCGAGCACGGGTATCCGATCCTGGAGCACCTCAACCGGCTGGTCGACGGCGACATCATCTGGGCGCCGGCTATTGACGGCGCGTTCGTGCTGTCCACTCGCGGCGGCGATTTCGATCTGCAGCTGGGCACCGATGTGTCGATCGGTTACCTGTCGCACGACGCCGACACCGTGCAGCTGTATCTGCAGGAGACGCTGACGTTCCTGTGCTACACAGCCGAAGCGTCGGTGGCGCTGACGCCGTAGGACGAGCCCTCAGGCGGCCAGCACCAGGTCCAGCGCGGAGTAGAACAGGCCGAGCCCGTCATCGGACGGGCCGGTCAGCGCCGCGGTGGCGTGTTCGGGGTGCGGCATGAGCCCGACCACTCGGCCGTTGGCCGAGCTGATGCCCGCGATGTCGCGCTGCGAGCCGTTGGGGTTGTCGCGGTAGCGGAACACCACCCGGCCCTCGCCCTCGAGCTCATCGAGCACCTTGTCGCTGGCGACATAGCGGCCTTCGCCCGACTTGAGCGGTACCAAGAGGTCGGCGCCGAGCTCGTAGCGTGATGTCCACGCCGAGGTATTGGACGCGACCTCCAACCAAAGATCACGGCAGATGAAGTGCAGGCCCGCGTTGCGGGTGAGCGCGCCGGGTAGTAGTCCCGATTCACACAGCACCTGAAAACCGTTGCAAATTCCCAACACTGGCATGCCGCTGCCGGCGGCAGCGACGACCTCACCCATCACCGGTGCGAACTTCGCGATCGCGCCACAGCGCAGGTAGTCACCGTAGGAGAAGCCGCCGGGTACGACGACGGCGTCCACACCCTTGAGGTCGGCATCGGCGTGCCAGAGGCTGACCGGCTCGGCACCCACCGTCCGCACCGCGCGTGCAGCGTCGACGTCGTCGAGGGTGCCTGGAAAGGTGATCACGCCGACGCGGGCGGTCATGATTGCTCCCTGCTCACCGACCAGTCCTCGATCACGGTGTTCGCCAACAGTGATTCGGCGATTTCGGCGACCGTCTTATCGTCCATGCTGTCGTCGACCTCGAGCTCAAATCGCTTGCCCTGCCGCACATCTGATACACCGTCGAAGCCCAGCCGGCCGAGCGCGCCGACGATCGCCTGCCCCTGCGGGTCGAGAATCTCGGCCTTCGGCATCACGTGCACAACCACCCTTGCCACGCGGGTCACTCTACCGGCGGGCCCGGCCGGACGGCCTCACCGGCACGATCCGAGATATCCGCTGCACAACGGCGCCGCCATCGCCTCGAACATCTCTGCGTCGGGCACCGCCGGCCAGTCCACCCGCGGCGGCACCGACGCCCACATGGCCAGCTCGACGACGGTGCTGCTGTTGGGCTCCGCCAGCAGGTACTCATGCACCACCCGCTGGCCCGGCACGCTGACCACCGCGGCGACCCGCTGGACATCGCTTGTGGTGATCGACGGTGAGGTCAACGGTGCCGTCAGCTGGCAGTTCTGCAGCCTGACCCGGGCGGTCTCCAGGGCGGCCAGCGCGGTGGGCCCGCCGGTCACGGTGTCGCCGCGCCAGTGAATCACCTGTGCCCGCAGATGCCAGTGACCGTCCCGGTTGGGCACCAGCGCCCGCGCGGCCACCGCATAGTCGCGGGCGTCGCCGGCAACCGGCGGGCTGTCACACAGTTGCTCGAATTCGAACCGCGGCGCGGGCGCCGTCACCGCCAATCCGGCCAGGCCGGGCCATTGGTAAACCGAGTACAGCGGGATCGAGGTCGGCGCGATCCACGCCGAGTCGGGGATGGCGTCGCAAATCGGTGGGCACACGCCGGGAACCGCCCGCGCGGGCCCGTCTGACGCCACGACGAGCCCGCTGAGCGCGAGCGCTGCCGCCAGCATCAATCGCACTTCTACCCACCCCCTGCTCGCGCCACAATATAGGCATGCAATTGACGCATTTCGGGCATTCGTGCCTACTCGCAAGCTTTCAGAACGATTCGGGTGATGACACCACCGTATTGTTCGATCCGGGGATTTTCTCGCACGGCTTCGAGGGCATCACCGGGCTCTCGGCGATCCTGGTCACCCACCAACATCCCGACCACGCCGACACCGAACGCCTGTCCGCGTTGGTCGATGCCAACCCGCAGGCCGCCCTGTACGCCGACCCGCAGACCGCAGCGCAACTGGGCGGGCCGTGGCGCGCCGTGAACGTCGGCGACGAATTCGGCGTCGGCCACCTGAGCGTGCGCGGCGCCGGCGGGCGACATGCGGTGATCCACCCGGAAATCCCTGTGATTGACAACATTTCGTATATCGTCGGCGACGGCGGTCATCCGGCCCGGCTGATGCATCCGGGCGATGCGCTGTACACCCCCGGCGAGCCGGTCGACGTGCTCGCCGCGCCAGCCGCGGCACCGTGGATGAAGATCTCCGAGGCGGTGGATTATCTACGGGCGGTGGCGCCGACGCACGCCGTGCCGATCCACCAGGCGATCATCGACCCCAGCGCCCGCGGCATCTACTATGGCCGGCTGACCGAGATGACCGACACCGACTTCCAGGTGCTCGAACCCGAATCCGGCGCGGATTTCTAGACGTCGCGCGCTGCAGCGCGGCCTGCGGCCCGGCCGGAGAACACGCAGCCGCCGAGGAAGGTGCCCTCCAGCGAGCGGTACCCGTGCATGCCGCCACCACCGAATCCGGCGGCCTCACCCGCGGCGTACAACCCGGGAAAGACGGTGCCGCCGGACCGCAACACGCGTGAGTCGAGATCGGTTTCCAGGCCGCCCAACGACTTCCGGGTAAGGATATGCAGCTTGACGGCAATCAGCGGTCCTGCCTTCGGGTCGGTGAGACGGTGTGGGGCAACGACGCGGCTGACCCGGTCGCCGAGGTAATTGCGCGCGACGCGGATCGACATGACCTGCGTGTCCTTGGTGAAACGGTTCGCGACTTCGCGGTCGCGGGCCGTGACCTCGGCCTCCACCGCGGCGTAATCCAACGGCGACACGTCGGGGACGGTGTTCATCGCGGACACCAACTCCCGCAACGAGTTTGCGCTGACGAAGTCGACGCCCCGGTCGACGAACGCCTGCACCGGCGCGGGCGCACCCGCCCGCACTCTGGCGAGCACCATCTTCACGCTCTTGCTCGTGAGATCGGGGTTCTGCTCCTGTCCTGAGAGCGCGAACTCCTTGGCGATGATCCGCGCGTTCAGAACGAACCAGGTGTAGTCATGCCCGGTCTTCGCAATATGTTCCAGCGTCCCCAGGGTGTCGAAACCCGGGTACAGCGGCGCTGGAAGCCGGTGGCCCGTCGCGTCCAGCCACAGCGACGACGGGCCGGGCAGGATGCGGATGCCGTGCAGCGGCCAGATCGGCTCGTAGTTGGTGATGCCTTCGGTGTAGTGCCACATCCGGTCGCTGTTGATGACATGTGCGCCAGCGGATTCGGTGATGCCGATCATCCGGCCATCGACGTGCGCAGGCACACCGCTCAGCAACTGTTCAGGCACCCGGCCCATCCGTGTGGGCCAGTTCTTTCGCACCAGGTCGTGATTGCCGCCGATGCCGCCACTGGCGATGATGACCGCGGATGCGCGAAGCTCGAAATCCCCCACTGTCTTTCGCGATGACGCCACACCACGCGCCGCGCTCGACGGCTCCAGCACCGCGCCGCGAACCCCGACCACGCCGCCGTCCTCGACGATGAGCTCGTCGACGCGGTGCCGGTGGGCGAACCGGACGTTGGCATTATCCTGCAGGCGCCGGGCGAAGATGTCGACGATGGCCGGTCCCGTGCCCCAGGTGACGTGAAACCGCGGCACCGAGTTGCCGTGCCCGCGGGCGTCGTAGCCGCCGCGTTCGGCCCAGCCGACGACCGCGAAGGTCTGCAGGCCGCGCTCGCGCAGCCAGCTGCGCTTCTCGCCCGCCGCGAAGTCGACATAGGCGTGGGCCCACTGCCGCGGCCAGTGGTCCTCGGGCCGGTCGAAGCCCGCGGAGCCGAGCCAGTCCTGCAACGCCAACTCGTGGCTGTCACGGATACCCAGTCGCCGCTGTTCGGGGCTGTCGACGAAGAACAGCCCTCCGAAAGACCAGAACGCCTGGCCACCGACGTTGTTGGCGTTCTCCTGGTCGACGATCAGGACGCGGCGGCCCCGATCGACCAGCTCACAGGCGGCGACCAGCCCGGCCAGTCCAGCACCCACCACGATGACGTCAGCGTCCATGACGCCACGTTAGCGGTCGATCAGGCGGCGTCGGTCAGGGCCGGGTCGGGGTCCCAGTGGTAGACGGCCGGTACGCAGCGGTGCATCAGCGCCAGGTCGACGGCGTCAACCATGGCCTGCCGAGGACCCGACCGACGCATGTGCCGCGCGGCCACCGCCACCCGGACGATGCCGTCGCGGCGCGCCGTCCGCTCGGCCGACAGCACCAGGGTGCGGCACCACCACGGCTCGGTGAGGAAGCCCTCGCCGATACCAAGCACCCGAGCCCGCACTGTCGTCCCGCGGACAAGGTCGGTGATTCCGCTCAGCCCAGCGAGCAGCCGAAAGCCGTTGCGGGGCAATGCAGTTTGGGTGCCCTGCGACACCGTCCAGCCGGGCGCGGCGAACAGCCGGGTGCGAAGTCCCAGGTGCTCCAGCACCCGGTCGGCGGCCATCAGCCGCAGGTTCGCCTCATGTGCGGGCAGAGTGGCGAACTCGCCGCGCCGCTTTTTGGTGGCCGCCTCGTCGAACCCATGCAACACGATTGCGTCGCCCCGTTCGCGCCGGTCAGTCAGCCACTCGACGGTGGGCGCATCGCGGTCGAGCCGGTAGCCGCCCTTGATGCGCGGCGCGACGAGGAACGATGCCGGCACTTGGCGCGCGTCCAACTGAGCGCAGAACGCCGCGACTTCGGGCAGTGTGCGATCGCTGACCCCCGAGATCGAGACGATCAGTTGTCCAGCCACGTCTTTCATTGTGGCAACGCCAGGTATCGCAACGGTTTCCAACACGTGGGCGGGAGCTGTCTATCGGGTGGTGGGCGGGCAGCGGCGGCGGGTGGTGGGCGGGCAGCGGGGGCGCGCTATCGCGGCAAGACCGCTTCGATGGCCGCGATCACCTCGGGAGCATCGGGAACCGTGCGCGGACGGAACCGCTTGGCCACCACACCACCCGGTGCGAGCAGGAACTTTTCGAAGTTCCATTGCACATCGCCCGCCTCGCCGGTGTCATCGGCGGTCTCGGTCAGCTGCGCGTACAGCGGGTGACGGTCCCCGCCGTTGACGTCGGTCTTGGCCAGCAGCGGGAACGTCACGCCATACGTGGTGGAGCAGAACGTTTGAATCTCCTCGGCCGTACCGGGCTCTTGACCCATGAACTGATTGCAGGGCACGCCGATTACCGTCAGCCCGCGGCCACCATAGTCCTTCGCCAACTGCTCTAGCGCGGCGTATTGCGGTGTGAGGCCGCATTTGGACGCGACGTTCACGACGAGCGCGGCGCCGTGGGCCAATTCGGCCAGGGTGGTGGCGCGGCCGTCGAGCGTGGTTAGCGGGATTTCGGTGGGTGGTGTGTCGGTCATCGTTGGCACGTTACCGGCTATGTTCCGAACAGCATGCCGGCCACCCTGCGCACCGTGGCCATCGCGTCGACGCTGGTATCCACCGCCTCGTTGAGCCATAGCAGCGCAAAGCCGTGCACCAGAGACCATGCCGCCAGCGCGGCCGCACCCGGGTCGTCCTTGGCGCGTGGATCGTCCAATGTGCCAACACCTGCGGCCAATTCGGCTCCCGCCGCGGTCTCGGCAGCGATGAGTTCAGGGTCACCGGCGTCGTACAACGATTTGTCGAACATCACCTCGTAGTGGCCGGGGTGGTCGATCGCGAATCGCACGTACGCCAGGGCGGCATCGAGGAAGTCGGGGCGCGCGCCGCTAAGCGCCTCGGCAAGCATCCGGAACCCCTCGGTCGCGAGCGCGGTGAACAGGCCACGGCGATCGGTGAAGTGGTGTGCCGGTGCGGCGTGCGAGACACCCGCTGCCCGCGCCAGCTCGCGTAGCGAGACCCCGTCGGCGCCGCGCTCGGCCACAAAGGCGGCGGCCTCGCCCAGGATCGCAGCCTTCAGATCGCCGTGGTGATAGGTATCCCTGCTGCCCATAGGGCCATCATAGCCCGGAATCTTGACAATGCCTAGATTGCAACTTATCGTCTATCTTGACACTGACTAGATTGGAGGCGCTGAAATCGCCGTACTCATCACCCTCGTTCTGGGCACGCTCGGGGCCCGGTTGGTCGGGCTACTGGGCCCTGAAAACTGGGACTACGTCGACAGTTGGCCCAAGGCGGTCGCGGTCGGGTTGGCCGCCATGTTCGTGATGACGGGCGTCGCGCACTTCGTCAACCCGCTTCGCCGCGACATGATCGCGATCGTCCCGCCGCGGCTGCCCGCACCCGAACTGTTGGTGACCATCACCGGCGTCCTCGAGCTGCTCGGCGCCGCCGGGCTGTTGTACCCGCCGACGCGGGTGGCTGCCGGGCTGTGCCTGTTCGTGTTGATGTTGGCGATGTTCCCGGCGAACGTGTACGCGTCGCGGATGCCGAACCCGCCGAAATCGATGACCACGCGGCTCGGCGTGCGCACCGTCCAACAGGCTGTCTACCTAAGCGCCGCCGTCGTGGTTGGCCTTGGCGGCATCCAGTAGCCAGGCGTACTGGAAAGCGGCTTCCTTCCAACGCTCATAGCGCCCGCTGATCCCACCGTGGCCGGCATTCATCTCGGTCTTGAGCAGTACCGGATGACTGTCGGCCTTGGTGTGTCTCAGCGCAGCAACCCATTTCGCAGGCTCCACATACAGCACCCTGGTGTCGTTCAACGACGTCATCGCCAGGATGGGCGGGTATTCCTTGTCCCCGACGTTTTCGTACGGCGAGTAGGACTTCATGTAGTCGTAGACGTCCTTGTTCTCCAACGGGTTTCCCCACTCGTCCCATTCGGTAACCGTCAGCGGCAGGGACGGGTCGAGGATCGTCGTCAGCGGGTCGACGAACGGCACGGCCGCCAGGATGCCGGCGAACATCTCGGGCGCCAGGTTGGCGACCGCGCCCACCAGCAGCCCACCGGCGCTGCCGCCGAAGGCCACCAAGTTCTGGGACCGCGTCACGTCGGTGTCGACGAGATGCTTTGCAACGGCGATGAAGTCAGTGAAGGTGTTCTTCTTCTCCAGCAGCTTGCCGTGTTCGTACCACGGCCGGCCAAGCTCGCCACCGCCGCGCACGTGCGCGACCGCGAAGACCATGCCGCGGTCGAGCAGTGACAGCCGGGCGATTGAGAACCGCGGATCCTCACACGACTCGTACGCGCCGTAGCCGTAGAGCAGCGCGGGCGCCGGATACTGCACGCCGATGCGGTGGATGATTGAAATCGGCACCCTGGCGCCGTCGTCGGCGATCGCCCAGTCGCGGCGCTCGACGTACTCGTCCGGATGGTAGTCGCCGAGTACGGGCTGCTCGCGTAGCAGCGTGCGCTCGCCAGTGGCCAGGTCGAGGTCGTAGATCCGCACCGGCGTGACGAACGACGTCGCGCCGATCCGGAGCCGCGGCGCGCTCCAGTTGGGGTTTCCACCAAGGCCGGCCGACATGAGTTCGGAGTCGAACGTGAGGTCTTCGGGGTGACCGTAGTTGCCGTCGGCGTAGATGGGCCACAGCTGGATCTTTGGCAACGCCTCGCTGCGATAGCTGACCACCAGGTGGCCCTCGAAGGCATCGACGGAATCCAGGCGTACATCGTCGCGGTGGGCGATCAGCGTGCGAAATGCCGCCGGATCGGCGACCGGGGCCTCGACCAGGGTGAAGTTCTCCGCGCCGTCGTTGTGCAGAATCAGGAACCGGTCCTCGCCGCCGACCACGGCGTGTTCAACGGAATATTCGACCAGCTCACGACGTGGCAGCACGGTGGTGAACTCGGCCTGCGAGTCGGCGGCGTCGGCGTAGCGCACCTCGGAAGTGACCGCGCTGCCCGCCGCGATGATGACGTACTTGTTACTGCGGGTGCGGCCGACCGCCAGCCAGAACTTTTCGTCGGGTTCGTGGTAGACCCTTTGGGCCGGCAGCCCGGCGCCGAGGCGGTGACGCCAAACGGTGTCGGGCCGCCACGCGTCATCGAGGGTCAGGTAGTAGAGGGTGCGGTTGTCGGCCGCCCAAGTTGCGCCCGCGCCGATGCCGACGATCTCGTCATCGTACCTCTCACCGGTGCGCAAGTCCTTGAACCGCAACGTGTATCGCTCGTCGCCCTTGATATCGACTGAGTACGCCAGCACGTTGCCGTCCAGGCTGACGCTGGCTGCGCCGAGCGCGAAGAAGTCGTGACCTTCGGCCTCGACATTCTCGTCGAGCAGCACTTGTTCGCCCGGGATCTCGGTGTGCTCATCCATCTGCGGCGGGTCCCAGTCGTCGGGATCGCCGACCGGGCAACGACATTGCACGCTGTACTGCTTGCCCTCAAAGCTTCGGCCGTAGTACCACCACTCGCCACGGCGGGTCGGCACCGACAGGTCGGTCTCCTTGGTGCGCGCCTTTATCTCGTCGAAGATCTTCTGCCGCAATGGCGCCAAGTCTTCGGTCACGTGTTCTGTGTAGTCGTTCTCCGCCTTGAGGTAGTCGATGACCTCCGGGTTGGACTTGTCGCGCAGCCACTCGTATGGATCGATGAACACATCGCCGTGATGTTCCCGACGTGCATCGACCCGCTTGGCGACGGGCGGTTTCACGGTTTGATCCAGTCGTCGAACCGCAGACCCGAAATGCGTTCGTAGGCTTCGATGTAGCGGGCGCGGGTGGCGTCGATGATGTCTGCGGGCAACGGCGGCGGCGGTTTATCGCCGTGGCGGTCCCAGCCGGACTCTGGGCCGGTCAGCCAGTTGCGGACGAACTGTTTGTCGAAGCTCTCTTGAACGACCCCCTCCTGCCAGTCCGCGGCTCGCCAGTACCGCGACGAGTCCGGCGTGAAGACCTCGTCGGCCAATCGCACATTGCCGAATTTGTCGACGCCGAACTCGAACTTGGTGTCGGCGACGATGATGCCTTTCGTCAGAGCGTGATCGGCGCCCTGGATGTACGTCTGAAGTGTGCGTTCCCGCAGCTGGTTGGCGCGAACGGCGCCGACGAGTTCGATGACGTCGTTGAACGAGATGTTCAGATCGTGTTGTCCGAAATCGGCTTTGGTGGCGGGGGTGAACAACGGCTCGACGAGCTTACTTGCCTCGGTGAGGCCGGGCGGCAGGGTGATGCCGCACAGCTTGCCGGTTTTCTGATAGTCGATGATCCCCGAGCCGGTCAGGTAGCCGCGGGCCACACACTCGACGGGCATCATCTCGAGCTCCCGCACCACCAGCGCGCGGCCCAGCACCTCCTCGGGGATGCGCTCGTCGTCGGGCGGGCCGGCCAAGTGGTTGGGCGCCTCGACGTAGTCGAAGAAGAACACGCTCATCGCGGTCAGGATGCGGCCCTTGTCCGGGATCTCGGATTCGAGGATGTAGTCATAGGCGGAGATGCGGTCGGTCGCGACAAGGAGCAGGTGCTCGTCGTCGATGCGGTACAGCTCGCGCACCTTGCCGCTGGCAAGATGCTGGTATCCGGACAGACCTGGGCGCATCGGGCCAGCCTAACGGTCGGACTGTGCTGGGATCGATCCCATGAGATCGCGGTATTCGCCATATGCCACCACGCCCGCCCGGCTCGTCGCGCAGCTGGTCAGCGACATCATGGTGATCGCCTGGACCACGCTGTGGGTGCTTGTCGGGATTGCGGTGCACTCCGCCATTGGGACGATCGCCGAATTCGGAGGTCAGGTCGAAAACGGGGCCAACGGCATCGCCCACAACCTCGACTCGGCGGGCAACAGCGCCGGCCGGGTACCACTGATCGGCGATGCGCTCAGCAAGCCGTTGACCGCGGCGGGTGAGGCGGCGCGGCACATCGCCGGCGCCGGGCACAACCTCGACACCACGGCCAGCTGGCTGGCGTGGCTGCTCGCCTTGGCCGTCGCGGCGCCGCCGATTCTGGCGCTCGCGATGCCATGGCTGTTTCTGCGGATCCGGTTCTTCCGCCGGAAGTGGACCGCGATCACGTTGGCCGGCACCCCGGCGGGCGAACAGCTGCTGGCGCTGCGCGCGCTGGCCAACCGGCCGCTGGGCAGGCTGGCGGCGATCAGCGCCGACCCGGTGGGCGCCTGGCGCAACTACGACGCCTTAGCGATCCGCGGGCTGGCCGCCCTCGAGCTCCGCTCCGCCGGAGTGCGCCGCCTGTAGTCGATCTATGTGCGCTGTGTTGCGCACACGGCAACCAACTAGCCGCTCACACTCGCCCAATCACGCGCGCCCGGTCGAAGGAATCCGAACGCCTTGAGGCAACAGCGGCTCCGGCGGCAATTGCAGCCCCAGACCGGAGACGCGCTGCTCGAACGTCAGGCCTGCAGCTCGACCAGCAGATGACGGATGCCGGTGTGACGGTTACTCCGCGTCCACTCCGGCGGCTTGACCACCCGCACCGACTCGAACCGTCCCAGCAGCTCCTCGAACAGCACCCGCAGCTCGAGCCGCGCCAGATTCGCACCGAGGCAGTAATGGATACCCTGCCCGAAGCCCAAGTGCGGGTTGGGTTTACGGGTGATGTCAAAGACATCCGGGTCGTCGAACACCGCCGAATCGCGGTTGGCCGAGCCCTCCCAGATCTGGACCTTCTGGCCGGCGTTGATCTCGCAACCGGCCAGCGTCGCGTCGCGCGTGGCGGTGCGTCGCTTGGACGGCGACGGCGATGTCCACCGCACCATCTCCTCGACGGCGGCCGGCAACAGCGCCAAATCCGCTCGCAGCGCCTGCAACTGGTCCGGATGGTCGGCCAGTGCCAGCAGTCCACCCGCAACGGCGTTGCGCGTCGTCTCCGCGCCCGCACTGAACAGCAGGCTGAAGAAGAGGTAGAGCTCCACTTCCGAAAGGAGAGACACGGGCAGCCCATCACCGTCGTCGACGGTGGCGTTCGCGACGACGGACAACATGTCGTCAGTGGGCTCGGCGCGCTTTGCGGAGATAAGCTCCTGACCGTAGGTGTACATCCGCGACCCGGCTTCCTCGACGGACATCCGCGAGAGCGACGCCTTGCGCGAGCCGCCGAAGTCGAATTGCGGCTCGATGGCCTCGAACAGCCAATGTCGTTCGGACTCCGGCACTCCCAACAGCATGCAGATCATCTGCATCGGCAGCTCGGCGGCCACGTCCACCAGGAAGTCAAAGGGTTCGCCAGGCACCAGCGCATCCAGCAGCAGGCGAGACCGGGCCCGTAGATCATCCTCGACTCGCACGATCATCCGTGGCGTCAGGCCCGAGCTGACCAGGCGGCGTATCTGCGAATGCCGGGGGTCGTCCATCATGTTGAGCACCTGGCCCGCGATCTCCAGATCCTGCAGCAGCGTGCCTCCGAACCGCCGGGAGCCGCCGGTCACCGACGAGTACGTTTCCGGCTCCTTCAGCACCGCAAGGGTTTCGGCGTAGGTGGCGACGGACCAGAAACCCTCCCCATCCGGGGTGTGCTCGGAAGGCTCGTGCCAATACACCGGCGCTTCACGGCGATGCACCGCGAACAGGTCGTGCGGAAAGCCGGAGGCAAAGTTATCCAGATCGGTGAAGTCGATACCGGCGAGCGTCACAGGATCGCGCCGGATGTGTACTTGGCCGCCTCCGGATAGCGGCCGACCAACTCGTCCACGGCGTCGACGACCCTGTCGACCTGATCGCCCGCCGCGCCGGTGAACGCTCGTTTGTCCGCCAGCGCCGCGTCCAACGCCGGGCGGTCCAGCGGCAGCCGCGGGTCGGCGGCCAACCGGTCAAGCAGGTCGGGCTCCGCACCCCGTTCGCGCATCGCCAACGCCACCGCGACGGCGTGCTCCTTGATCACCTCGTGCGCCGCTTCGCGACCCATGCCTGCGCGCACCGCGGCGATCAGAATCCGCGTCGTGGCCAGGAACGGCAAGTAGCGGTCGAGTTCCCGCTGGATCACCGCGGGATAGGCGCCGAACTCGTCGAGCACCGTCAGGAACGTCTCGGTTTGCCCGTCGATCGCGAAGAACGCATCGGGCAGCGCAACCCGTCGCACCACCGAGCAGAACACGTCGCCCTCGTTCCACTGCGCGCCTGCGAGTTCCGCTGCCATCGACGCATAGCCACGGAGCACCACCTGCAGGCCATTCACACGCTCACACGAACGGGTGTTCATCTTGTGCGGCATCGCCGACGACCCGACCTGCCCGGGCGCGAAGCCCTCGGTCACCAACTCGTGGCCCGCCATCAGCCGGATGGTGTGCGCAAGCGACGACGGCCCGGCACCGACCTGAACCAGCGCCGAGACGACGTCGTGGTCCAGCGACCGTGGGTACACCTGCCCGACGCTGGTGAAAATCTCCGTGAAGCCCAGGAATTCGGCCACCCGTCGCTCGAGCTCGGCCAGCCGCGCGGTGTCGCCATCGAACAGGTCGAGCATGTCCTGCGCGGTGCCCATCGGCCCCTTGATCCCCCGCAGCGGGTAGCGGTCGATCAGCTCGCGCAGCCGAGTCAACGCAACCAGCATCTCCTCCGCCGCCGACGCGAACCGCTTTCCCAACGTCGTTGCCTGCGCGGCGACGTTATGGCTTCGGCCCGCCATCACCAGGTCGCGGTAGCTGATCGCCCGCTCGGCCAACCGCGCCACGACCGCAACACCGTGCGAGAAAACTAATTCAAGGGACCGACGGATCTGCAGCTGCTCGACGTTCTCGGTGAGGTCGCGGCTCGTCATGCCTTTGTGTATGTGCTCGTGGCCGGCCAGCGCGTTGAATTCCTCGATGCGCGCCTTGACGTCGTGGCGCAGCATGCGTTCCCGCGCCGCGATCGACGACAGGTCGACATCGTCAAGCACCCGTTCGTAATCCTCCACCACACCGGAGGGCACATCGACACCCAATTCGGCCTGCGCCCGCAGCACCGCCAGCCATAGCCGGCGCTCAGCGACGACCTTGGCCTCGGGTGACCAGATCGCCAGCATCTCGTCGCTGGCGTATCGGGTAGCCAACACATTGGGGATCGTCACAGACACACAGCTTACGTAGGGCAGGCTGGCCCCATGTACTTCGTTGGGCTCGATCTTGCGTGGGGTGAGAAAAACCAGACCGGTGTCGCGGCCATCGACTCCGACGGTCGGCTCCTGCACGTCGGTGTCGCGCAGGACGACGCGAGCATCGTGGCCGCCGTCGCCGCGTTCACCGGCGACGAATGCCTGGTCGCCGTCGATGCGCCGCTGATCGTCAACAACCCGACCGGACACCGGCCAGCCGAGACCGCGTTCAACCGCGATTTCCAACAGTTCGAAGCCGGCGCGCGACCCGCGTTCACCGACAAGCCCGAATTCAAGAATCCCCGCGGCGCCCGGTTGGCAGAAGCGCTCGATCTCGACATGGATCCCGCCTCCGCCGCGGCCCGGCGGGCCATCGAGGTTTACCCGCACCCGGCGACCGTCGTGTTGTTTGAACTCGACAAGACGCTCAAGTACAAGAAGGGGAGCTTCGAGGACCGCCAGCGCGAGTTGCTGAAGTTGATGACACTGATCGAGGGACTCGACGATGCCACGCCGCGACTGCGGGTGAATCGCAGTGTGGCCTGGGTGGAACTACGCAAACGCGTCGAGGCCGCAACCCGGCCGGGGCAGCTCGATCGTGACGAGGATCCCGTCGACGCCGTCGTCTGCGCGTACGTCGGGCTGTACTGGTATCACCGGCCCGAGGACGTGACCATCTACGGCGACATCGCGACCGGCTACATCGTCACCCCCACGCTCCCACCCGTGCGTTCTTCAGCGGCGCGGAGACGGCCTGCGCCACAACAGGATACGGACGAATTGGCTCAGCGGCTCGCCCAGGTTGAAGCGTTACTCGACGAGGCCAAGCGCGGGCTCGCCGACCTTCGTCGGCGACTCGACCTCTAGTCGAACCGGCGCGAGCACGTCGATCACGTCGATCAACGTCGCTCGGGCGGCCGCCCGCGGCCCGTCGCCGTCACCGACCAGCGCCGCCACCACCGCGCCGTCGACAGCTCGCACCAGCGCGGTCAGCAGTTCGGCCCGCACCGCGCGGCCGGACCGCTCGACGACCTCGACCACCGCATCTGTGCGCTGCCGAAGAATCCGACGCTGGATGTCACGCAACCCTGGCTGGCGCGCGCACGCGATATAGCGCTCGTAGCGGGAGATCAGTTGCTCGCTAACGCTCTGCTCCGGCGCCTCACCGACAAGCAGATCGACCAGCACGTCGACCGTCGATTCTGCCCCACGGCGCCGACGGGACAGCGTTGCGACCCGCGACTGCAGCTGCGCGGCCTCTCGCGTCTCGACGTGCTCAACGGCCTTTGCAACGAGGTCGTCGAGCGAAGAGAAGTAGTACGTCGTCGACGCCAGTGGCAGCCCCGCGCGGCGGGCAACGGCACGGTGCCGCACGGCGTCGAAGCCGCCCTCGCACAGCAGGTCGGCGGCAGCGCTGACCAGTGCATACCGTCGACGCTCCCCCTTGGGAGTGACCGCTGCAGTCACCTCTAGCATGCTGCCAGTCGCGGGGTGGTGGCATTGGGCTTTCGGCCAATCATCAGCCTTTACTCAGGGAAGTCGGGATCACCAGGATCAACCGCCGATGGCATGATGACCCGCATGCCACCGATGAGCCGCTCGCGCGAAGAGCAGACGTCACAGCTCAGTCGTCGCGCGATCCTGCGCCTCGGCGTCGGCGCGGCCGCGGGCGCCGCCGGCGCCTACGCGTTGGGCACGACGCTGCGGGCGCCGACCGAGTCGATGGCCGGGCCGCCGGTGTCGATGACGAGCGCCGGCGCACCGCTGGCCCCGCCCGTGCCGCTGGAGCCCGCGCCGGCCGCCCTGCAGCCGACGTATGTCGACGGTTCGTTCGTGTCCGCGGCGCGCGGCGGTGTCGCGACGAATTGGGCGGTCGCCCGCCCACCCGGCCAGACCGCGCCGCTGCGTCCTGTGATCGCGCTGCATGGCAAGGGCCAGGACGCCGCAGGGGTGATGGCCGGCGGGGTGGAGCAGGGCCTGGCCCAAGCCGTCCAAGCCGGCGTCCCGCCGTTTGCAGTGGTCGCTGTCGACGGCGGTGGAAGCTACTGGCACAAGCGAACATCCGGCGAGGACTCCGGCGCGATGGTCCTCAATGAATTGATCCCGATGCTCAGCTCGAAGGGACTCGACACGTCGCGTGTCGCATTCCTCGGGTGGTCGATGGGCGGTTACGGCGCGCTGCTGCTCGGCGCGCGACTCGGTCCCGCGCGCACCGCGGCGATCTGCGCGGTGAGCCCCGCGCTGTGGACGTCGTCCGGCGCCGCCGCAGCCGGGGCGTTCGACGGCGCCGACGATTACGCGGCCAACACCGTATGGGGACTGCCCCAGCTCGGGTCCATCCCGATCCGCATCGACTGCGGCAACAGCGACCCGTTCTATTCCGCGACAAAACAGTTCATCGCGCAGCTGCCCAACCCGCCGGCGGGCGGGTTCTCCCCCGGCGGGCACGACGGTGGGTTCTGGAGCTCGCAGCTACCTGCCGAAATCGCCTGGATGGCGCCGCTGCTGACGGCCTAGACGCTGATCCGGCCCTCGGCCGCGGCCAGCGCGATGTCACTGCGAAAGTGGCTGCCCGGCAAGCGAATCGACTTGATCACCGCGTAGGCCCCGTCTCGGGCCTCGACGAGATCGCGACCTGTCCCCACCACCGACAGCACTCGGCCGCCGGACGAGACGACCGCGCCGTCGTCGCGGCGGGCGGTGCCCGCGTGCAGCACGCCGTCTGCTTCGGCAGCGACGATCACGTCGCCCACCCGCGGACGGCCGGGATAGTTCTCCGCGGCGAGCACCACCGTGACCGCGGCGCCGTCGCGCCATTGCAGTGCGGGTTGGTCGGCCAGCTTACCGGTTGCTGCGGCCCGCAGCAGCTGCCCGAGTGGAGATTCCAGCAGCGCGAGCACCGCCTGGGTCTCCGGATCACCGAAGCGGCAGTTGAATTCGACGACGGCCGGGCCCCGCGACGTGATCGCCAGCCCGGCGTACAGCAGACCCGAGAACGAGCTGCCGCGCCTAACCAGTCCGGCGGCAACAGGTTTCACGATCTCGTCGACGATCTGGGTGATCACGTCGTCGGGCAGCCACGGCAGCGGCGCGTATGCACCCATGCCACCGGTGTTGGGTCCGGTGTCGTTGTCGCCGACTCGCTTGAAGTCCTGTGCAGCCAGCAGCGGAACCACCGTCTCGCCGTCGACCACACAGAACAGCGACACCTCGGGCCCGTCGAGGAACGACTCGAGCAGCACCGGATGGCCAGCCTCGAGGAGGCTGGCGGCGTGGGCGCGCGCAGCATCGCGGTCGGCGGTCACCACCACACCCTTGCCCGCGGCCAGCCCGTCGTCCTTGACCACCCAGGCGGGGTCTCCGCGCCCAGGACCGAACCGGTCGAGCGCGGCGTCGAGGTGTGCCGGGTTGTCGACGATCTCGCTGGTGGCGGTTCGCACCCCGGCGGCGGCCATCACGTCCTTGGCGAACGACTTGGAGCCCTCGATGCGCGCGGCATCCTTCGTCGGCCCGAAGCACGCAATCCCCGCGCCTCTCACCGCGTCGGCCACTCCGAGCACAAGTGGCACCTCGGGCCCGATGACCACCAGGTCGGCCTCGATCCGCCGGGCCAGATCGACAACGGCGGCGCCCGATGTGACGTCGACGTCGTACTGGTCGGCGATCATCGCGGTGCCGGCGTTGCCGGGCGCGACGGCGAGTTCGGTGACCTCCGGGTCCCGGCGCAGAGCCAGCAGCAGTGCATGTTCACGGGCTCCGGAGCCGATCACCAGGACGCGCACAGTCGCCAACCATAGTGCCTCGACTTTGGCCATACACTTGACACGACGATGTATGGTCGAGGTATGACGCGGACCACATCTCCGTTCGGTTCTGGGTACGACTTCACCAGCCCCGACGTCCTGGTGCAGGGCATTCCGGTGACCGAGTTCGCCGAGCTGCGCAAGTCCGCCCCGGTGTGGTGGAACGAGCAGGCCGAGTCGATCTTCGGCGACGGCGGCTACTGGGTGATCAGCCGGCACGCGGACATCAAGTCGATCTCGCGCGACGGTGACCTGTGGTCGACGAACCGCAAGGGCGTCGTGATGCGACTGCCGGACAGCACAACACCCGATCAGCTCGAGCTGACGAAGGCGCTGCTCATCAACCACGACGCGCCCGAGCACACGCGGCTGCGCAAGCTGGTCTCGCGGCTGTTCACACCGCGGGCGGTGGCCGCTCTTGAGGAGAAGCTCGCCGCCGCCGCCGGCGGGATCGTCTGTGCCGCAGCGGAAAAGGAGTCAGGGAACTTCGTCGACGACATAGCGATGAGCCTGCCGCTGCTGGCAATCGCCGATCTGATCGGTGTTCCCGAGGCAGACCGCGAGAAGCTGTTCCATTGGACGAACTCGATCATGAACACCGACGATCCCGATTTCAAAACGGACTATGAGGCGGCCCACGCCGAGTTGATGGGGTACGCGTACAACATGGCCGAGGAGCGGCGCCGCTGTCCGGCCGACGACATCGTCACCCGACTGATCGAGGCCGACATCGACGGCGAATCGCTGGACGACGTCGAGTTCGCGTTCTTCGTGATCCTGTTGGCCGTCGCGGGCAACGAGACCACCCGCAACGCGATGACGCACGGCATGAACGCCTTCTTCGAACACCCGGACCAGTGGGAGCTGTTCAAGCGGCACAGGCCCGACACCGCCGCCGACGAGATCGTCCGGTGGGCCACGCCCGTGCACTGCTTCCAACGAACGGCGTTGGCCGACACGGAGCTCGGCGGCGTCACGATCCGCGAGGGCCAGCGCGTCGGATTGTTTTATAGCTCCGCCAACTACGACGAGGCGGCGTTCGACCGGCCATTCGAGTTCAACGTCCTGCGCGACCCCAATCCGCACCTCGGCTTCGGCGGCAACGGTGCGCATTACTGCATCGGCGCCAGCCTGGCCCGCATGGAGATCAAGCTGATCTTCAATGAGATCGCAGACCAGATTCCAGACATCGCCAAACTCGGCGAGCCGCAACGGCTTCGGTCGGGCTGGATCAACGGAGTCAAGGAGCTGCAGGTTTCCTACCGGGGCTAGCGCTAGTATCTCGGCGTGCGCACCCATGGCTGGTCCGGATCGACCCCTGCCACCGATGAGGAAGCGGTCTCGCGAATCCTCGACGCGGCGAGCAAGGCCATCGATGCGCGCGGCGCAGACTTCTCCATCGCCGACGTCGCCCGCACCCTCGGCGTGACCCGGCAGACGGTGTACCGGTACTTCCCGAGCACCGACGCGCTGCTCCAGGCGTCCGCGCAACGCGCGGCGACCGCGTTCCTGGACCGACTGGCCGAGCATCTGCGGGGGCTCACCGATCCAGTGGAAGCCGTCGCGGAGGGCATCGCGACGGCACTGGAGTGGCTGCCCACCGACAAGCACATGGGTCTGCTGCTGATGCCGGGCCGGGCCAGCGCGTTCAGCCAGACCGTCACGTCCGACGAGGCCATGCTGTTCGCCAACTCAATGCTGCGACGGTTCGACGTCGACTGGTCCGGCCTGGGCTTCACCGATCCCGATCTGGACGAACTGGCCGAGCACCTGCTGCGGATCATCCAGTCGTTCGTCATCGACCCCGGGCGCCCGCCGCGGCGCGGCGACGACCTGCGCGACTACCTGCGCCGGTGGGTGGGTTCCGCGATACAACCGTCGGCTGAGCCGACAATCAGACAACCGTCAGCGGCAGCGACTTCCTCGGCTCGAACACGAACGACGAGCCGCCGCTGATTCGTACCAACGATACTTCCCGCAATTCCTTTGCCAGCGTGTTGGTTTCGACAATGCGTGCCGTCCATTCGGTCTCGGTGCCTGTGACCTCCACGTCGAGGTGCGGATCGACCGCGGCGACGGCTGCCTTCAGCGGGCGGGTCTCGGACGGGCAGATCAGCGACACCCACGCCCCATCCTCGTGTGCGGACGAGCGGTCGACGTGCAGGACGTCCGGGCCGAACTCGGCGGCCACGTAGGCGGCCGGATTGAACATCGGGTGCAGTTTCATTGTGCGCACCGCGCCCTCGACGCCACCCGGGAGATCCAGCGCGCGATGGATCCGTTCGGCGGCGATGCCTGCCAGGCCGGTGAGTTGTTTGGTGCAGATCTCCGTCGCGAGATCGGTGTTCGTCCCCGCTCGTGCATCAACCGCGAGGATGAAGGACAGGTTCAGCACGTGCATCTGCAGACAGACTTCATCTGCCATGCGCACCAAAGCAGAATGTGAGAACGCACCGAAATCGAAGTCCGACAGCAACTCGCCGGAGTAGTCGGCCTGGCCTTCGTCGCTGGGGTCGATCGGATCGAGTTCCGTTCTGGCGGCCCGGGTTCGGCGGATGACGTCGAGCGCGGGATGGTCGTCCACCTCAGGATATGACTCGTCAATGATCACGGTCCACGCACAGTGCGGGTGTCGATCCGCGGGTACCCGCGGCGGACGGTGGATCGGGCGGATCTGCGCCCTCCGGTTGGTGGCCGCCGCGGTGGCGTCGAAGGTGGGGTCCTCGATGTCGTGGCACATGCCGCGCACGTATTCCTCACCCATCGGTTCCAGGTCGAGCAATGCACCGCAGTGATCGAGATGGAACTCTCCGTGCCACCGGTCGTGCACGGTGTACCGGAAGTCCATGAACTGCGGCGGAGCCCCAACGTCGAGCTGCATGCCCTTGAAGATGGTGACGATGTCGTCGCCCTCGAACTTGAGCGCCTTCTGCATTCGCTTGGTGTAGATCGGGCTTGCGGCCATATATTCTTCGATTGCGATCTGCAGCATTTCTTCACGACCGAATTCCTTAACACACCAAGCCATTCCGGAACGATCGATCAGGTGGCCGATCAGCAGCAGCTCAGGGACCAGCGTCGCGAGCTGCTCACGGGACAGGCCGGCGTATCTACTTGTCATGAATGTTTCTGCCCACATGCATCTGGACGGCGTCGTTGACGTTGTCCTTGCTGTCTCGGGCGGCGCCCTTCTCTTCTGCCTTTTTGCGCTTGGCCACCACCCGCTTGAACGCACCGTCGACCTTCGAGCCCAACGGGAAGCCGACATAGTGGGTGAGGAAGATCGCGATCTCGCGCAGTTCCTCCCGCGTCATCTCCCCGTTGTGAAGGATCGCGTTGGCCTGTACCTCCATCAGCTCTTCCATGCCCTGGGCGGCCAGCACGCCGAGCAGCATCATCCGCCGGTCGCGCATCGACAGCCCGGGGCGGCTCCAGATGGTGCCGAACAGGTGGTCTACGGTCAGCGCGAAGTATTCGCCGGGCATGTCCGGCATCTCCCACCCGTAGACCTCGTTCATTTTCGCGAGGCCCTTCGTGCGCAGTTCGTCCATGGTCACTCCTTTGTGTGCGGCACGCCCAGGCCCGCGGCCAGATTTTTGAGGGCCACCTCGGCGAGCGGCAGCTGCTCTGAGAGGGCTTCACCCAGCGCGAGGGCCAGGCTCAGGTCCTTCTCACCGAGGATCCGCGCGTGCAGGAACGGCTCGTAGAGGAAGTTGTCCGCCTCAAGGGGCTTGGTGTCGTCGCGAAACATGATCGAGCCGGCCCCGCCGGTGATCGCGTCGGTGTGCCGGACCACCTTGCCAAGGTCCTGAAGGTTCAGCCCGCTGGCCTCCGCCAACCTGGACGCCTCGCACGCCGCGGCGAACGAGACGTAGTGAAGCATGTTGCGGGCCAGCTTCATCCGCGTTCCGGCGCCGGGTTCACCGGCATGGACCACCAACGAAGCCCACAGCGAGAACGGCTCCTTGACGAGCGCGAACGCCTCGTCGGTAGCACCGACCATGGTCGCCAGCTCACCCTTGTTCGCCGCACGACCGCCTCCGCTTACCGGAGCGTCGATGACGTGAATGCCTTGCGGCTGCAGCTCTTCGGCGAGCTCGACGGCCGTGCTTGGGCTGATCGTCGAATGAATCGCGATCACGGTGCCGGGCTTTGCATTGGCCGCGAGTTCACCGACCACCTCGCGCACCTGCTCGTCGTCGAGCACCGTCACGCTGATGATGTCGGCAGAGGCGACGTCGGTCACACCGTCGGCCAGCGATGCGCCGGCCTCGGCCAACGCCGTCATGGCCTCGGCCCGGATGTCGTAAACCGTCACGCCGCCCGGCCAGTCGACCAGCCGCTTGGCCATCGGCGCTCCCATCTTGCCGAGGCCGATGTACCCGAGCTTCACGTTCTCGCTCATGATCGGATGATTTGCCCTCCGTCGACATTGAATATCTGCCCGGTGATCCACTTCGCCTGATCAGATAACAGGAACAGGCACATGCCGACCAGATCGTCCGGAGTACCCATGCGCGACAACGGAATTCCCTTCACGATGTCGGCGACCATCTCCTGCGGTGTCGTGGTACGCGTGGCCTCGGTGTCGATCGGGCCGGGGGCAATGGCATTGATTCTGATGTTCTGCCCACCCAATTCTCGCGACAACTGCTGCGTCAGGCCGTTGATCCCGGTCTTGGCCAGGCCGTAATAGTTCGAGTACAGCCACGCCGCTGTCGAGGACTGGTTGACGATCGCGCCGCCGCCGCGCTTCGCCATCTTCTTGTACACCGCGCGGGTGCACCACAGCGCGCCGTTCAGGTTCACGCTCATGAACTTGTTGTAGTACTCGGCATCGACGGTGAGGAGGAAGTCGATCTTCATCCCGCCGTAGATGGCCGCGTTGTTGACCAGGTAGTCGATGCCGTCGAACTCGGCGAGGGTGCGATCCGCCATCGCCTTCGCAGAAACAGGGTCGGAGACGTCGACCGGAACGTGGATGGCCGTGCCGCCGTCGGCCACGATCTGTTTGGCCACCCGCTCACCGCCCTCGGCGTTGATGTCTGCCACGACCACCGCGGCGCCCTCGCGGGCCAGCGCCTCGGCGTAGGCCTGGCCGATCCCGCCACCGGACCCGGTGACGATCGCGACCTTCTCGTCGAACTGACCCATCGTTGTTTCTCCTTAATTTGGGCCTCTCCCTTGATTTGGCATCCCTAGATCACGCGGAAGTGGCAATGGCTTTGGTTTCCAGGTACTCCTCGAAACCGGCCAGTCCCATCTCCCGGCCGATACCGGACTGCTTGTATCCGCCGAACGGCATATCGGCCGAGTACCAGACGCCGCCGTTGACGTTGACCGTGCCGACGCGCATCCGCGCGGCGATTCCCGCCGCGCGCTCCTCATCACCGGAGAACACCGTGCCCGACAGGCCGTACGGCGAATCGTTCGCGATCCGCACCGCGTCGTCGTCGCCGTCGTGGGCGATGACCGTCAGCACCGGACCGAAGATCTCCTCGCGCGCAACCTTGGCGTTGTTGTCAAGGCCGGCGATCACCGTCGGCTCGATGAAGAAACCGGTGTCGCGGTCGGCGGGACGCCCACCTCCGGTGGCGAATGTGCCGCCCTCCGCGATCGCCGAATCCAGGTAGCCCTGAACACGGTCCCGCTGGCGCGCCGAGATCAGCGGTCCACAGACGGTGCCCGGGTCGGTCGGATCGCCCGGTTTCAGCGACGCCATCGTGGCCGCGGCCGCCGCGACGGCTTCGTCGTACCGGGCCCGCGGTACAACGAGCCGGGTGGTGATCGCGCATCCCTGCCCGGCATGTGTGGCCGCGGTGAATGCCGAAACCGCGCACGCCCCGCCGAGATCGGCGTCGTCGAGCACCAAGAACGCCGACTTGCCGCCGAGCTCGAGGAAGACCTTTTTCAGCGTCGCCGCACCATCAGACATCACGGCGCGACCAGTCACCGTCGATCCAGTGAACGAAACCATATCCACCCGTGGGTCTTTCGACAGCAGTGCACCGACGCCGTGGTCGCTGGATGTGACGATGTTGATCACGCCCGGCGGGATGTCGGTGTGCTCGGTGATGAGCTCACCGAGGATCGCGGCGCACCACGGCGTGTCCGGCGCCGGCTTGAGGACGACGGTGTTGCCCGCGGCCAGCGCCGGGCCGAGCTTGGCCAGGTTGATCTGGTGGGGGAAGTTCCACGGGGTGATGGCGCCCACCACCCCGACCGCCTCGCGGGCGATCGTGCGGTGGGTCTTGATGCCCAGCGGCGAGGCGATGCCGAGATCGGTGGTCCATCGGTAGGACTCCGCGGTGTCGGCGCAGAAGCTCAGATCCTCGATCGGACCCTCCAGCTGCGCGGAGGCCGTCAGCATCCGCGGTGCGCCCACCTCGGTGATGGTGATGTCGCGCAGCTGCTCGAGGTTGTCGCGCATGACCGCCTGCAACTGACGAAGGCAGCGCACCCGCAGTTCGGTGTTCGTCGACCAGTCCGTGCCATCGAAAGCACGCCGAGCCGCCTCAATCGCCCCTCCCATGTCATCGGCGCCCGCATCGGCGGCCACGCCGAGCACCTCCTCGGTAGCCGGGTTCATGGTCGGGAACGTGCCGGCGCTGCCCGCCACGAGCTTCCCGTCGATAAGCAACTGACTCTGGCGATCGTCCAGGATCCCCATACTCACTCCCGATTCGCACTGCTGGACAACTGTCTAACTCTATTTCCTCGAACCATAGTCGCTGACCCGCGCGGGAGGCAAGACTGCAGGCTGCAGCGTACAGAAAGACGCTGATCCCTGCATTTTTCTGAGCCGCACTTGCTTGAGGCGCATCTCGTCGGATAACTTGGACATGTGTCCAGCGATGCTGTGATCGCGATCTCAGACCAACCGGATGAGACGCCGCGCAACCGCCGGCAGGAGGAGACCTTCCGCAAGGTGCTCACCGCCGGCGTGGAGATGCTGCGGGAATCGTCGTACGCAGACCTGACCGTCCGAGCGGTGGCGGCCCGTGCCAAGGTCGCACCGGCGACGGCATACACCTACTTCTCGTCGAAGAACCACCTGATCGCGGAGGTCTATCTCGACCTGGTCCGCCAGGTGCCCTATTTCACCGACGTCAACGACAGCAGGTCGACGAGGGTCGAGAAGGCGCTGCGCGCCCTGACGCTGATGATCGCCGACGAACCAGAGGTCGCCGCCGCATGCACGACCGCGCTGCTGAGCGGCAACGACCCCGCGGTGCGCACGGTCCGTGACCGCATCGGCGCCGAGATCCACCGCCGCATCCGCTCGTCGATGGGCCCCGACGCAGACCCGCGGACGGTGTCGGCGCTGGAGATGACCTACTTCGGTGCGCTGGTTCACGCGGGCAGCGGCGTGGTGACCTATCGCCAGATCGCCGACCGCCTCAGCTATGTGGTCGGCCTCATCCTCGGAGAGGATCGATGACACCGCCTCGGAGAGGATCGATGACCGTGGATGTCTCTGACGTCATCCTCGACCCGTACGACTACGACTTTCACGAGGACCCCTACCCGTACTACAAGCGGTTGCGCGACGAAGCGCCGCTGTACCACAACAAGAACCTCGGCTTCTGGGCGCTGTCGCGGCATCGCGACGTCCTGCAGGGGTTCCGCAACAGCACGACGCTGTCCAACCGCGATGGGGTCTCACTTGACCCGGTGTCACGCGGGCCGCACGCCTCGAAGACGATGTCGTTCCTTGCAATGGACGACCCCGCCCATCTACGCCTGCGCACCCTGGTGTCTAAGGGCTTCACCCCGCGCCGGATTCGTGAGCTTGAGCCGCGGGTCGCCGAACTCGCCGTGCAGCATCTCGACGCGATGCTGGAGAAGGCGGGCTCCGGAACCGTTGATTACGTGGCGGAATTCGCGGGCAGGCTGCCGATGGACGTCATCTCGGAGCTGATGGGTGTACCCGTACCCGACCGCGACCGCATCCGCGCGATGGCCGATGGGGTGATGCACCGCGAGGACGGCGTCACCGACGTACCGGCCTCCGCGATCGAGGCGTCCATCAACCTCATCGTCTACTACCAGGAGATGGTGGCCGAGCGCCGCAAGAAGCCGACCGACGATCTCACGTCGGCGCTGCTGCAGGCCGAGATCGACGGCGACCGGCTCACCGACGACGAAATCCTGGGCTTCATGTTCCTGATGGTGATCGCGGGCAACGAGACCACCACCAAATTGCTTGCCAATGCGGCGTTCTGGGGCCACAAGAACCCCGACCAGCTGACCCCGATCTACTCCGATCTCGAGCGGGTGCCGCTGTGGGTCGAGGAGACGCTGCGCTACGACACCTCCAGTCAGATCCTCGCCCGTACCGTCTCCGCGAAGCTGACGCTGTACGACACCACCATTCCCGAGGGCGATGTGCTGCTGTTACTGCCCGGGTCGGCGCACCGCGATGGGCGGGTGTTCGACGATCCCGACCACTACCTGATCGGCCGCGAAATTGGCTCGAAACTCGTGAGTTTCGGCAGCGGCGCCCACTTCTGCCTCGGCGCGCACCTGGCTCGGATGGAAGCAAGGGTGGCCCTGACCGAACTGTTCAAGCGGATCCGCGCATACGAGGTCGACGAGGCCAACGCCGTCCGCGTCCACTCCAGTAACGTCCGCGGATTCGCTCACCTACCCGTGGCCGTGGAGGTTGCGTAGATGCCGCGCTTCGAACCGCTGCCCACGCGCAGGCCCGCCATCGTTGCGGGTGCGTCGTCGGGAATCGGCGCCGCGACGGCCACCGAACTGGCCGCCCGTGGCTTTCCCGTCGCGTTGGGTGCCCGTCGGGTCGAGAAGTGCCAGGAGCTGGTCGGCGAGATCCGTTCCGCGGGGGGCGAAGCCGTCGCTCTTCACCTCGACGTCACCGATCCCGAGTCGGTCAAGGGATTCGTGCACCGGGCCACCGAAGAGCTCGGCGACATCGAGGTGCTGGTCACCGGCGCCGGCGACACCTACTTCGGCAAGCTGCACGAAATCAGCACGGACAGCTTCGAATCCCAGATCCAGATCCATTTGATCGGCGCCAACCGGCTTGCGACCGCGGTGCTGCCGGGAATGGTCGAGCGGCAACGCGGTGACCTTATCTTCGTCGGATCCGACGTTGCGCTGCGGCAGCGCCCGCACATGGGTGCCTACGGCGCCGCCAAGGCCGCGCTTGTCGCGATGGTGACCAACTTGCAGATGGAACTCGAGGGCACCGGTGTGCGGGCATCGATCGTGCATCCCGGGCCGACGAAGACCAACATGGGCTGGAGCCTGCCCGCCGAGCTCATCGGACCGGCCCTGGAGGACTGGGCCAAGTGGGGGCAGGCCCGCCACGACTACTTCCTGCGCGCAGCCGACCTGGCCCGCGCGATCGCGTTCGTCGCCGAAACCCCGCGAGGCGGCTTCATCGCGAGCATGGAGCTTCAGCCGGAGGCACCGCTGGCCACCACCAAAGAACGTCAGCAACTGAAACTTGGAGAAGAGGGGATGCCGTCATGACCACCGCGATCGTTCCACGCGTCTCGGGCGGCGAAGAAGAACATGGCCACCTCGAGGAATTCCGCACCGACCCAATCGGTTTGATGAAGCGTGTCCGCGACGAATGCGGCGATGTCGGCTGGTTCCGGCTGGCCGGCAAGCACGTCATCTTCCTGTCGGGCGTCGAAGCCAACGAGTTCTTCTTCCGTTCGGCCGACGAGGATCTCGACCAGGCCGAGGCCTACCCCTTCATGACGCCGATCTTCGGCAAGGGCGTCGTGTTCGACGCCAGCCCCGAGCGCCGCAAGGAGATGCTGCACAACTCGGCGCTGCGCGGCGAACAGATGAAGGGCCACGCGGCGACCATCGAGGGCGAAGTCAAGAAGATGATCGCCGGCTGGGGCGACGAAGGCGCGATCGACCTGCTGGACTTCTTTGCGGAGTTGACCATCTACACGTCGACTGCCTGCCTGATCGGACTGAAGTTCCGCAACCAGCTGGACTCCCGGTTCGCGCACTACTACCACGAATTAGAGCGCGGCACCGATCCGCTGTGCTATGTCGACCCCAACCTGCCGATCGAGAGCTTCCGCCGCCGTGACGCCGCGCGAGAAGGCTTGGTCGCCCTGGTCCAGGAGATCATGGACGGGCGCATCGCCAACCCGCCCAAGGCCAAGGGCGACCGCGACATGCTCGACGTGCTGGTGTCGATCAAGGACGAGAAGGGCAATCCACGGTTCTCGGCCGACGAGGTCACCGGGATGTTCATCTCGCTGATGTTCGCCGGCCACCACACCAGCTCGGGCACGGCCTCGTGGACGCTGATCGAGCTCATCCGTCACCCCGACGCCTACGCCGAGGTGATCAAGGAGCTCGAAGACCTCTACGCCGACGGCCAAGAGGTCAGTTTCCATGCGCTGCGCCAGATCCCAAAGCTGGAGAACGTGCTGAAGGAGACACTGCGGCTGCACCCGCCGCTGATCATCCTGATGCGGGTAGCCAAGGGCGAGTTCGAGGTCCAGGGATACCCGATCCACGACGGCGACTTCGTTGCCGCATCGCCGGCGATCTCCAATCGGATACCTGAGGACTTCCCCGATCCGGACGCGTTCGACCCAGGCCGTTACGAGAAGCCCCGCCAGGAGGACCTGATCAACCGCTGGACGTGGATTCCGTTCGGCGCCGGTCGGCATCGCTGCGTCGGCGCCGCCTTCGCCACCATGCAGATCAAGGCGATCTTCTCGGTTCTGTTGCGCGAGTATGAATTCGAGATGGCGCAGCCGTCGGACAGTTACCAGAACGATCATTCGAAGATGGTGGTGCAGCTGGCTCAGCCCGCCAAGGTGCGCTACCGCTTACGGAGCCGATGACATCCAACACAAATGTCTAGGAGGTCGCTTATGCGCTACCGCGTCGACGTAGACCTGGACCTGTGCCAGGGCCATGCCATGTGCGAGCTCGAGGCGCCCGAGATTTTCAAGGTGCCCAAACGGGGCAAGGTCGAGATCCTCAATGCCGAACCGTCGGAAGAGGAACGGGCGCAAGTCGAACAAGCCGTGTGGGCGTGCCCCACGCAAGCACTGTCCATAAGGGATGAGGACTAAGAAAGGTCAAGCCAATGGCGTCATTGCCCCGCGAGGAACTCGACAAATGGGTCGAGGAATGGCTGGAGGCCAACCGCGTCTGCGAGCAGAAAGGTGACTGGAAGCCGCTCGCCGAGTTCTACACCGAGGACGCCACCTACGGCTGGAACATCGGCCCCAAGGAAGACGTGATGTGCGTCGGCCGCGACGAAATCCGTGACGTCGCCTTGGGTTTGGAGATGGAAGGCCTGGAGAACTGGGTCTACGAGTACCAGAAGGTGCTCGTTGACGACAAACTTGGGGAGGTCGTCGGCTTTTGGAAGCAGATCGTCAACAAGAGCGACGGTACCCAGGACGAGATCTACGGCATCGGCGGAAGCTGGTTCCGGCTTACCGTCAAGGACGGCGATCTGAAGATCGAGTGGCAGCGCGACTTCTTCGACTTCGGTCACGTGTCCAAGATGTTCATGAAGCTGATCGAGTCCGGTGACCTCAGCGCAGGCATGCAGAAGCGGATCGAACGCTCACTGGCGGGCGAGAAATTGAAAGGCTACTACCCGCTTGGTGAGGCGCCCGTGGCGATCTGGTAGACCAGCAGACAAAGGTGTGACCTAGATAACTTAGTCTGTCGCGGGGGCACTGGAGAGAAAGCAGGTTTCCATGAAGACAAAAGGCGCTCTCATCTGGGAGTTCAATCAGCCGTGGTCGGTCGAGGAGATCGAGATCGGCGATCCCGTAAAGGATGAGGTGAAGATCCGGATGGAGGCGGCCGGGATGTGCCACTCCGACCACCACCTGGTCACCGGCGGTATCCCGATGGGCGGCTTTCCGGTGCTGGGCGGTCATGAGGGCGCCGGCGTCGTCACCGAGGTCGGGCCAGGCGTCGAAGACATCGCCCCCGGTGACCACGTTGTGCTGTCGTTCATCCCGTCGTGCGGCAAGTGCACGTCCTGTCAGGCGGGTCTGCGCAACCTGTGCGACCTGGGAGCCGGCCTGCTCAACGGCGCGGCCGTCTCAGACGGCACATTCCGGATCCAGACCAGGGGCCAGAACGTTTTTCCCATGACGCTGCTGGGCACGTTCTCGCCGTACATGGTGGTGCATCAGAGCTCGGTGGTGAAGATCGACCCGTCGATCCCCTTCGAGGTGGCAGCCCTTGTCGGCTGCGGCGTGACCACGGGCTACGGTTCGGCGACACGCACCGCCGATATCCGGCCCGGCCAGGACGTTGCGGTTATCGGCGTCGGCGGGGTCGGCATGTCGGCGCTGCAGGGGGCGGTCAACGCCGGTGCCCGGTATGTCTTCGCCATCGACCCAGTGGAGTGGAAGCGCGATCAGGCGCTGAAATTCGGTGCCACACATGTGTATCCGGATATCAACGCCGCGCTGATGGGTATCGCGGAGCTCACCTACGGCCTTATGGCACACAAGGTGATCGTGACGGTCGGCGAGGTCAAGGGTGCGGACGTCGACAGCTACCTGATGATCACGGCAAAGGGCGGAACCTGCGTGTTGACCGCGATCGGCAGCCTGCTGGACACCCAGGTGACGCTGAACCTGGCGATGCTGACACTGATGCAGAAGAACCTGCAGGGCACGATTTTCGGCGGTGGCAACCCGCAGTACGACATCCCGCAGCTGCTATCGATGTACAAGGCGGGCAAGCTCAATATCGATGACATGATCACCCGGCAGTACAGGCTGGAGCAGATCAACGAGGGCTACCAGGACATGCTGCAGGGCAAGAACATCCGCGGCGTGATCCGCTACACCGACGACGACCGGTAATCACATGACGCAGGAAACAATCCAGAAGACACCGGTTCTGACCGCGTCACAGAATTCATGGCGGTGTGTGCAGGCACACGACAAGGACGGCTGGCTGGCGTTGATGGCCGACGACATCGTCATCGAAGATCCGATCGGCAAGTCCTACACCAACCCCGACGGCAACGGTGCGCGTGGCAAGGAGGCGGCTGGCGCATTCTACGACGCCACCATCGGCCAGACCGACATCACGATTACGCGCGAAGAGACGTTCCCGACAGGTTCTCCCGACGAGATCGCGCATATTCTGGTCCTTAGCTTCAAGTTTGACAATGGGTCATCCGCCAGCGTGCGGGGGGTCTTCACCTACAAGGTGAATGACGCCGGCCTGCTCACCAACCTGCGCGGCTACTGGAACATGGACATGATGCGGTTCGCGCAGGCGGACAAGAGCGATTAGAGCGCCACTGGCGGGTCGCGGTGCGGTTGTTGTCGGCGGCTCCCGCGGCGTGGGCCGTGCGGTGGCGGAGCTGCTCGCCGAGCTGGGCGCCGGTGTGGTGGTCAACGGGCGCGACGCAGAAGCCGCGAAGGAGGCTGCCGAGCACATCAAAGGCGCGGTCGCTCATCCGGGCTCGCCGGCGGATCCGGAGATCGCCGACGCGCTGATCGGCAAGTGCACAACCGAATTCGGCCGCATCGACATCCTGGTGAACTGCGCCGGCACCGCGGGGCTAGCCAGCGAATCGATCCTCAACGTCACGAGCGCACGGTTCCACGACCTGCTCGACGCTCATCTCGGCACGACATTCGAGACCTGCCGGGCCGCAGCGCCGAAGATGGTCACGCACGGCGGCGGTGCGATCATCAACACCAGTTCGTTCGCGTTCCTCGGCGACTACGGCGGGACCGGCTATCCGGCGGGCAAGGGCGCGATCAACGGGCTGACACTGGCGATCGCCGCCGAACTCAAGGAACACGGCGTGCGCGCGAACGTGGTCTGCCCAGGTGCGAAGACGCGGCTGTCGACCGGCCGGGACTACCAGGCCCACATCGTCGGCTTGAACCGCCGCGGCCTGCTGGATGAGGTCAGCACGCAGGCAGCGCTCGACGCTCCCCCGCCCGAGTATGTCGCACCGACCTATGCCTACCTTGCCAGCGACCTCGCCAAGGATGTGACGGGTCAGATCTTCATCGCCGCAGGGGGTTTCGTCGGCCGCTTCGACCGGCAGCCCCCATCGCTACTCGGTTATCGCGACCACCAGGACTCGCCGCCGTGGTCGATCGAAGAGATTGCGGCGATGGTCAAGTAGCTGCGGCCCTCATGGCCACCGCCGCCGTTTTAAGGTCACCGCCTAGCGGCGATGAGCGCCAAAAACCCTTCGCAGCGCGACGAATCGAACCAACGTCGCGACGAGGTTCGCCACCACCAGCACCGCGAGCTCCACCACCTTGCCGACCGTCGGGTCGAATCGGTGCAGCACAAACAACGAGCCACTGGTAATGCCCAGACAGAACGCATATACCAGCAGGCCGTTCAGCTGATGACGGGCGACGCCGGTGCGCCCGCGGATGCCGAAGGTGAACGCGCGGTTGGCGGCGGTGTTGCCGATCGCGGTGAGCAACAACGCCGCCAGGTTCGCGGCCTGCGCACCCATCGCGGGATGCAGCACCAGATACAGCAGGGCGTAGGCGATCGTGCTCGCGATGCCGACGATGCCGAACCGAACCATCTGCCCAACCATGCCGTGCGGCACGCCTGGCACCAGCGGTTC
>DATARY010000022.1:0-12581 GCA_036263935.1 Mycobacterium sp.
TCACGATTGGAGTCGTCGTCTGGATCCGCCGCCGCTGACATTGGCATCGGGCAGGCGCGTCACGAAAGGCTGCGAATGGCGAAGAACAGACCCAGCAAGTCCGCCAAGATCCTTTACCGCCCTGTAGGCCTAGTGAGTTCCATGGTCGGTGGTCTGCTCGCCGGCATTATCTTCAAACAGGTCTGGCAGCGGGCGACCCCAGGCGAGCAGGCCGAACCGCCGAAAGCGTTGGAAACCCAATATCCCTTCAAACAGATCGTGCTCGCGGCGGCGCTCGAGGGCGCCATCTACTCCGTCGTCAAGACAATAATCGACCGCCAAGGCGCGCGGCTCTTTGAGAGATGGACCGGTGAATGGCCCGGTGACTGAGCAGCTCGGGCCTCACGCTCGTGGTTTAAGTCCACCACCACGTCCACTCAGTCGGTACAACACCACACAGACAGACTCGGTCAACTCGACGACGGCCTCTAGTCGCCGATTTCGGCTCAGATCATGCATAATCGCGCCCGACGCGGCCAACAAATAGCAACTTAAAACGCGCAGCGTTTCGAGTAACGACAATCAAGTGTTGGTTTAAGTGGAGCTGCCGGGAATCGAACCCGGGTCCAACGGCATTCCCTCAAGGCTTCTCCGTGCGCAGTTCGCTACGCCTCTACTCGGATCTCCTGATCACGCGAACAAGTCAGGATGACGATCCCAGTCGCTGTTGGTGTCCCGATGAGTCCCGCGACCGAACTCATCGGTGGATCCCTCTAGCTGATGCCAGGGTCCGGGCCGAGGGCTCTCCCGGTCTGACAGACTCACCGTCGCTTAGGCAGCGAGGGCGAAGTCGCGCTGATTGGAATCGGCGCTTAATTGGTTGCAACGACGCTTACGGTGGTCTCTTGCCTGCACCGGCACGCTTCCCTTGATTCGATGCGCGATGTCGAAGCCGTTCAGCCCCTCGCACCCCCGCCGGCTTTCGGCAGGACAATCAATGGTACGCCTGTTACAACAGTGACCTCCAGGCAGTTCATCCCGTGTACGCCAGGAATCTGGCGGTGCCGAGTGCGGGTACCCAACGTTTATGGCCAACGACTCCACCCAGACGAGCAGCGCACCGCCCACGGCGCGACAGACCGAGACCGTCGGCCTCGTCGTCGATGAGGGGGTGCCCGCCGGGGTTGCCGCCACCCTGGTGAACCAGCTGGCGGGCCGGCAGGTGCAGGTGCAGGTGACCATCGATCGGATTCCCCTCGATGACAACGGCGGCATCCCCATGGTCGAGCTGGCCCGGCGCTACCGGTCGGACAACGAGTGGGACATCGTGGTACTGATCACGGACCTACCCATGCGGCTGGGAACGACGCCCCTGGTCGCCGACTACAACACCAAACACCGGGTCGCCCTGCTGTCGCTGCCCGCGCTCGGCGCAGTACAGCTGGCGAACCGGCTGTGCGGTCTGGCTGTGCCGCTGATTCAACACCTTGCCGAGCCGGACGCCGGCACGCTGTCGGCGCTTCTTCGATCTACCAAACGGATAGGAAGCTTCCGCGTCCCCATCCGGCACGTTCCTTCCGACTCGCCGAAGGGCGACCAGTACCTGGCACTGGCCGGGTACGGCGGTCGACTGCAGATGCTGTTCGGGATGGTGCGGTCCAATCGACCGTGGCGCTTGGTGCCGTCGCTTGAGAAGGCAACCGCTGCGGCCGCCGCGACGGCGGCCTTTCCGATGTTTTACTCCGGACTCTGGCCGATGGCCGACATGTTGCACCCAGCGCGACTGGCACTGATCTCCGTGCTTGCCATCGGTGCCATGGTGACCTGGTTCATCTGCTACAACCGGCTGTGGGAACGTCCGTCGGGCCACCGCCAACGCGGTGAAGCCGTCCTGTTCAACGCCTCGACAGTCATCACACTCGGCATCGGGGTCGCCGTGATGTACATGGTGCTTTGTACGGTCACCATGGTGGTCGCCGTCACGGTGATCGACAGCCGCTACCTTCAGTCTCAACTGGGTCATCCGGCCGGTCTTGATGCCTATGTGCGAATCGTGTGGCTGGCCTGCTCGATGGGCATCATCGCCGGCGCCCTCGGATCCAGCTTTGACAGTGAGGAAGCCGTCCGGCATGCCGCTTACAGTCGACGCGAACGCGAACGGCAAGCCCGGCAACGCCAGCGGGACGACCGGGCAGATCAAATCACGTAGTTGAGGTGCTCGACGATCCGCTTCCCGACGGCCTCGTCCCCGCCGTAAGAAATGGCGTCGATGTGCTGGTGCGGGGCGGTCCGGCCGCCCGCCAGCCGGGTGAACAACAAGCCGTCGAGTGTGATCGTCGACGTCGGCTCGGCATCGAATTCGTCGACCACCCGCCCCCGGCCCCGCACGTCGACGTTGATGGTGCGCGCCAGCGGGCCGGTCAGTTCGATGGCCACCCGGGAGCCGTCCGGGGCACCGCCGAGCTTGCCCACCACGAATCCCATGCTGGCGGTCATCTCGTCGAGCGCCAGCCGAGATGACGGTCCCCCCAGATCGTCATCGGCGGCAGGCCGCTCGAGTGCATCGCGGATGTCGTGCTCATGCATCCAGCAGTCGAAGACCCGCACCCGCATGAACCGGCCGTAGCTGTCGGGACCCGCCAGCGTCGCGGTGAGGTCGTCCCAGTCCCCGACCGACATCCGTCTCAGCGCCTTGCGACGCTCGGCGGTCGTCGAACGGAACTTGTCAAGCAGCTCGGCGGAGCCCACGCCGCGCAGCCTGCGCACCCAGCGTTCGTTCAGGATGCCGACGTCGTTGCGGACGTGCTTGAGCGTCGACACGTCCACGTCGGCTTCCGGGGTCGCGGCGCCCTGCAGCATCGACTCGGTACCGATCAAATGAGCTGTCACGTCGTGCACATTCCAGCCCGGCAGCGAGCTCGCGGCCCGCCACTGGCTTTCCGTCAGACCAGCGAGCAACGCCTCGATGTCATCCCACTCGGCGAACAAGCCGTCGAGCACCGCGGACTTGTCGAGCCGAGTCATGGGACGGGTCACGTCATATCTCCAGCGCCGCCGCTCATCGACGGTCCACCAATCGCGTTGAATCCATTGCTTTTCAGCTTGCGGTTCATCAGTGCAGGCAACTCGATTGTCGGCATGTCCATCGCGACATTGGCCCCGGTCACGTCATGCCCTTAGCGCGACGGCCGAGCTCACGGATGACCTCGCGCTGCGCGTCGCGCCGGGCCATGTCCTGCCGCTTGTCGCGCGCCTCTTTACCGCGGGCCAGCGCGAGCTCCACCTTGACCTTGCCTTCGGAGAAGTACAGCGACAGCGGAACCAGCGTGAAGTTCCCGTCGCGGATCTTGCCGACCAGCGCGTCGATCTGCTTGCGGTGCAACAACAATTTGCGGTTGCGCCGCGGCGCGTGGTTGGTCCAGGTGCCGTGGTGATACTCCGGAATGTGCAGGTTGCGCAGCCACACCTCGCCGTCGTCGACGGTGGCGAAGGCATCGGCCAGCGACGCCTGCCCGTCGCGCAGGCTCTTCACCTCGGTGCCGACGAGCTGGATTCCGGCCTCGTAGGTGTCGATGATCGAATAGTTGTGCCGCGCCCTGCGATTCGTGGCGATGATCTGGTTCTTGCCGGACTTGGCCGGACTGGCCTTCTTCGCCACGGTTAGCGTCGGACGTAGAGCCGGAGCGTGGCATAGGCCGTGACGCCGGCCATCGCCACGCCCACGAACAGCAGGATGGGGGCGATATAGAGGATGTCCGCGTAGTCGATCCGGGCGATCAAATTGGCTTGGTAGAACTGGTTTAGCGCGTTCTCCAGGAACATCGCCCGCACCACGATCAGCCCGAAGATCGAGATGACCACACCGATGAGGGCGGCCAGCATCGCCTCGACGAGGAACGGCAGCTGTGTGTACCACCGGCTCGCGCCGACCAGTCGCATGATGCCGATCTCCGTGCGTCGCGTATAGGCCGCCACCTGAACCATGTTGGCTATCAACAAGATAGCGCCGATCGCCTGCACCAACGCCACTGCGAACGCGGCGTTGGACAGGCCGTCGAGAACCGCGAACAGGCGGTCGATCAAGTCCTTCTGATTGAGCACATTGAGCACGCCGGGCTGGCCGAGGATCGCCTCGTCGAAATCCTTGTGCTGTTCGGGATGGTCCAGCTTGACGACGAACGACGCGGGAAACGCGTCCCTTCCCGCGACGTCCTTGTACTGCGGGAACTTCTTGATCGCATCGTTGTAGGCGTCGTCGCGGTTCAGGAACCGCACCGAGCGCACGTCGTCGCGGTCCTCGATCGTCTTACGAAGCGCCTTGCACGGGTTGGCATCACAGGTGGGGTCGTTGGCGGAGACGTCGTTGGTCAAAAAGACCTGGCTCTCAACGCGATCCAGGTAGATGTTGCGCGACTGGTCGGCCAGCCGCACCACCAACAACCCACCACCGAAAAGGCCGATCGAGATGGCGGTGGTCAGGATCATCGCGACCGTCATGGTGACGTTGCGGCGAAGCCCGGTCAGAACCTCATTGATCAAAAAGCCGAAGCGCACTTAGCGGTCCATTCCGTAAACGCCGCGCTGTTCGTCCCGGATCAGCCTGCCCAACTCCAACTCGACGACGCGTTGGCGCATCGAGTCGACGATGTGATGGTCGTGGGTGGCCATCAGCACCGTCGTGCCGGTGCGATTGATGCGCTCGAGCAGGTCCATGATGTCCTTGCTGGTCTCGGGGTCGAGGTTGCCGGTCGGCTCGTCGGCCAGCAGCACCAGCGGCCGGTTGACGAACGCACGCGCAATCGCGACGCGCTGCTGCTCGCCGCCGGACAGCTCGTTGGGCAGCCGGTTGGCCTTGCCGGACAGCCCGACCATCTCGAGCACGTCGGGCACCACCCTGTTGATCACGTCCGATCGCTTGCCGATGACCTCCAGCGCGAACGCGACGTTCTCGAACACCGTCTTCTGCTGCAGCAGCCGGAAGTCCTGGAACACGCAGCCGAGCACCTGGCGCAGGCCCGGGACATGTCGACCGGGCAACTTGTTGACGTGGAACTTCGATACCCGGATATCACCCGCGGAGGGATGCTCCTCGGCCAGCAGCAGCCGCATGAACGTCGACTTGCCCGAACCGGACGGACCGATCAGGAAAACGAACTCACCCTTGTCGATCCTGACCGAGATATTGTCGAGCGCCGGACGGGCCGACGACTTGTACTGCTTGGACACATGGTCGAGGGTGATCATCACGGCACGCCAGTGTAGCGGCGGATTTGCACAGACCGGGGATGGCTATGACGGCGGAGCAGGGGTCGCGGGCGGCAGAAGCCCCGGCG
This sequence comes from Mycobacterium sp., assembly GCA_036263935.1. Taxonomy (GTDB): domain Bacteria; phylum Actinomycetota; class Actinomycetes; order Mycobacteriales; family Mycobacteriaceae; genus Mycobacterium. The sequence goes on from DATARY010000022.1 coordinate 5,313, forward strand.
GCAACGTGATCGTCACCGGCGGCAATGGGCCCGAGCCGTCGGGAAATAGCACGGTAGTCGTCGGAGTGGACACCGTCGGCGAGGTCGGGCTGGTGGTCTGACCCGGTGACGTCGTCGTTGTCTGAGTCGGGGTGGTCGTCGTCGGCGTCGTCGTCGCGGGAGTCAGCGTTTCCTTCGGAGGCCGCACATTGCTCCTGGGCACCCACGTGTAGTTGGGATCGGGGACGAATCCGGGCGGCACCACCGCGGGCGCCGGGGCTTGGTTGGCCGCCGGCGCCGGTCGAAAGGTCTGGTGCACCCAGAACAATGCGATGAACGCGACGATGAGCAACAAGGTCGAGACCCGCATCCGGCCGAGGTGAGCCTTGAACCAGGAACTCATTTCTGCTGCTCCGGAGGCCCCTGCGTCTCTTCCTCGGCGCCGCCGGCCGTCGCCGGATGCACGATGGCCTCCACCATCGGGGCCTGGCCGTCCGTCGGCGACACTATTCCGGCGCGCCTCAGCGCCCGGACCACCAGAACCCGAATCCGCCGGCCTACCTCGAACTGCTTGCCCGGCAATGTGCGGGCGACCATCCGCAGATTCACCGTGTCGAGCTGGATGCTCTCCACACCCATCAGCTGAGGGGCGTCCAGTAGCAGCGCCTTGAGACTCGGATCCTCCATCGCCTTCTCGGCCACGCCGTGCAGGACGTCGTTGACCTGGTTGAGGTCGGCGGACGCGGGCACGGGGATGTCGATCACCGAACGCGCCCAGTCCTTCGACAAATTCATCGTCTTGACGATCTGGCCGTTGGGGATGGTGAACACCTCACCCTCGGTGGACCGCAGCTTGGTCACCCGAAGTGTGACGTCCTCCACTGTGCCCTCGGCAGGAAGGGAGATGCCGGCGACGGTTAGCGAAACGAGGTCACCGAAGCCGTACTGCTTCTCGGTGATGATGAAGAACCCCGCCAGCAGGTCCTGCACGATGCGCTGGGCCCCGAAGCCGAGTGCGGCGCCCAGCACCGCGGCCGGCGCCACCAGCGATCCCACCGGGATCGCCAGGATGTCGGTGACTTCGACCGCGACGATGACGAACAGCAGCGCGACCGACACCCACGAGATCACCGACGCCACCGCCTGGCGATGCTTGGCGCTCTCCGAGCGAACCAATTGGTCGCTCTCCCGGTATTCCGCGTCGATGCGGCGGACGATTCTGTTGGCCGTCCAGTTGATGAATCGGGCCGCCAGCAGGCCACCGATCAGCAGCAACGCGATCCGGACGCCTCTGTCGAGGATCCAGACGCCGATGTCGCCGGTCCAAAAGCTGTGCCAGCGATCGGCTAGCGATAGTGCAACTACGGTGCTATTCGTCATCTTTTCTATTGCGCCACCGGATTCCGGCTTCAAGGAATCCGTCGATGTCCCCGTCGAGTACCGCAGCCGGATTGCCGACCTCGTAGTCGGTGCGCAGGTCCTTCACCATCTGATACGGGTGCAACACGTAGGAGCGCATCTGGTTGCCCCACGAGCTGCCGCCGTCACCCTTCAACGCGTCCAGCTCAGCACGTTCTTCTAAACGCTTGCGTTCCAACAACTTTGCCTGAAGTACTCGCATCGCCGAAACCTTGTTCTGCAGCTGCGACTTCTCGTTCTGGCAAGTCACCACGATACCGGTCGGGAGGTGGGTGAGTCGAACCGCGGAGTCGGTGGTGTTCACCGACTGACCGCCGGGACCACTGGACCGGTACACGTCGACACGCACGTCGCTCTCCGGAATATCGATGTGGTCGGTGGTTTCGGTGACCGGCAGCACCTCGACTTCGGCGAACGACGTCTGGCGCCGACCCTGGTTGTCAAACGGGCTGATTCGCACCAGCCGGTGTGTGCCCTGCTCGACCGACAACGTGCCGTACGCGAACGGCGCGTGCACCGCGAACGTCGCGCTCTTGATGCCCGCTTCCTCGGCATAGGACGTGTCGAACACCTCGACCGGATAGTCGTGCTTCTCCGCCCAGCGGATGTACATCCGCATCAACATCTCCGCCCAGTCCGCGGCGTCCACCCCGCCGGCCCCCGACCGGATGTTCACAAGGGCCTCGCGCTCGTCGTACTCGCCGGACAGCAGCGTGCGCACCTCCATCGCCTCGACATCCTCGCGCAGCTTCTTGCGCTCGGCGTCGGCCTCCGCGAGCTCGTCGGCAGCCTCCTCCTCGGCCGCCAACTCATAGAGCACCGGCAGATCGTCGAGGCGCCGGCGCAGATCCCCGACGCGGCGCAGCTCACCCTGGGTGTGGGACAACTCGCTGGTGACCCGCTGGGCCCGCGCCTGGTCGTCCCACAGGTGAGGATCGGACGCCTCATGCTCGAGCTTCTCGATGCGGCCGCGCAGCCCCTCGACGTCGAGCACCCGCTCCACCGTGGTCAGGGTGGAGTCGAGGGCGGCGAGGTCGGCTTGACGGTCAGGATCCACGGGAGTTCAGGGTACCGACACCTCTCCCGGTCACTTCGCTCCGGGCGGGGGTGCCCCCAGCGCTCCTGCCCGCCGGACCGGCGCGGTTCTCGATGCCCGGCGCCGGCGCGAAGTGTCCCCGTTTAGCATCGGGTTGGTATCCGGCCCGGCTACAACGCGACCTTCGCGCGGATGGCCAGGCAGCGACAGAAAGCTGAGTATGCGTCCATACCACGTGGCGATCGTCGGCTCGGGACCCTCGGGTTACTTCGCCGCGGCATCGCTGCTGAAGTTCGCCGATGCGACCGACGACGCCGACGTGCGCGTCGACATGCTGGAAATGCTGCCTACGCCGTGGGGCCTTGTTCGTTCGGGGGTGGCCCCGGACCATCCGAAGATCAAGTCGATCAGCGCCCAGTTCGAGAAGACGGCGCTGGATCCCCGGTTCCGGTTCTTCGGCAACATCGTGGTCGGCGACCATGTGCGGGCCGCCGAACTCGCCGAGCGCTACGACGCGGTGATCTACGCCGTCGGCGCGCAGTCCGACCGGTCGCTGGGCATACCGGGCGAGGAGCTGCCCGGCAGCGTCGCCGCGGTCGACTTCGTGGGCTGGTACAACGCCCATCCCCACTTCGAGGAGATGGCACCCGACCTGTCGACGGGGCGGGCAATCGTCGTCGGCAACGGCAACGTCGCTCTGGACGTGGCGCGGATCCTGGTCACCGATCCCGACGTGCTGGCCACCACCGACATCGCCGATCACGCGTTGAAGTCGCTGCACGACCGCGGTGTCGAGGAGGTCCTCATCGTCGGCAGGCGCGGGCCGTTGCAGGCAACGTTCACCACGCTCGAGTTGCGCGAACTCGGTGACCTCGAGGGACTCGGGGACGTCGACGTGATCGTCGACCCCGCCGACTTCGCCGACATCTCCGAGGAGGACGTGGCGGCGGCGGGAAAGACGGTCCGCAAGAACATCAAGGTATTGCACGGCTATGCAGAAAGGGCGGCCGAACGCGAACCGCGAGGGGCCAAGCGCCGCATCGTATTCCGGTTCCGCACGTCGCCGATCGAGATCAAGGGCGAGGGGCAGGTCGAGTCGATCGTGCTCGGGCGTAACGAACTGGTCGACGAGGGCGGACGCGTCGTGGCCAGGGACACCGGCGAGCGCGAGGAGGTGCCCGCGCAGTTGGTGGTGCGCGCGGTCGGCTACCGCGGCGTGCCCACGCCGGGACTGCCGTTCGACGAAAAGACCGGAACGATCCCCCACACCGCGGGCCGGATCGACGGCAGCCGCAATGAATACGTGGTCGGCTGGATCAAACGCGGCCCCACCGGGGTGATCGGCAGCAACAAGAAGGATTCGCAGGACACCGTCGACACCCTCGTCGAGGACCTGCGCGGTGCCCGATTGGCCGACGTCGGCGAGGATCACTCCGAGCAACTCGTCGAATGGCTGCTGTCGCGGCAACCGACGCTGGTCACCGACGACCACTGGAAGCTGATCGACGACTACGAACGGTCGGCAGGCGATTCGGCGGGCCGGCCGCGGGTCAAGCTGACCAGCGTCGCCGACTTGCTGCGCATCGGCCACCGCTGAGCTAGGGCGCCGAAGCGGGGCCCGGCGGCATCGGTGGCGGGCCGTCCTGCGGTGCGAATCGCCAGTTATCGGGATTCTTGGGCGAGTACACCACCGGGAACAACGCGCCCATCGTCGGCCATGCGTCGACGTCGACTTCGAGGCGTTGATAGATGACGTGTTCGTTGACCGTTGGCCCGTTGATGACGCCGGTGATCGTGCCGTACTGCACACCGGCGGCGTCCGGACGCGGGCTGACGCCGGTCACCAACAGCGACCCCGGCAACCAGTCATTGCCGGCACCGCGGCGTCCCATGATCCTGGGCGCGGCCAGCAGCACGACTGCCCCGATCAACACCAGCAGCACCGTGAATTCCCACACATGGTCATGGTAGGACTGCAGCCATGAGCGCGGTCCGCGATGACATGGCGTTGGCGCTGCGGCTGGCCGACCAGGCCGACGCGCTGACGCTCGACCGATTCGGTGCGCAGGACCTTCATGTCGACACCAAGCCGGACCTGACACCGGTGACCGACGCCGACCGCGGGGTGGAGACCGCGCTGCGCGAGGTGTTGGCCGAACAGCGGCCGGATGACGTCGTGATCGGTGAAGAGTTCGGTGGCACAGCGGTTTTCGCGGGCCACCAATGGGTACTGGACCCGATCGACGGCACGAAGAACTTTGTCCGCGGAGTGCCGGTGTGGGCGACGTTGATCGCCTTGCTGGTCGACGGTGTTCCCGCCGTTGGCGTTGTGAGCGCGCCGGCATTGCACCGCAGGTGGTGGGCAAGCAGCGGTCGGGGCGCTTTCACATCGTTCGACGGCGACGCCAGGCGCGTCTCGGTGTCAGGCGTCGACGACGTCGCGTCGGCAAGCCTGTCGTACTCCGACCTCACCACGGGGTGGGGCGAGCTGCGGTCGCGCTTCCTGGCGCTGACCGATGCGGTGTGGCGGGTGCGCGGCTACGGCGACTTCTGGTCCTACTGCCTGGTTGCCGAGGGCGCCGTCGACATCGCCGTGGAGCCCGAGGTGAAGCTGTGGGATCTGGCGCCGCTGGACATTCTGGTGCGCGAGGCCGGCGGCACGTTCACCGACCTCGACGGCACCGCGGGCCCGCACGGCGGCAGCGCCGTGGCCACCAACGGGCTTTTGCACGGTGACGTTCTGAGCAGGCTCAACGGCGGGTAGCCTGGCGGTCGGAGGACGCGATGACCTTCGACCCGCACACCGTTCCGACCGCACATTGGCATCGCATCGACGACGGCCGGATCCAGTGCGACGTGTGCCCGCGCGCCTGCAAGCTGCGCGAGGGCCAGCGGGGTCTGTGCTTCGTCCGCGCGCGGGTCGACGACCAGATCGTGCTCACCAGCTACGGCCGGTCCAGCGGCTTCTGCGTCGACCCTGTGGAGAAGAAGCCGCTCAACCATTTCCTGCCCGGCTCGGCGGTGTTGTCATTCGGCACCGCCGGCTGCAATCTCGCGTGCAAGTTCTGCCAGAACTGGGATATCTCCAAGTCGCGCGACACCGACACGCTGGCGAGTCGCGCGACACCCGATGAGTTGGCCCGCGTCGCCGACGAAATGGGTTGCCGCAGTGTGGCATTCACCTACAACGATCCCACGATCTTCTGGGAGTACGCCGCGGACGTGGCCGACGCGTGCCATGAGCGCGGAATCAAGGCGATCTCGGTGACCGCGGGCTACATGTGTCCGCGGCCGCGCGCCGAGTTCTACCGGCACATCGACGCCGCGAACGTCGATCTGAAGGCCTTCACCGAGGACTTCTATCACCGGGTGTGCGTCGGGCATCTCGCCGATGTATTGGACACCCTTGTGTACCTGCGACACGAAACCGGTGTGTGGCTGGAGATCACCACGCTGCTGATACCCGGTCAGAACGACAGCGACGCCGAGGTCGCCGCCGAGTGCGGGTGGATCCGGGAGAACCTCGGCGTGGATGTGCCCGTGCATTTCACCGCGTTTCACCCCGACTACAAGATGTTGGACACGCCCCGCACGCCGGTGCAGACGCTGACCCGGGCGCGCCGCATCGGGCTGGCTGAAGGCCTGCGCTTCGTCTACACCGGCAACGTCCACAACACCGACGGCGACACCACCGACTGCCCCGGCTGCGGCGAGGCCGTCATCGTTCGCGACTGGTACGCGATGCGGCACTACGGCCTCACCGACGACGGGTGTTGCGGGGTCTGCGGCACCCAGCTGCCCGGGTTGTTCGACGGACCCGCCGGACACTGGGGGGCGCGGCGGCTTCCGGTCCGGTTGGGTGGTGGGCTGTGAAGTCAGTAACAAAACCACAGACCTAGTTCGAATACCTTACTCTGGAGTCAGTTCGATGCGTCCGCACTTCCCACAGCTAGCGAGGATGCTGACATGACCAACACACAGCCGTCCGAAAACGGCGCCAAACCACGCCCCAAGCGCGCCGGCAACGCCGAACCACGCCCCAAGCGCGCCGGCAAGGAGAGCGCCGTGGGCGTGCACAAGCACAAGCGGACAGTGACCGACATCGGGTTGGCGCTGATCACACCCATCGTGGGCCAGGAGTTCCTGGACCGCTACAAGCTGCGCGATCCGCTCAACCGCGGCCTGAAGTACGGGGTCAAACAGGGCTTCTCCGCCGCAGGCGCGTCCAATCGCCAGTTCAAGCGGATCAAGGGCATCGCCAAGCCGCCGACGCGGCTGAAGGCCAGCGGCTCGGACTACTTCGACCTGACCCCCGACGAGGACCAGAAGATGATCCTCGAGACGGTCGAAGAGTTCGCCGAGGAGATCCTGCGACCAGCGGCCCGCGACGCCGACGCCGCGGCGACCTACCCGGCGGACCTGATCGCCAAGGCCGCCGAGCTGGGCATCACCGCGATCAACATCCCAGAGGATTTCGACGGCATCGCGGCGCACCGCACCACCGTCACGAACGCACTTGTGGCCGAGGCGCTGGCCTACGGCGACATGGGACTGGCCCTGCCGATCCTGGCGCCCGGCGGCGTCGCGTCGGCCCTGACCCACTGGGGCAGCGCCGACCAGCAGGCCACCTACCTCAACGAGTTCGCGGGCGACAACGTCCCGCAGGCCTGTGTGGCGATCGCCGAACCGCATGCGCTGTTCGACCCGACCGCGCTGAAGACCACCGCCGTGCGCACCCCCAGCGGATACCGGCTCAACGGCGTGAAGTCGTTGGTGCCCGCCGCCGCGGACGCCGAGCTCTTCATCGTCGGCGCGCAGCTCAACGGCAAGCCGGC
>DATARY010000192.1:0-31680 GCA_036263935.1 Mycobacterium sp.
GAGATGCCGAAGAAGTTCCACCTGGGCTGGTTCATGAATTTCATTCCGCCCGAGTGGGATACGCCCTGGGCATCACCGGACGTGGCGAAATGGCCCAACGGCCGCTTCTACGTCGACATGGCGAAAAATCTGGAGCGGGCCTGCTTCGACTACGTCATGATCGAGGACACCGTGATGGTGGCCGACGCCTACGGCGGCACGATGGAGGGCTCGTTGAAGAACTCCGTGTTCGCGCCGAAACATGACCCGGTCCCGTTGGCGGTGTTGATCGCGGCAAACACGTCGAGATTGGGTGTGGTGGCGACGATGTCGACGTCGTTCTACCCGCCATACCTGCTGGCCCGGCTGGCCTCGACGGTGGATTCGATCGCCGAGGGCAGGTTTGGCTGGAACATCGTGTCGTCCGCGGAGGACCGGGCCGCGCAGAACTTCGGCCTGGACGCGCTGCCCGAGCACGACGAGCGGTACAACGTCGCCGACGAGTACTACGACCTCGTCTGCGAGCTATGGGACTCATGGGACGTCGACGCGGTTGTGATGGACCGCGAAACCCACACGTACGCCGACTTCAAGAAGGTGCGCACGATCGACTTCGTCGGCAAGTACGTGAAGTCTCGGGGGCCGCTGAACACGGTGCCGTCTCCACAACGCAAGCCGACAATCCTGCAGGCCGGGGCATCTCCGCGGGGCAGGGCCTTCGCGTCCCGTGCCGCCGACGCGATCGTCGCCGTTGGCACCGGCACCGAAGGCATGAAGGCCTACCGTGACGACATCCGGGCCCGTGCGAAAGCTGCGGGACGAAACCCTGACGACATCAAGCTCATGTTCTGCGTGTCACCGGTGGTTGCGGCGAGCGAGGCCGAGGCAAGGGCGCAGGTCGACCGTCTCACCGCGCTGGACAGCTACATCGAGAAGCAGCTCGCCGGAATCTCGTCCAACACCGAAATCGACTTCAAGCAGTTCGACTGGGACAAGCCACTTCCGGAGGGCCTGACCACGAACGGGGAGCGCGGCTCACTCGAGCACTTCCTGCGTGGTGATGGCAGCCCAGGACCAAAGACGTTGCGGCAGCTCGCGATTGACTGGGCCACCACGGGTGTCGAGTTTATCGGGACGCCGGAGCAGGTCGCGCGCAAGATGGGCGAGACCATGGAGGAGATCGGCGGGGACGGCTTCCTGATCATGAAGCCGGGTTGGGACCTCAACCGCAACTACATCTCGTCGATCGCCGACGGGCTGGTGCCCGAGCTGCAGCGGCTCGGGCTGACCCGCACCGAATACACCCAGACGACGCTGCGAGAGACGTTGCGCGAGTTTTAGATACACGAGGAGGCGTCAATGGCAGTGGCGGAGTATTACGTACCCGCTCCACTGGTCCGATACCGGAGCAGTATCGGACTGGGGATCCGGCAGTACTTCCAGGGCACAACGCTGGGAAGCTACGTGTCGTTCGGTGCATTGGCCGCAATGTTCCTCATCGCGATCCTCGCCCGGCAGATCGCACCGTACGACCCACTGGCCGCAGTGGGCCATCCGATGACCGCCCCGACTGCGGTCAACCTGCTCGGCACCGACACCGTGGGGCGTGACGTCCTCAGCCGGGTGCTGGCGGGCATGCAGAGCAGCTGGTTCGGCGCCCTGGCGGTGTGTGCCTTCGGCGTCGTCTTCGGCGGGCTCATCGGTCTGATCGCCGGCGCCTGCGGCGGATGGCTCGACGCCGTGCTCATGCGCGTGACCGACGCCTTCCTCGCGCTGCCCGGGCCGATCCTGGCCCTGGCCGTGGTCGCCGCCATTGGGCGGTCCTACACCCACACCCTGATCGGCGTGGCCATCGTGTGGTGGCCGCTGTACACGCGCATCGTGCGCGCGGAGGTGCGACGAATAAAGGCCTCGCCGCACATGGAAGCCGCTCGGGTGGGGGGCGCGAGCTGGTGGCGGCTGATGTATCGCCACCTGCTGCCGGGGGCGGTCCCTGTCACGATCGTGACCGCGAGCCTGGACATTGCGGCACTTGTCCTGATGGTGGCGGGCCTATCATTCCTCGGCCTTGGCGCGCCACAGCCCGCACCCGAACTCGGCTCCATGAGCGCGCAGGGCGTTACCTACATCTTCAGCGCCTGGTGGATACCGATCATGCCTGCCGTCGCCGTGGCAGTGATCGCGATCGTCGCGAACTTCGCCGGGGACGCGATCCGTGACCGGATTCGCGACCGCTGATGCTGATCGTCCTGCCCCGGCGCCTACTTGGCGCGATCCCCGTCCTGCTCGTTCTCGTTCTCGCGGTGTTCACGCTGCAGAAGGTGGCGCCCGTCGACCCCGTCGCCGCCCTCGTCGGCGCGAAGGCCTCGCCCGAGGTGTACGAGGCCGCTCGGCACCAGCTGGGCCTCGATCAGCCGCTGCCGCTGCAGTTCTGGCACTACCTGGCGCACGCGTTGAAGGGGGATCTCGGCCAGTCGAGTGTCACCCGGACGCCTGTTCTCTCTGATCTTTCGCAGTTCCTGCCGGTCACCCTTGAGCTGCTCTTCGTGGCGCTGATCTTCACCGTGATCATCGGGTTCTTCATGGGTCTCGCCACGGCGCAGGGCTGGCGCGGGTCCGGAGCGCTACGAGTACTGATGGTGTCGGGCGCGTCGGTGCCGGTGTTTCTGGCCTGCCTGCTGGGGATGTTGGTGTTCTACCGCTGGCTCAACATCCTCCCGGTCACGGACCAAACGTCGTACGTCGACGCCCCCACCGGTCCAACCCACTTCCTGCTCATCGACAGCATGCTTGCCGGCCGTCCCGAGATCTTCTTCGACGACCTGTATCACCTTGTGTTGCCAGCTTTTTGCCTTGCATTGACACCGGCGGCTGCGGTGGGGCGGGTGTTGCGCAGCAGCCTTGAGTCAACACTGCGCGCCGATCACACGCGCACCGCCCGCGCAAAAGGCTTGGGCGAGAAGCGGATTCTGATCATGCACTCCCTGCGAAACTCCGTCGGCCCGGTGTTCGCATTGATGGGGCTGCAGCTCGCGGTGATGGTCGGCAACTGCATTCTTGTCGAGTTGATCTTCGCCCGCCCGGGTATCGGGCTCTACATCTCCCGTGCGATTGACAAGGCCGACTTCAACGCGATTGCCGGGGTGACGCTGGCCGTTGGCCTGCTCTATGTGCTGACCAATATCGCGGTCGACGTCATGCAGTCGATCGCCGATCCAAGAGTCGCACTCTGAAACTGCGCTGGCTGCCGTGGCTGCTCGTCAGCTCTTGGCTGTGGCATCTGACGCGATGGGACGGCCTCTTCCTCGGCACGTATCTGGTCACACATCTCGGCGGCCCGCCGATGGCCAACCAGTTCGTCGGCGTCGCAATGTTCGCGCCGATGCTGTTGGGCAGCTATGTCTCGTCGCGCGTCGACTTCGTGCCACGAAGGCTGGTCGTCGTCACTGAGCTCGTGCTGCTGCCGATTTCGGTACTGATGACTGTGCTCGTCGGCACGGGCGTCGTCCAGATGTGGATGGTTTACCCGTTTGAGCTCGCGTTCGGGTTCGGCGGAATGGTCAACATGACTGCGCAGCGTGAGCTGCTGTTCCGGATCGGCGGACCCGACCGCTCTACGCGAGTACTCAACACGGAACTGACCGGGATGGCGAGTGCAATGATGTTGGGCCCGTTGATCGGCGGAGTCACCATCGCCGCGTTCGGCCTCGGTGTCGCGTTCGCCGTTCCGGCCGTGCTGCTCGCCTGCTCGGCGCCGCTGCTGTGGGTGTCGACGCGACGGCTGCCGGCTTATGCGGTCGCCCACAGCGCCGAGAGTGGCCGGGGAAAGACCGATTGGCGACTGTTGCGGCGATCTCGGGTGCTGGCGGTGGTCTTGCTGGTGACGATGATCTGCAATCTCTGCTACTTCGCGTTCCTGCCGCTTGTGCCGGTCATCGCCAAGCAGCTCAATGCCGGCGCGGTAATGGCGGGCGTGATCGGGGGGACTGCCGGTGTCGTGCAGCTCGTGATCACCGCGGTGCTGATCGTCCGGCCGGTGCGACGCCCACTCGGCGCGTACACATTCGGCGTGGCGCTGTGCCTGTCCTGCCTTGCGATACTCGCCTACATCCCCGTTCTGACCGTCGCTCTTCTGGCCTTGGCCGTTGCGGGGATCGGACAGGCCCTCTTCGGCTCCACCCAGGCGACGCTGCCGGTCGCTGCCGTCGCCCCACACGAGCGTGCGGCTGCCCTTGGACTGCTCGCCACCACGATCGGTGTGGCACTGCCAATGGGCATGGTGATCCTGGGCATTACGTCCAGCCTGCTCGGTGCGCAGCCGGCGATGCTGGTGTCGGCCCTCGTCGGGCTGGCGGCACTGGCCGCGACGTTGTTGAGTTCAGGCGGATCGATAAGCTTTGGCGGAGAAGGCGACTCGGTCGCCGCGCAGCCGGAGCTGGGCCAGCGCACGCGGCTGCCCGTTCTTGTCCTCGATGACGTCCTCGAGCCAGACCAGGGGAGCGCCGACGTCGACACCGACAAGCTCGGCGGTCTGCTCGTCGGCAGCGACCGCGCCGATGGTGGTTTGGCTGCCGCCGATGCGAATGCCGAGTTGGCGCTCGAGGATCAGAATGACGTCGGGCTTGTCGATGTCGAAATCCGGCGACTGCCCTTCGCCGAGGGCGATGTAGTTGACCGACAGCCCCAGCGGCAGACCGTTTTCGAGCACGAGGCTCTCGATCATCAAAACGGTCCAGCCGATCGGCAGGCGTAGCCGGTCGCGCACCATCGGCGGGCAACCGAGTGGTCGGCGCTCGAGAGTGCGGGCCTCGACGGTGCTGGACGGTTCGGTTGCGAAGTCCGCGACAGGGCCGAGCTCGTCGATGCGCAGCAGCAGCGAGCCCGTGGCCCTTGTTCCGTTCTTGGGCTCGCGGGTGACAAGCCCTTCGCGGGCGAGCTGCTGCAGCACGGCACGCACGGTGTTGCGGCTGGCCGACAGCGCGTCGGTGAGCTCTCGTTCGACGAGCAGCATGCTCCCGCCCGTGCTGACAAGCGTCGATCGGAGCAGGTCATAGGTGCGGCGCGGCGAGTTGTTCAGCCGGTCCGGGCTCTGCCGCTGTCGTTGGTAGACCACCTCAGGACGGACCGGACCTGCGGGGTGTAGCCGGGCCCGGCATGCTCCATACTGTCCTGGTTCACGTGTTGACACGTGTTCATTGGAGCAGTCGATTGTTAACGGGCCCGGGCGTAGTTGATTCGCGCGAGTTACGTCGCCGCCATGCGCCGCCCGACGATGTGTGCTAGCTGTGCGCTGCCCAGCAGGATGATCGCGATGAGAGCGAAAAGCGCCGCGATCCCGATCTGGGCTTCGAGCACCGCGCAGCCGACCATCCCTGCAAGCAGGCCGATGCCTGCCGAGATCCGGAACTTCGCCAGACCCGCCGAGGACTCACCGACCTGAGCCACGACCATCACCGGCAGGCTGGCGGTGGCGCCGGCCAAGCAGACGCCGAACAATGCTGATGCCACCAGATATGTTGTCGCGCCGGGAATCAGAGCCAGCAAGGTCGCACACACCATGCCCAATGCGAACGATGTGATGAGCACCGCGACGACCCCGGTGTACCGGATGATCCGGTAGGCCACCGCGAGGACGACGATCTCCACGCCGGACATCAGGGCGATGGCCAGGGTGATCGTGATCGTCGAGTACTCCCTGGCGGCGCCGGCCAGGGGTAGGGCGGTGAACAACACGCCGCCACGCAGAAAGTCGCCGCTCATCGCCAGTACGAGCGCGGCTCCGCTACCGGGTGTCCTGTCGAAGCGCGGCAGCCCGATCCGCGGCGGCGGCATCCCATGAGGCGCAGCCAGGCTGGGTAGGGCGGCTGCCAACACGGCGGCGACGAGCACCGCCAGTGCTCCCGTGACGAGGAACGCGACCTGGTATCCGGCCCGTCCGTCGATGATGCCCGCCACAAGAAGGCCGCCGGGCGAGCCGACGGCGCCACCCAACAGGAAGGCCGCGTTGAACCGCCCCAAGCACCTGGCGAGATCGCCGATGGCCGGATCGACGCGCACCGCGGCCTGCAGCCCCGCGCCGAGCACCACCCCGCCACCGAAGCCCTGCAGTACCCGCGATGTGATCAGCGGTACGCCGCCGGAGGCGATGCCCATTCCGATGCATGCAAGCCCAAACAGGGTCAGTCCAGCGACGAGTGCGACGCGGGCGTCGAGGCTGGGAACGAATCTGGTGCCGAACACGTCGATGACGATCACCCCCACCGCTGCGCTCAGCATGAAGACGCCGACATAGGTGCTGCTGTGCCAGAACTCGCGCACGAAGAGCACTTCCAACGGAGCGGTGAGGCTCATAGTCACGCCGCTGGCTGCCATCAATGGCAGGAACCATCGCGACCGGGTGCGCATCAACTGGGCATCGACGCGAGGGTGGTTTTGATCGGCGACCGCACTATCTCGGCAATTTCGAGACCGTAAGCCGCAAGGCCGATCCGCTTGACGGGATGGTTCGTGAGCAGGCGCATGCGCCGCACGCCGAGCTCGGCGAGGATCTGGGCGCCGAGGCCGTAATTGCGCGCGTCTGTGCCGGCATCCTCGAGGTGATATGCGTGCCTGCCCTCGTGTCCGCGGAGGTAGACCACGACCCCACGGCCCTCAGCGGCGATCACCTGCAGGGCATGGTCCAGTTCGGGGCCGCATTCGCAGCTCTCGGACTCAAAGACGTTGCCCGTGAGGCACTCCGAATGCACCCGCACGAGCGTCGGCGAAAGACCATGTCCGGCAAGATCGCCCATCACCAGGGCGATGTGTTCGCGCCCGTCGAGCACGGAGCGGAAGCCGTACGCCTGGAACTCGCCGTGTTTGGTTGGCAGCCTGCTGCGGGCCCTGAATTCCACCAAGCGCTCGGTGCGATGTCGGTACGAGATCAATTCCGACATCGTCACGATGACCAGCCCGTGCTTGGCGGCGAAGGCGCGCAGCCGCGCCCCGCGCGCGACCGCCCCGTCGTCGTCAACGACCTCGCCCATCACGGCGACGGGCGGCAGTCCCGCCATCCGCGCCAGGTCGACGGCCGCCTCGGTATGCCCGGCGCGGCGCAGCACGCCGCCGTCGACCGCTCGCAACGGGAACACGAGTCCAGGCCGGCTCAGGTCGCCCGGCTGGGTATCGGGGTCGGCGAGCAGTGAGATCGTCCGGGCCCGATCGGCCGCCGAGATTCCGGTGGTGATTCCGGTGCGGGCACTCACCGGCACCGCGTAGCCGGTGCCGCGGGGATCCTCGTTGACGGCGACCATCGGCGGCACCCGCAGCCGATCGAGGTCGGGTGCGGGCATGGGCACGCAGAGGATGCCGCTGGTATGCCGCACCATGAAAGCCACCCGCTTCGGTGTGGCATGTGTCGCGGCGAGCATGAGATCGCCATCGTCGTACGGATTTTCGGCGTCGACCACGATCACCATCCGGCCGGCACGCAATGCGGCGACCGCCGCACCGACAGGATCGCCGGTGCGGCCTGTGCGCCGGCGGATACCGATCACCGGCATGTTCAGAACTCGCGCAGCGTGTCTCGCAGGTGTCCATGCGTATACTCTGTGCGGGCCAGCCCGCGGCGCTGCAGCGCGGGGATGAGCCCCTCGCAGATCTCGGTGATGTACTGGTTGCTCACCCTCTGGGTGCTGATCAGGAAGCCGTCGCCGCCGACCGCCTCCATCGACTCGCCCATTTTCTCGGCGACCTGATCGGGCGTGCCGACCAGCTCGATCGAGTCCGAAACACCGCCGGCGTCGATCACCAGCTGGCGCAGCGTCTTGCCGCTGCCCCATTGCGCGAACTTGTCCAGGGAACCGCGTTCGCCGTTTGTTTCCAGCGTCGGCAGCGGTGCGTCGAGGTCGAACCGCGAGAAGTCGATATCCGTAACCGACGAGATGCTGGCCAGCGACTGCTCGATGAAATTCGGATCCTCTTCCGCCTGGTTCTTGCGGGCGCGGGCCTCCTCCTCCGTCGTACCAAGGACTGGACTCACCACGAACAGCACCTTGATGTCGTCGGGGTTGCGGCCCTGCGCCGCGGCCCGCGCCCGAACGTCGTCGCGGTAGGACTTCATGCCCTCAACGCCGTTGGCGACAGCGATGATCGAGTCGGCATACTTCGACGCGAACTGGCGGCCTTTCGGCGACCCTCCGGCTTGGATGAATGTCGGGCGACCCTGCGGCGAGCGCACCGTGTTCAGCGGGCCGCGGGACTTGAAGTACTTGCCCGCGAAGTGAATTGCGTGCACCTTCTTGAAGTCGGCGTAGGTGTTGGTCTCGCGGTCGCGGATCACCGCGCCGGGTTCCCATGAATCCCACAGCTGGCACACCAGGTCGACGTACTCGTCGGCGATGTCGTAACGCAGGTCGTGCTCGGTGAGCTTGTCCATGCCGAAGTTCTGCGCCGAACCGTCCTCACCGGAGGTGACGATGTTCCAGCCGAAGCGGCCCTCGGCGATGCTGTCGAGGGTGGAGCACAGGCGTGCGAGCAGGAACGGCGGGTAGAAGGTCGTCGACATCGTGGCGACCACACCCATCTTCGACGTGGCCGCAGCCATGATCGCCGCGAGCGGAGCCGGGTCGTGTTTGGGCGCCATGGTCGCGTGCTTGAGGTACACCTCGGAATTGCCGCCGTAGGCCTCCGACACCATGAGCGTGTCCTCGATCATGATGTAGTCGAAGCACGCCCTTTCCATCGCCTTCGCCATCTCGATGTAGAACTTCCCGTTCCACGGCATGCCGTCGTTGCCGAACGCCGTGTTCCACTCGTTCGTCGTGAAGTTCATGAACCAGCCGAGGTGGAAACGCCTGTCGGTCATCAGAACTCACGCAAGTGGTCGCGGAGCATCGTGCCGGTGTACTCGGTGCGGACGAGGCCGCGTTTCTGCAGTTCCGGGATCAGACCGTCGGTGATCTCGGTGACGTAGCGGCGGTTCAGCCGCATGACCGGGCTGGTGATCAAAAAGCCGTCGCCGCCAACCTGTTTCATGATCTCACCCATCTCGTCGGCCACTTCTTCAGGTGTGCCGCAGAGTTCGACATTGCTGGTGAGGCCGCTGCCCGAGACAATCTGCCGAAGCGTCTTGCCCTTGCCGCGGGCCAGAAAACTCTCCAGCGCACCACGCTCGCCGTTGGTCGACACCGGCGGCACCGGCTCGTCGAGATCGAACTGGGAGAAGTCGATCTCGGTGATCGACGAGATCTCGGCCAGCATGTACTCGATGTAGAGATCGCCGGTGAACCACCGCTCCCGCTTGGCCAGTGCCTCCTCGTGGGTGTCGGCGACGATCGGGGAGACCAGATATAGCAGCTTGCAGTGCGCGGGGTCGCGGCCATTGGCCGCCATGCGGGCATGGATGTCCTCACGGTAGGACCGCATCGCCTCGACGCCGTTGGCGGGCGCCACGATCGTGTCCGCGTGCAGCGCCGCGAGCTCACGCCCCGGGGGGGACGCGCCGGCCTGGGCGATGGTCGGGCGATACTGCGGTGATGGCGCCGTGTTCAGCGGGCCGCGCACCTTGTAGTACTTGCCCTCGAAGTCGATCGTATGAACCTTTTTGTAGTTGGCGTATGTGCCTGTGGTGTAGTCGCGTTCGATCGCGTCGGGCTCCCACGACTCCCACAGCTTGGTGACCACTTCGAGGTACTCGCTGGCCCGCGCATAGCGCTCGTCATGCTCGTAGAGCTTGTCGAGCCCGAAGTTCTGTGCGGCGCGGTCCTCGCCGGAGGTGACGACGTTCCAGCCGAACCGTCCGCGGGCGATGTGGTCGATGGTGCTGGACAGCCGGGCCAGCAGGAACGGCGGGTAGAAGGTGGTCGACATCGTCGGGATCACGCCGAGGCGGGTAGTGGCGTTGGCCATCAACACGGCGAGCGGGACGGGGTCGTGTTTGGGGTTCACACCGTGCTTGAGGTCGTGCTCCATCGTGCCGCCATACGCGGTCGACACCATCAGCTTGTCCTCGATCAGCACGTAATCGAACTTGGCGCGCTCGAGATCCTTGGCCATCTCGACGTAGAAGTCCCCGGAGAAGTCGCGCCCGCCGTCGCCCCAGTTTCCGTTCCATTCGTCGGCGACGAAGTTCAGGAACCATCCCAGATGAAACATGCTGCTCATGTCGTCAAGAGAAGTAGGGAGGCATTACTCCAATGTGTCCGGGGGGTACCACCGAGATTGCGCTATGAGCGGCGAAAGTCACTCCACCTGATAGCGCGGGAACACGCCGACCGGCGCGGGCAGCGCGGTTCCCGGCACCAGGCGCTTGCCGATCGCCTGGAATGCGCGCTGGTCCTCGGCTTGGCCAAGCAGGTCAAGCAGCCTGCCCGCCGACCCAGGCATCACCGGCTGGCTCAGCAGCGTCGCGATCCGAACCACCTCCAGCGTCGTGTACAGCACGGTGCGGAAGCGCTTCTCATCCGTCTTGCGCAACACCCATGGCTCCTGCGCGGAGAAGTACTTGTTGGCCGCGCCGAGCACCGACCAGATCGCCTCCAACGCCAGATGCATCGCGGTGGCGTCGTAATGGCCGCGCACTCGCTCCATCAGCCCGTCGGCAGCGGCCAGTAAGTCAAGATCGTCGGCAGTGAATTCGCCTGGCGTAGGGACGATCCCGTCGAGGTTCTTGGCGACCATCGACAGCGAGCGCTGCGCCAGATTGCCCAGCTCGTTGGCCAGGTCGGCGTTGATTCGGCCGATGATGGCCTCCTCGCTGTAGCTGCCGTCCTGGCCGAACGGCACCTCCCGTAGGAAGAAGTAGCGCACCTGGTCCACGCCGAACGTGTCGACGAGGTTCACCGGGTCGACCACGTTACCGACCGACTTGCTCATCTTCTCGCCGCGGTTGAGGACGAACCCGTGCACAAAGACCTTGCGCGGCAACTCGATTCCGGCCGACATCAGAAATGCCGGCCAATACACGGTGTGGAACCGGATGATGTCCTTGCCGATCATGTGCAGGTCGGCAGGCCAGAATCGCTGGAACAGCTCCGACGACGTGTCGGGGAATCCGACACCGGTGAGATAGTTGGTCAGCGCGTCGACCCATACGTACATGACGTGGTCGGGATGGTCGGGCACCGGCACACCCCAATCGAACGTCGTGCGCGAGATCGACAGGTCGCGCAGCCCACCGGACACGAAGCTGACCACCTCGTTGCGCCGCACTTCGGGCTCGATGAACTCCGGGTGTGCCGCGTAGTGCGCGAGCAGTTTGTCGGCGTAGTCGGACAGCCGGAAGAAGTAGGTCTGCTCCTCGGTCCACGTCACCGGGGCGCCGGTTTCGGTCGCCACCCGGACACCGTCGGCGCCTGTGCTGGTTTCGGCCTCGGTGAAGAAGCGTTCGTCGCGCACCGAGTACCAGCCCTTGTAGGAGTCCAGATAGATGTCGCCGGCGTCGTTCATCCGGCGCCAGATCTCTATGGAGGCCTCGTAGTGGTCCGGGTCCGAGGTGCGGATGAACCGGTCGAACGAAATGTTGAGCTTCTCCTGGAGACGCTGGAACACATCGGAGTTGCGCCGCGCCAACTCGGCGGTCGGAATGCCTTCGGCCGCGGCCGTCTCCGCCATCTTGAGCCCGTGGACGTCGGTGCCGGTCAGGTACCGCACGTCGAACCCGTCCAGCCGCTTGAACCGCGCAATCGCATCGGTGGCGATGTACTCATAGGCATGCCCGACGTGCGGGTCGCCGTTGGGGTAGGCGATGGCCGTCGTGATGTAGTAAGGCTCGCTCATCAGGGTTTCCACCTTATTGTGTCGGGGTGAGTGCTGAGCCGCCCCCGCCACCCGCCCGGCGGCCCCCGCCACCCGCCCCGGAGCCGCTGTCCCCGCTGATCGACGCGCACACCCACCTGGACGCGTGCGGTGCCACCGGCGCCGAGAGCGTCAAAGCGATCGTCGACCGTGCCGCGGCGGTTGGCGTGCAGGCCGTCGTCACCATCGCCGACGACCTGGACTCCGCACGCTGGGTGACCGAGGCCGCCGACTGGGATCCCCGGGTCTACGCCGCTGTCGCGCTGCACCCGACGCGGGCCAATGCCCTAACCGACGAAGCCAAAACGGTGATCGAGCGACTCGCTGCGTACCCACGTGTCGTGGCTATCGGCGAGACGGGCATGGACATGTACTGGCCGGGGAAGCTCGATGGCTGCGCCGCGCCCTCCGCCCAGAAGGACGCCTTCGCCTGGCACATCGAACTGGCGAAACGCACCGGCAAGCCGTTGATGATCCACAACCGCGACGCCGACGCCGAGGTACTCGACGTGTTGCGCGCCGAGGGAGCGCCCGAGACCGTGATTTTCCATTGCTTTTCCTCGGATGCCGCGATGGCGCGGGCGTGCGTAGACGCCGGCTGGCTGCTGAGCCTGGCGGGCACCGTCAGTTTCAAGAACGCCCGTGAGCTACACGAGGCCGCGTCGCTGATCCCGCCGGCGCAGCTCCTTGTGGAGACCGATGCGCCGTTTCTGACCCCGCACCCGTACCGTGGCGCCCCGAACGAGCCGTACTGCTTGCCCTACACTGTCCGGGCGCTGGCTGAGATCGTTGATCGGCCGGCAGAAGACATTGCGCGGGAAAGTACTGCGACGGCCGGACGTGCCTATGGACTGGCAAGTTGCTGCGCCTAGGCCTATTCGTTACCGTCTTGTGATCAACGCGCAGTCCGCTCAGATCTACACGCAGTCCGATAGTCGGGGATAGACCACGTTTTGAATATTTTGAATAAGCTCCATGAATCGCGCTCGGCCACGCTGCGACTCCTGGTCGGTGCGATGTTGCTCGCGCTCACCTTCGCCGGCGGATTCGGCGTTGCTGCGCACAAGACCGTAACGCTGACCGTCGACGGTTCTGCGATGACCGTCGCCACCATGAAGTCGCGCGTGATCGACGTGGTCAGGGAGAACGGTTTCGACGTCGGCGATCGCGACGACCTGTACCCCGACGCCGACCAACCGGTGCATCCGTCCGACAACATCGTGCTGCGCCGCAGCCGGCCCCTGCAGATC
The DNA here is from genome assembly GCA_036263935.1 of Mycobacterium sp. GTDB lineage: Bacteria > Actinomycetota > Actinomycetes > Mycobacteriales > Mycobacteriaceae > Mycobacterium. Next base: position 13,005 of record DATARY010000192.1, read on the forward strand.
TCTCTCGATGGCCAGGGCAGCCGGCAGGTGTGGACGACGGCGTCGACGGTGCAAGACGCGCTCGCCCAGCTGGAGATGACCGACAAGGCACCGGCCGCCGCGTCGCGCGGTAGCCGAGTCCCGCTGGCAGGCATGTCGCTGCCGGTCGTCAGCGCCAAGACCGTTCAGCTCGACGACGGCGGCGCGATCAGCACTGTCCATCTGGCAGCGGCCAACGTCGCCGGCCTGCTCGAGGCCGCGGGGGTGCCGCTGGAACAGCGAGACACCGTGGTGCCCGCCGCGTCCTCGCCGGTCTTCGACGGCATGCAGGTCCAGGTGACCCGGATCCGCATCGAAACGGTCACTGAGCGCATCCCGCTGCCGCCGAACAACAACCGGGTCGAGGACGTCACGATGAACATGAGCCGTCAGGTCCTCGACGACCCCGGAACCCCGGGAACGCAGGATGTCACGTTCGCTGTTGCGAAGGTGAACGGTGTCGAGACCGGCAGATTGCCAGTAGCCAATGTCGTTGTCGCGCCGGCCCGCACCGGCGTTCTTCGCGTCGGCGCCAAGCCCGGAACCGAGGTGCCGTCGGTGACCGACGGAGTTCAGTGGGACTCGCTCTCACGGTGCGAAGCCGGAGGTAATTGGGCCACCAACACCGGCAATGGTTTTTACGGTGGCGTCCAATTTGACCAAAACACCTGGGAACGACAAGGCGGTCTGAGGTATGCTCCAAGGGCTGATCTGGCAACGAGAGAAGAACAGATCGCGATTGCTGAGGTCACTCGGGCGCGACAAGGTTGGGGTGCGTGGCCCGTGTGCAGCGGGAGGGTTGGGGCGCGCTGACTATCCGACTACTCGGGCGGACCGAGATACGCCACCTGGCGAAAGAGATTGACTTCCGGCCACGTAAATCATTTGGCCAGAACTTCGTCCACGACGCCAACACCGTTCGCCGTATCGTTTCTGCCTCCAGCGTCCACCGTCATGACCACGTCGTCGAGGTCGGTCCCGGCCTGGGCTCCCTGACGCTCGCCCTGCTCGACCGGGGTGCGCGGGTGACCGCCGTCGAAATCGATCCGGTGCTGGCGCGCCAGTTGCCGACGACGATCGCCGAGCACTCCCACAGCGAGATCAACCGGCTCACGGTCCTCAACCGCGACATCCTCACGCTGCACCAATCCGACTTGGCCGAGCAGCCGACCGCACTGGTTGCCAACCTGCCGTACAACGTCGCCGTCCCCGCGCTGCTGCACCTGCTGGCCGAGTTTCCGTCGATCCGCACGGTGATGGTGATGGTTCAGGCCGAGGTGGCCGAGCGGCTCGCCGCCGATCCGGGCGGCAAGGACTACGGCGTGCCCAGCGTGAAGGTGCGGTTCTTCGGAAATGTCCGCCGCTACGGCATGGTTTCGCCGACGGTGTTCTGGCCGATCCCGCGGGTGTACTCGGGGCTGGTGCGAATCGACCGCTACGACGCCTCGCCGTGGCCCACCGATCCGGAGTTCCGTCGGCAGGTGTTCAACCTGATCGATGTCGCCTTCGGGCAGCGGCGGAAGACGTCGCGCAACGCCTTCGCCGAGTGGGCGGGTTCGGGCAACGAATCCGCGGAGCGGCTGCTGGCCGCCAGCATTGATCCTTCGCGTCGCGGTGAGACGCTGTCCATCGCCGACTTCGTTCGGCTGCTGCGGCGGTCGAGCGAGCAGGAGGCCGAGGCCAAGGCGCGTGCGCGGGCTACCGCAACGCCCGGCTGATCAACGAGACGAACTCGCGGCAGGACCGATAGCGATCGTCCGGCCTCTTCGCCATGGCCCTGGCCAGTATCGAATCAAAAACGCGTGGCAGCCAGTCGATCTCACGCGATCGACGCGGGGGAGGCCTGTTCACGTGGGCGTCGATCAAGCCCAGCGGTGTCGCCGCGGCGAACGGCGGTGAGCCGGTGATCAGTTCGACGGCTGTGCATGCCAGCGCGTACTCATCGGTGGCCCCGGTGGGCGCATGGCCGGTGAGCAGTTCGGGCGCCGAATACGGCAGCGACGCCTCTACTTGGGTGGGGTGATAGCCGATGTCGTCGGTGATCGAATGGGCGACGCCGAAGTCGATCAGCACTGCGCCGTCGCGGGAAAAGTGCTGGTGTACAAGAATATTGGACGGTTTGACGTCACAGTGCACGATGGCGCGGTTGTGAGTGTAGTCCAGGGCGTCGGCGATCTGCGACAGTGCGGCAAGCCGATCCGGCATCGTCCTCAGGATCGCGGCGGTGCCCCCGGACACGAGCTCCATCGAAATCCAACCCGGCCCGCGCTCGTACATCCGAATGATGTGCGAATGGTCGAGCCGATGGGCGAACTCGAATTCTCGGCGCAGACGCGCGACTTGGGCCAGATGCCGGTGCTGCTCGTCGAGCACCTTCAGGGCGATCACACGATCCGCGCCCGCGGCGTCATGGGCCTGGTACACGGTGGCGTACCCGCCGCGGCCGAGGGTGGCCTCGACAACGTAGCCCTCGAACCGGTAACCGGCGGCAAGCACCTCCACAGACTAGAGTTCGGCAGCCTCGGGCAGCCGCCCATCTCGGTACTTCGGTACCTGCCGTCGTCGTACCGGCGATAGTGTCGTGCCGTGTCAGCCTCCGACGGAAGCACCGCGTCCGAGTGGGTCCCCACTGGGTCGGTCACCGTGCGGGTGCCGGGCAAAGTCAACCTCTACCTGGCCGTCGGTGACCGCCGCGACGACGGCTATCACGAGCTGACGACCGTCTTCCATGCGGTGTCGCTGCTCGACGAGGTCACCGTCCGCACCGCCGACGTGCTGTCGCTGGAGATGTCGGGCGAGGGTGTGGCGTCGCTGCCCACCGACGAGCGCAACCTGGCCTGGCGGGCGGCCGAGCTGATGGCCGAGCATGTCGGGCGCGCGCCCGACGTGGCGATCTTCATCGAGAAGGCGATCCCGGTGGCCGGGGGCATGGCCGGCGGGAGTGCCGATGCGGCGGCGGTGCTTGTGGCCATGAACTCGCTGTGGGAGCTCGGGGTGCCGCGGCGCGACCTGCACGCGCTCGCCGCTCAGCTCGGCAGCGACGTCCCGTTCGCGCTGCACGGCGGCACCGCGTTGGGCACCGGGCGCGGCGAGGAGCTGGCGACGGTGCTCGCTCGCAACACCTTTCACTGGGTGCTGGCCTTCGCCGACGGCGGATTGTCTACTCCTGCGGTGTTCACCGAGATCGACCGGCTACGGGAAACCGCGGGTGCCGACAGGGACGGGCCGCCGCGGCTCGAGGATCCCGAGCCGGTGCTGGCGGCGCTGGCCTCGGGCGACCCGAGCGTTCTGGCGCCGCGGCTCGGGAACGACCTGCAGCCGGCGGCGCTGAGCCTGGATCCGGGGCTGCGCCGGACGCTGCGCGCGGGCACGGAGGCCGGCGCGCTGGCCGGGATCGTGTCAGGGTCGGGGCCGACGTGCGCGTTTCTGTGCGCATCGGCGGGCTCAGCAGTGGATGTCGGCGCACGGCTGCAGGAGCCGGGGTGTGCCGCACGGTGCGGGTGGCCAGTGGGCCGGTGCATGGCGCCAGGGTGGTGCCGGCGCCGTCGACGTCCGTCTGACCCGTCATCCCCCTGTCCTTCGGGTCGGGAGGTGCCCTCGGCGCTCCCAGGGGACGGTTTGATCACGGGTCAGTGTGACCCAGGCCTCAATTTTCGCGACAGTTTGGCGGCTACTTAAGAGTTGCTTAAGATGATCGACGGTGAACGTCAGCGGTCAAGCATCGGTTACTCCCACCGGACCCCTCGGTGGGAGGTCGGCCAGCCACATCGGCGGCACCGGTGGCACCGCCCGCGCAACGACGCGGAACCTTCTCGGCACCTCACCGATTCGAGACATAACCGCTCCCCAATTGTGTGCGCGCCTCCGCGAAAGCGCCCTCTACCAGGTGGAGCATTACACCCGGGCATTTGCTCTGTGCCCCACGTCGCCGGCGCCGCGGGTCCGGAAACCGAGGAGGTTGTCGTGAGCAGATTCACCGAGAAGATGTACCGCAACGCCCGTACGACCACGACGGGCATGGTCACCGGTGAACCGTACGAGCCTGTTCGGCACAGCTGGGGCGAGGTTCACGAGCGCGCCCGCTGCATCGCGGGCGGTTTGGCCGCCGCGGGCATCGGTCTCGGCGACGCGGTCGGCGTGCTGGCCGGCTTCCCGGTGGAGATCGCCCCGACTGCCCAGGGCCTGTGGATGCGTGGCGCCAGCCTGACGATGCTGCACCAGCCCACACCGCGCACCGACCTGGTGATCTGGGCCGAAGACACCATGACCGTGATCGGCATGATCGAGGCCAAGGCCGTCATCGTCGCCGAGCCGTTCACCGCGGCCATCTCGGTGCTGGAGCAGAAGGGCATCACGGTCCTCACCATCGCCGACCTGCTGGCGTCGGATCCGATCGACCCCATCGAGGTCGGCGAGGACGACCTGGCGCTGATGCAGCTGACGTCCGGTTCGACCGGCTCGCCCAAGGCCGTGCAGATCACGCACCGCAATATCTACTCCAACGCCGAGGCCATGTTCATCGGCGCGCAGTACGACGTCGACAAGGACGTCATGGTCAGCTGGCTGCCCTGCTTCCACGACATGGGCATGGTCGGCTTCCTGACCATCCCGATGTACTTCGGCGCCGAGCTGGTCAAGGTCACCCCGATCGACTTCCTGCGCGACACCCTGCTGTGGGCCAAGCTCATCGACAAGTACAAGGGCACGATGACCGCTGCGCCCAACTTCGCCTACGCGCTGTTCGCCAAGCGGCTGCGCAAGCAGGCCGAGCCGGGTCAGTTCGACCTTTCGACGCTGCGATTCGCGCTGTCGGGCGCCGAGCCGGTCGAGCCCGCCGACGTGGAGGACCTTCTCGACGCCGGCAAGCCGTTCGGCCTGAAGCCCGAGGCGATCCTGCCGGCCTACGGCATGGCCGAGACGACGTTGGCGGTGTCGTTCTCCGAATGCGGCGCCGGCCTGGTCGTCGACGAGGTTGACGCCGACCTGCTGGCCGCGCTGCGCCGCGCCGTGCCTGCCACAAAGGGCAACACCCGTCGGCTGGCCTCGCTGGGCCCGCTGCTGAAGGACCTGGAGGCGCGCGTCATCGACGAGCACGGCAACGTGATGCCGCCTCGTGGTGTCGGCGTGATCGAGCTGCGCGGTGAGTCGCTGACGCCGGGCTACCTCACCATGGGCGGCTTCATCCCCGCTCAGGACCAGCACGGCTGGTACGACACCGGCGATCTCGGTTACATGATGGAGAACGGTCACATCGTCGTGTGTGGCCGCGTCAAGGATGTCATCATAATGGCCGGCCGCAACATCTACCCGACCGATATCGAGCGGGCGGCCGGTCGGGTCGAGGGGGTGCGGCCGGGCTGCGCCGTCGCGGTGCGACTGGATGCCGGGCACTCCCGCGAGACGTTCGCCGTCGCAGTCGAATCCAACGCCTGGCAGGATCCGGCCGAGGTACGCCGCATCGAGCACCAGGTCGCCCACGAGGTGGTCAGCGAGGTCGACGTGCGTCCGCGCAACGTCGTTGTGCTCGGACCGGGCACCATTCCCAAGACCCCGTCGGGCAAGCTGCGCCGTTCCACGTCGGCGTCGCTGGTCACCTAGAAGCAGCTTCCGATCAGTTCGGCCGTCCTGGACGGTCGGTAGGTGCATGGGCAGCAAAACAATTGGCCCCGTGTCGGTAAACATCGATACGGTCACTGACATGCCATCCACAGCGGCGATCGAAGCCATCGACCTCGTGAAGAGGTTCGGCGGCGCTGCCGTAGACAGACCGGCCGTCGACGGCGTCAGCTTCACGGTGCCGTCGGGCACCGTGCTCGGTCTGCTGGGCCCGAACGGCGCAGGCAAGACGACAACGGTTCGGATGATGGCCACGCTCACCGAGCCCACCAGCGGCACCGCGCGCGTGGCCGGTTTTGACGTCCGCACCGAGGCCGACCGCGTGCGTCGCCACATCGGCCTCACCGGGCAGGTGGCCACGGTCGACGAGCTGCTCACCGGCCGGGAGAACATCCGGATGATCGGTGGCCTGTACGGCATCCGCCGCAAGGAACTGGCGCGGTTGGGAGACCAACTGCTGGAGCAGTTTTCGATCGCCGACGCCGCCGATCGAGTGGTCAGGTCGTACTCGGGCGGCATGCGCCGCAGACTCGACCTCGCTGTCAGTCTGCTCGCGTCGCCACCGGTGCTGTTTCTCGATGAACCCACCACGGGCCTTGATCCGCGCAGCCGCAGCGATCTCTGGGATGTGTTGCGGGGCTTGGTCGCACAGGGCACCACGCTGCTTCTGACCACGCAGTACCTGGAGGAGGCCGACCAGCTCGCCGACAACATCGTGGTGATCGACAAGGGTCGGATCATCGCCGAGGGGTCGCCGCTACAGCTCAAACAGCGCGCTGGCCACGCCAGCCTGATCGTCACCGTCTCCGATGCCGACGATCTGGCCGCCGCGCAGGTGCTTCTCGCCAGGGCCTGCACCGAGGTATTCGTCGACGAGGGCGCACGTCAGCTGACCGCGGCCGCGGACGGCCTGGCCGACATGGTCCGGGTCGCCGGCTGGTTGCGAGACAGCGACATCGACGTCGACGACATCGGGTTGTCGCGGCCCAGCCTCGACGACGTTTTCCTGTCGCTCACGGGCCATCGCACGGAAGACGAGGAGGTACAGGCATGACCGCAGTTGCCACGCCGCCGCACATCCAGCTGGAGCCCGTACGCACGCGGCGCACCAACATCGCCCAGCAGTCGTGGATCATGGTGAAGCGCAACATGATCCACACCAAACGGATGCCCGAGATGCTGAGCGATGTGACGGTGCAACCGATCATGTTCGTGCTGCTGTTCGCCTTTGTATTCGGCGCGTCGATCGCGACCCGTGGGGGAGCGTCCTACCGGGAGTTCCTGCTCCCGGGCATTCAGGCGCAGACCATCGTGTTCACCGCGTTCGTGGTGGCCTCGGGCATCACGGCCGACATCGAGAAGGGCATCATCGACCGCTTCCGGTCGCTGCCCATCTCTCGGTCCTCGGTGTTGATCGGACGCAGTATCGCCAGCCTGCTGCACGAAACGATCGGGGTGGTCGTGATGGCGGTGACCGGTTTGTGTATCGGGTGGCGGATCCGCGGCGGCGTTGCTGAGGCCGCACTCGCGTTCGCGCTGATCCTGGTCTTCGGGTTCGGCATGATCTGGTTCGGCATCCTGATCGGCTCGCTGATGCGGTCGGTGGAGGCGGTCAACGGTGTGATGTTCACGGTACTGTTCCCGATCACGTTCCTGGCCAACACATTTGCGCCGACAGAGCCGATGCCGCGCTGGCTGCGGGTGACCGCCGAGTGGAACCCGGTGTCGTCGCTGGCGCAGGCCATGCGCGAGCTGTGGGGGAACGGTCCCGCCGCTCCACCGGACGCTCAGCTGCCGTTGCACCACCCGGTGCTGGCGACGGTGTTGTGGTCCCTGGTGCTGACGGCGACCTTTGCGCCGTTCGCGTTGCGCGCATATGCCCGCCGCACCGGAGCCTGAGCCCGGTTCTGCCGCATAATCAGGTAGCGGACCGTCAGCAGGATCGAGGCCGGCGCTGCCATCAACATCAGTACCTCAAATAGTTCGGCCACTACGCGTCTCGTCCTGACGGGTACGTGCCGGGCGCCGCGGAATGTGCTGAATCCAGCTCGTTGTACACCCGCCACCAGATCATCTCGTGGTGTGCCGCCGAGATCTGACCGCCCTCAAGTCGTTGGTCGGCGTCCACCAGCGTGGCCGCCAAGTCTTTCAGTTTGTCGCGCGTAGCTGCCAGCACCGGGTCGTGGTAGCCCGCCATCACAATCGCGCCAATCGTGCGGACCTTGGTGCGCGCTTCGCCTGCCATCGTCATGGCGGTCAGTCCAACCGCCAGGCAGGCGGCCGTCGAGATGATCAATGCGGTCCACGCGCCGGTCACCTGGCTCAGCGTTGCCTCGCACACGACCCACACGAGTGCGCCCCACAGCGGCCAGCCGCGCGCCAGCCGGACCCAGCGGCGCTCGGGCTCGCTGATCCCAGGCGGGAACACCACCAGGCGGTACCGGGTCACCCCGAAGCGGTCCGGCCGGATATCGAGCGAACCCCAGAGAAACTCGCCGTCCAGCATCCGCAACCAGCCCCGGCGCACCAGGCCGGGCCTCGTTCGCATGTCGTGCATGTCTCGGGTGTACCCGCTTTGCCGCCGCGGGTGCCGGATTCGAACGGATTCTTTACGCGCGATGGCCGCTTCTTTACGGGCTCGGCAGCGTGCTAAGTATCATGTACTATACTCAGCATGACGATCCCCGCCCGGCTGGCCGACCATCCCACCGTTCGCAAGGTACGGTCACGGAAGACCCAAAAGCCGGGCGCGATCGACGCCGACTGGCTCCGCGGAGTGTGCCTCAACGCCGGAGTTGACGACGTCGCGTTCGCCAGCGTCGACAACCCCGACCTGGACTCCGAACGCGAACACGTCGACGCGGCGCTGCCGGGCACGGCGAGTTACATCTCGCTGGTGGTGAAGATGAACCGCGACAACGTCCGGTCCACCGCGCGCAGCGTGGCCAACCAGGAGTTCCACCGCAGCGGGGAGCTCATGAACGAAGCCGCTCACCGGATCACCCGCGCGCTGCAGGATGCCGGCTACCGCGCGATCAACCCGTCGATGTCCTTCCCGATGGAGATGGACAAGTTCCCGGGCCGCATCTGGGTCGTCGCGCACAAACCGGTCGCGGTTGCCGCCGGCCTCGGCGTAATGGGCATCCACCGCAACGTGATTCACCCCAAGTTCGGCAACTTCATTCTGCTCGGCACGATCCTGGTCGCGGCACCGATCAGCAGTTACGGTGAGCCGCTGGACTATTCGCCGTGCCTGGAGTGCAAGCTGTGCGTGGCCGCCTGCCCTGTCGGCGCGATCAAGAAGGACGGCGACTTCGACTTCGTCGCGTGCTCGGTGCACAACTACCGCGAGTTCATGGGCGGGTTCACCGACTGGGCGCAGACCATCGCCGACAGCGCAGACGCGGCTGACTTCCGTTCCCGGGTCAGCGATTCCGAGAATGCGTCGATGTGGCAGAGCCTATCGTTCAAGGCGAACTACAAGGCGGCGTACTGCCTCGCGGTGTGCCCGGCCGGCGAGGACGTCATCGAACCCTACCTCGACGATCGCAAGGGATTCATGGACCTAGTGCTCAAGCCGCTGCAGCAGAAGAAGGAAACCCTTTACGTGTTGCCGAACTCGGCGGCCAAGGCACACGCCGAGCGCCGCTACCCGCACAAGCGAGTCAAGGTCGTCGACAGCGGCATCGAGGGACGCTGAGGCGCTGACGGGCGCCGCCGTCGGGAGCGGCGCCACGGAATACTTTTGCGGCGGGCCGGCGTTTGCCCAGGCATGAAGATCATCGATGTGGCGGCGTTACGCGCCAAGTCTGGAACCGTTCCGCCGCTGCGTCGGCTGTTGATGTGCTTTGCGGCAGTATTGGTTTCGGGTGTGACGCTGGTCGCACCCGCGATACTTTCTTCGGGCACGACGAGCATCGCCTCGGCGCAGGCGGCGGCGTGTCCGGACGTCCAGGTCGTGTTCGCGCGCGGCACTGGTGAACCCGACGGCGTCGGTCGCGTTGGGGACGCGTTCGTCGATGCGCTGCGACCCCTGTTGAAGGGCAAATCCGTCGCCGTCTACGGGGTCAACTACCCCGCAACGCGGGACTTCATGCGCGCCGCCGACGGCGCCAATGACGCCAGCCTGTTCGTTCAGAACACGGCTACCACCTGCCCCGACACCAAGATTGTTCTCGGTGGGTATTCACAGGGCGCGGCCGTCGCCGACATCATCACGGTGGCCGACCAGCCGACACTCGGCTTCGCCCAGCCACTGCCCGCCAATATCGCCGACCATGTCGCCGCGGTGGCCGTGTTCGGCAACCCCTCCATCCGCCTGCTTGGCGGCCCGCTGACCACGCTGAGCCCACTGTACGGCTATAAGACGATCGACCTGTGCAACGGAGCAGACCCAGTCTGCTCCGGCGGTAACGACGTGCCCGCTCACAGCCTTTATGTCGAGGCTGGATTGGCAACGCAGGCAGCGCAATTCGTCGCCAACCGACTGACTAGTCAGGCTCCGATCAGCACGCTGGCCGGCCAGAGCCAGGGCTAGGCACTAACCCCAGGCGTGGACGGTGTTCTGCGCCGGCTCCAGGCCTTGTGCCACCAACAACTCCGTAGCGTCGGCGGCCTGCTCGCAGATGGTCGGTATCTCGGGCCGTTCGGTCGCATTGAAGTTCTCCAACACGAACGTCGCACCGCTTTTGCGCCCCGGCGGCCTGCCGATACCGATGCGAACCCGCTGAAAGTCGTTGGTACCCAACGCCGACGCCACCGACCGCAGGCCGTTGTGCCCGGCCACGCCGCCGCCGAACTTGAGCCGGATGCGGCCGAACTCGATGTCGAGCTCGTCGTGGATCACCACGATGTCCGCCGGGGGCACCGAGTAGAACTTGGCCAGCGGCCCGACCTGGCGTCCCGATTCGTTCATGTACACACGAGGCTTGGCCAGCACGATCGACCGGTCGCCGAGCCGGCCGGTCGCCACCTCGGCGCCTGACTTCTTGTGCACCCTGAATCCCGAGCCGATGCGGTCGGACAGGATGTCGGCGACGAGAAAACCGAGATTGTGCCGCGTCGTGGCGTACCGCGGTCCAGGGTTGCCCAGGCCGACCACCAGCAAGGGTTCGGCGATGTCGGAGTCCGCCTACTCGGATTCCTCGGCGGCGGGGGCCTCTTCGGCGGCCTCGCCCTCGGCGCCCTCTTCGGCGGCCTCGCCCTCGGCCTCTTCGACCTCGCCGGCGCCCTCGCCCTCCAGATCCTCGGCCGTCGGGGCGGCGACGACGTTGACCACGAGCATGTCGGGATCCGACACCAGCGTGACGCCCGCCGGTAGCGTGATCGAGCCCGCGGTGAACTGGGTGCCGATCTCGGCGCCCTCGATGGAGACACTGACGCTTTCAGGGATCGACAGTGCCTCGGCCTCGATCTCGATGGTGTTGGTGTCCTGGGTCACCAGGGTCTCGGGCGCGGCCTCACCCTCAACGACGACGTTGACCTCGACGGTCACCTTTTCGCCGCGGCGCACGACGAGCAGGTCGACGTGCTGGATCCTGCGACGGATGGGATGGATGTCGAGCGCCTTGGTCAGCGCGAACTGCTCCTTGCCCTCGACATCCAGGGTGAGCACCGCGTTGGTGCCGGAGTGGCGAAGCACTGCGGCGAAGTCGTGGGCGTCGAGCTCCAGGTGCTGGGGGTCGGCGCCGTGCCCGTAAAGCACCGCTGGCACCTTGCCATTTCGCCGGGCGCGCCGCGAGGCGCCCTTACCCGTCTCGGTCCGTACCAAAGCGGTGAGTTTGTTGGCGCTGCGGGCCTCGGTCTTAGCCATCGGGTGTTGCTCCTGTGCCGGTCATGATTTCGGGGCACGGCCAGGGTCGCAAACCACCAGATGCGGATTCCCGTCGATTACGGTGGCCGGGCCACCCTCGCCGTGATCGCCCGGAGCCGCTTGACGGCGGCATCGGGCCGAGCCAGGTTATCAAACAGGCTGTCTAGAGTGGAAATTTGGTGTCCGTGAGCTGCTCGGATAGCTCCCAGAGCGAGGTGGCCTTCCGCGAATCGCGGGCCAGCGGGCTGCGGAAGGCACCGGGCCTCGTTGGGCCGCGCGTGACGAACTTCGGGCCGACGAAGCTGTTGCCCGGCAGATCCTGGGACACCGCGTACAGCGTCTGGCGGGCACCGAAGTCGGGGGTGGTGGCGAAGAACCGGTTGCCCGCTTCCGAGAACTGCGTTCCGAACCGGTTTCCGGTCTGGCCCTGCAGGTTGGTCGCCGAATAGCCGGGATGCGAGGCGTGCGCCTTGACCGTGGACCCCGCGGCGTCGAGGCGGCGCTGCAGCTCGCTGGTGAACAGCAGGTTGGCCAGCTTCGACTGCCCGTAGGCCAGCCACGCCGAGTACGGGCGCGACTTCCAGTTCAGATCCTTGAGGCTGACATAGCCGAACAGGTGCATTATCGACGACACCGTGACGACTCGGTCGGCGACCTTGGGCAGCAGCAGGTTGGTCAGCGCGAAGTGACCGAGATGGTTGGTGCCGATCTGGCTTTCGAACCCGTCGACGGTCTGCGCGTACGGCACCGCCATGATGCCGGCGTTGTTGACCAACACGTCGATGCCGTCGACGCCGTCGGCGAACGCGCGTATCGAGACCAGGTCTTGCAGGTCGAGCTTGCGGACCTCGACGTCACCCGAAATGCCCGCTGCGGCCTCGTCCCACTTGACGGTATTGCGCACAGCGAGGATGGTCTTGGCGCCGACGCGCGCCAGCTCCCGCGCCGTGACCTCGCCGAGGCCGCTGTTGGCTCCTGTGACGATGACGGTGCGTCCGGCGAACGATCGCAGATCGGCAGCGGTCCACTCACTCATGGCCAACAGCGTAGTGGCCGACGGCCCCCCTACTTCTTGGGCGCTCCCGGCACCGCGATGTCGAAGCTCTTGATGACCGCCTCGATGTCCGGCGCCTCTTCCGCGGCCTTGTCGGCGTATCCGGTGACCGTGAACTGCACGAGGTAGCGCTGGTTGGCCGGAGGCGCACCGGTCGGGATGACGATGCGGTTGTAGCTGTGCATCCGGCGACCGTTGAGGTCATAGCTGCCCTCGATCATCGCCGACGGGAAGCCCTTCCAGTTGTCGGTGGAGGCGTTGAGCCGCCGGAAGTTCTGCGACAGTTCGGCGTCGGCGAAGCTGTGCTTGATGGCCTCGTTCACATCGAAGTTGCCCTTCAGCTGGAACACCATCAACATCGCGGTGGGGTAGGTGTCGCCCTTGGCGATGACCCGGGTACCCGGCGCGAAGTTCGGATTGCTGTACTGCTGCCAGCCATCGGGCCGGGGCAGCGTCACGGTCAGGTCGGGCAGCTTGTCGGGCGCGACGGGCTCACCGGTGACGCCGGCATCCTCCAGGAACTTCGAGATCGGCACCGGTTGCTGCGTGGTCGGCGGAGCGGTCGCTGTGGGCGACGTCGACCAGATCGATTGGTAGTCAGGCGTTTTCGCGCCGCAACCCGTTAAGGCGATGGTCACGAGCGCGATCGCCGCCCAACGGCGAACGGTCACGCTTTCTGCGCCTTTTGACACTACGCCGACCCGTCGAAAAGCCCTGTCACCGAGCCGTTCTCGAACACCGCGCGGATCGTGCTGGCCAGCAGGGGTGCAATGGACAGCACCGTCAGCTGGGGGAACTGCTTTTCCTCACCGATGGGCAGCGTATTGGTGACGATCACCTCGCGCGCGCCGCAGTCGGCCAGCCGCTGCGGCGCGGGATCGGAGAGCACTCCGTGCGTCGCGGCGACGAGGACGTCGCCCGCCCCGTCTTCGCGCAGCAGGCTAACCGCGCCGGCGATCGTGCCGCCGGTGTCGATCATGTCGTCGGTCAGAACGCAGGTCTTGCCCTTGACGTCACCGACGACTCGGTTGGACTTCACCTGGTTGGGCACTTGCGGGTCGCGGGTCTTGTGGATGAAGGCCAGCGGCACCCCGCCCAGCGCGTCGGCCCATTTCTCGGCGACGCGCACGCGGCCGGAGTCGGGAGACACGACCACCATGTCGTGGTCGGCGTAGTTCTCGGCGATGTAGCCGCACAGCAGCGACTGCGCGCGCATGTGATCCACCGGGCCGTCGAAGAAGCCCTGGATCTGGTCGGTGTGCAGGTCCACGGTGACGATTCGGTCGGCGCCTGCCGTCTTGAACAGGTCGGCTACCAACCGCGCCGAGATCGGCTCCCGGCCGCGATGCTTCTTGTCCTGCCGGGCATACGGATAGAACGGCACGACCGCGGTGATCCGCTTGGCGCTGCCGCGCTTGAGCGCGTCGATCATGATCAGCTGTTCCATCAGCCACTTGTTCAGCGGCCACGGGTGTGACTGCAGTACGAACGCGTCACAGCCGCGGACCGACTCATCGAAGCGGACGAAGATCTCTCCGTTGGCGAAATCACGGGCAGTCTGCGCGGTGACCGGGACGTCCAGCTCCTTGGCGACCTGATCGGCCAGTTCAGGGTGCGCGCGACCCGAGAACAGCATCAGGTTCTTGCGGTTGTCGGTCCACTCGGTGCCCACTGTGCGCCCTCGCCGGTTGGGGATCGATACGGCCCAATCGTACGTAGCCTTGCTGGCGGTGCGCTGCGGGGTTACCAGATTGCCAACAGAAGGCGTCCAGTCACTCGTCTTCGGCTGGCGCCTCGGAGGGGTTCGCGCGGGCCTTGCGGGCGGCTTCCGCAGCAGCCGATCCGGGCCGCTTGCGCTCCACCCAGCCCTCGATGTTGCGCTGCGGGCCCGCCGACACGGCGAGCGCTCCCGGCGGCACGTCCTCGCGGATGACGCTGCCCGCGCCCGTGTAGGCGCCGTCGCCGACGGTGACGGGCGCGACGAACATGGTGTCGGATCCGGTCCGTACGTGCGAGCCGATCGTGGTGCGGCTCTTGTTCTCGCCGTCGAAGTTCACGAACACGCTCGATGCACCGATGTTGCTGTGCTCACCGATGTCGGCGTCGCCTACGTAGGTCAGGTGTGGCACCTTGGTGCCTGCGCCCACCGTCGCGTTCTTGGTTTCGACGAATGCACCGAGCTTGCCGTCGGCACCCAGGACGGTGCCTGGGCGGAGATAGGTGAACGGTCCGACCGCCGCGCCGTCACCGATCACGGCCGAAGCGCCGTGGGTGCGGACCACCGTGGCCCCGTCGCCGACGGTGACGTCGGTCAGCGTGGTGTCCGGGCCGACCTGGCAGCGCCCGCCGATGTCGGTGGTGCCCAGCAGCTGTGTGCCGGGGTGCACGACGGTGTCGCGGCCGATCGTGACGTCGACGTCGATCCAGGTGGTGGCCGGGTCGACGATGGTGACGCCTGCGCGCTGGTGCGCGGCCACAATCCGCCGGTTCAGCTCGGCACCCAATTCGGCCAGCTGCACCCGGTCGTTCACGCCAGTGACCAGCGTCTTGTCGTCGACATGCTTGGCCCGCACGAGAAGGCCGTCCTGCCGGACGATCGAGACGACGTCGGTGAGGTAGAACTCCCCCTGGGCGTTGTCCGACCGCAGCCTTTTCAGCGCCGAGCGCAGCGCCGCGATGTCGAAGGCGTACACGCTGGCATTCACCTCGGTGATCGCCTGCTTCGACGGGCTGGCGTCGGCCTGCTCGACGATGCCCGTGACATCACCGTCGTCCGTGCGCAGGATGCGGCCGTAACCGATCGGGTCGGCCAGCGTCGTGGTGAGCACGGTCGCCGCAACCTGCTCCGCGCTGTGGGCGGCGATCAGATCGGCCAAGGTGTCGGCGTCGAGCAGCGGAACATCGCCGGAGGTGACGACGACGGTGCCCGCGAAGTCCCCGGGCAGCGCGGACAGGCCGCAGATCGCGGCATGGCCGGTGCCGAGCTGCTCCTCCTGCACCGCGACGTCGATGGCCCGGCCCAGGTCAGCGGCGAGCTGCTGGACCGCGGGCGTCACGCGCTCGCGATCCTTGCCGACCACCACGACGACGTGTTGCGGCGCCACCTTGGCCACCGAGTGAAGCGCGTGCGACAACATCGTGCGGCCCGCCAGCGAGTGCAGCACCTTCGGGGTGTCCGAGTGCATGCGGGTGCCCGCCCCGGCCGCCAGGACCAGGACCGCGGCCTCGCCATGCCCCGTCATCAAGCCTCCGTGCCTATGGTCGCTCGCCGAGCCTCGCTCCGTGCCTTCTGGTCGCTCGCCGAGCCTCGCTCCGTCGCCAGGACTCGAACCTGAACTTTCTGAACCAAAATCAGAGGTGCTGCCGATTACACCACGACGGACGGATCAGCTCGTCACTCTAGTCGAACCATCTACGCTGATAGGCGTGGCGGCGCCCGACAAGGAAGTGCGTGCACAACGTGCCCGGATGACCGGCGCTGAGCGGCGCCATCAGCTCATCGACATCGCGAGGACGTTGTTCGCCGAGCGCGGGTACGGCGGAACCTCGATCGAGGAGATCGCGCAGCGCGCCAATGTCTCCAAGCCGGTCGTCTACGAGCACTTCGGAGGCAAGGAAGGGCTCTACGCCGTCGTCGTCGACCGCGAGATGTCGGCGCTGCTCGACGGCATCACATCGTCGCTGACCAGGACGACCAACAACCGGTCCCGGCTGCGCATCGAGCGGGTGGCGCTGGCCCTGCTGACCTACGTCGATGAACGCACCGACGGATTCCGCATTTTGATTCGCGACTCCCCGGCCGCCATCACGTCTGGCACCTATTCCACGCTGCTCAACGAGGCCGTCAACCAGGTGTCGTCGATCCTGGCCGGCGACTTCTCCCGCCGCGGCCTCGACCCCGACATGGCACCGCTGTACGCGCAGGCGCTCGTCGGATCGGTGTCGATGACGGCGCAGTGGTGGCTCGACGTGCGGGAGCCGAAAAAAGAAGTCGTCGCCGCGCATCTGGTCAACCTGTGTTGGAACGGACTGATGCATCTCGAGGACGACCCGCTGCTGCTCGACGAGTAGCAGCGTCCGATCTCGAATGTTTGTTTGTGTGTCTCGTCTTTGGGGCAGCCCCTGACAATGGGCTTCACACTCACGTACACCGACGGAAAGTCGGATGAATACGGCGATGACACACACTGGGCGGTCGAAAGTGGCGTGCTGAAGATGGGACGCGAGGAAGGGAAGTGGACCGTTCTGGTCTCACCGAGTCACTGGGCCACCATCGAGGCGGCACAGGACGACGATCATGATGACGATCAAGACCACAAAGACGACGAAGCCGCGAAGGACGGCGGCGATTAGCGCGGCTGGAATTCGGGCAACGCAAACCGCACTTCGACACCGAGAGCTTCCCGTAACCGGCGTTTGACCACTCCCGCAAGCACTTCGGCGCTTGCCTAGGATGGGTGCATCATGACCGCAGCGGGGCCCCACGTCCAGACCCCGATCGCGGGGCTCGTCGAGCTGGCGCTGCGCGACCCTTGTCTACAAGATGTCAGCCGCCGTGCCGCCGACAGACCCGCCGATCTCGCGCTCGTCGGCCCTGCCAACGCCCGGGTGTTCGCGGCGACCGCGCTCGCGCAGGCGGGTCCGTTGCTGGTGGTCACCGCCACCGGGCGCGAGGCCGACGACCTGACCGCCGAGCTGCGCGGCGTTTTCGGGGACGCCGCCGCGATGTTTCCGTCGTGGGAGACGCTGCCGCATGAACGGCTCTCGCCAGGGGTGGACACGGTCGGCGCACGGCTGATGCTGCTGCGCAGGCTGGCGCATCCCGACGACGGGCGTCTTGGTCCGCCGCTGCGGGTTGTCATCACCACCACGCGGTCGCTGCTGCAACCAATGGCTCCCGACCTGGCCGACGTCGAGCCGGTGACGCTGACTGCCGGCGCCGAGGCGGAGTTCGACGACGTGATCGCCCGGCTCGTCGAACTGGCCTACACCCGCGTGGACATGGTCGGCAGGCGCGGCGAGTTCGCGGTGCGCGGAGGCATCCTGGACATCTTTCCGCCGACGGCCGAGCATCCGGTGCGTGTCGAGTTCTGGGGCGACGAAGTGTCCGAGATGCGGATGTTCTCGGTTGCCGACCAGCGGTCCATCCCGGAGATCGCCGTCGACACGCTGATCGCTGTGCCCTGCCGCGAAGTGCTGCTCACCGAGGACGTCCGCAAGCGAGCGGCCGAGCTGGCCACCCAGCATCCTGTGCACGACAACAGCGTCCCCGGCAGCGTGCCCGACATGCTGGCCAAGCTGGCCGAGGGCATCCCCGTCGACGGCATGGAGGCGCTGCTGCCGCTGCTTCGTCCGACCGACCTTTCCACGCTGTCCGATCACCTGCCCGCGGGCACCGCGCTGCTGATCTGCGACCCCGAGAAGGTCCGCACCCGGGCGGCCGACCTGATCAAGACCGGCCGCGAGTTCCTCGAGGCCTCGTGGTCGACGGCCGCGGTGGGCGGTGACGTGCCGATCGACATCGAGGCGCTCGGCGCGTCGGGTTTCGTCGACCTCGACGACGCGCGGTCGGCGGCGCGCGAGGGCGGGCACCCCTGGTGGACGCTTTCGCAGCTGTCCGACGAGTCGGCGGTCGAGCTGGAAATCCGGCCTGCGCCGTCGGCGCGGGGTCAGCAGCTTGGCCTTTCCTCAATTACCGAGATCTTCGCGATGCTGCGCGCACACCTCGCAACCGGCGGCTACGCGGCCGTCGTCACACCCGGCACCGGCACCGGCCATCGCGTCGTCGAGCAGCTGGCCGAATCCGGGGTGCCCGCAACGCTATTGGAGGCTGGTTCGACGCCGAAGGTGGGCGTCGTCGGAGTGCTCAAGGGCCCGCTGCACGACGGTGTGGTGATCGCGGGCGCCAACCTCGTTGTGATCACCGAGACCGACCTGACCGGCAACCGGGCGGCCGCGACCGAGGGCAAGCGGCTGGCCGCCAAGCGCCGCAACGTCGTGGACCCGCTCGCGTTGACCGCGGGCGACCTGGTGGTGCACGACCAGCACGGCATCGGCCGGTTCGTCGAGATGGTCGAGCGCACCGTCGGCGGCGCCCGCCGCGAATACCTGGTGCTGGAATACGCATCCAGTAAGCGGGGGCAGGCGGCCGATCGCCTCTACGTGCCGATGGACTC
>DATARY010000204.1:0-2968 GCA_036263935.1 Mycobacterium sp.
CGGCCCGGGGCAATCCGGGCGGTGCGCACGAAGATCAGGCCCGAGCGCGGGCCCGTTAGTAGTGAGGTAGGAGAAGCGTGGCGGGACAGAAGATCCGCATCAGGCTCAAGGCCTACGACCACGAGGCGATCGACGCCTCGGCGCGCAAGATCGTCGAGACGGTCACCCGCACGGGCGCCAGCGTGGTTGGCCCGGTGCCGCTGCCGACCGAGAAGAACGTGTACTGCGTCATCCGGTCCCCGCATAAGTACAAGGACTCGCGGGAGCACTTCGAGATGCGCACCCACAAGCGACTGATCGACATCCTCGACCCGACGCCGAAGACCGTTGACGCCCTGATGCGCATCGATCTGCCGGCCAGCGTCGACGTCAACATCCAGTAGGAGACCTTAGAAATGGCGCGAAAAGGCATTCTGGGCACCAAGCTGGGCATGACGCAGGTGTTTGACGAGAACAACCGGATCGTTCCGGTGACGGTCGTCAAGGCCGGCCCCAATGTCGTCACGCGGATCCGCACGCCGGAGCGCGACGGCTACAGCGCCGTGCAACTGGCCTACGGCGAGATCAGCCACCGCAAGGTGAACAAGCCGGTGACCGGGCAGTACGCGGCCGCAGGGGTCAATCCGCGCCGCCACCTGGCCGAGCTGCGGCTCGACGACGAGGCGGCCGTCGCCGAGTACGAGGTCGGCCAGGAGCTGACCGCCGAGATCTTCGCCGACGGCACCTACGTCGACGTGACCGGCACCAGCAAGGGCAAGGGCTATGCGGGCACCATGAAGCGCCACGGTTTCCACGGCCAGGGCGCCAGCCACGGCGCCCAGGCTGTGCACCGTCGTCCCGGTTCCATCGGTGGCTGCGCCACCCCGGGGCGGGTGTTCAAGGGCACCCGGATGTCGGGTCGGATGGGCAACGACCGCGTGACGACGCAGAACCTGTTGGTGCACAAGGTCGATGCCGAGAACGGCGTGCTGCTGATCAAGGGCGCCATCCCCGGTCGCACCGGTGGACTGGTGATGGTCCGCAGCGCAATCAAGCGAGGCGAGAAGTAAATGGCTACGACTCTCAAGATTGACGTCCACACCCCGGCCGGCAAGAAGGACGGCTCCGTCGAGCTGCCCGCCGAGCTGTTCGACGTCGAGCCCAACATCGCGCTGATGCATCAGGTTGTCGAGGCGCAGCGGGCCGCGGCCCGCCAGGGCACGCACTCGACGAAGACGCGCGGCGAGGTCCGCGGCGGCGGCAAGAAGCCGTACCGCCAGAAGGGCACCGGCCGCGCTCGCCAGGGCTCGACGCGCGCGCCGCAGTTCACCGGCGGTGGCATCGTGCACGGCCCGAAGCCGCGTGACTACAGCCAGCGCACCCCGAAGAAGATGATCGTCGCCGCGCTGCGGGGGGCGCTCTCGGACCGGGCGCGCAACGGCCGAATCCACGCGGTGACCGAGCTCGTCGAAGGCCAGACCCCATCGACCAAGAGCGCCAAGGCGTTCCTGGCCACGCTGACCGAACGCAAGCAAGTGCTGATCGTGATCGGTCGCAGCGACGAAACCGGTGCCAAGAGCGTGCGCAATCTGCCTGGCGTGCATGTGCTTTCGTCCGACCAGCTCAACACCTACGACGTGCTGAAGGCCGACGACGTTGTGTTCAGCGTCGAGGCGCTGGACGCCTACATCGCGGCAGCGAGCCAAGGCTCGCAAGACAACGGCTCGCAAGACAACACTGTGGAGGTTTCGGCCTGATGGCGACCGTCACCGACCCCCGCGACATCATCTTGTCCCCGGTCATCTCGGAGAAGTCCTACGGGCTGATCGAGGACAACGTGTACACGTTCATCGTGCATCCCAACTCGAACAAGACGCAGATCAAGATCGCGATCGAGAAGATCTTCAACGTCAAGGTCGCGTCGGTGAACACCGCCAACCGGCAGGGCAAGCGCAAGCGCACCCGCGCCGGTTACGGCAAGCGCAAGGACACCAAGCGCGCCATCGTCACGCTGGCCGCGGGGAGTAAGCCCATCGACCTGTTCGGAGCGCCGGCCTAGCCGGCATGCCGGTGAGCCGGCTCAGACCACAGAGAGACCTAGAGAATCATGGGAATTCGCAAGTACAAGCCGACGACCCCGGGTCGCCGCGGTGCCAGCGTCTCCGATTTCGCCGAGATCACTCGTTCGCATCCGGAGAAGTCGCTGGTTCGCCCGCTGCACGGCAAGGGCGGTCGTAACGCGCATGGCCGAATCACCACCCGGCACAAGGGCGGTGGCCACAAGCGCGCCTACCGCGTGATCGACTTCCGTCGCAACGACAAGGACGGCGTCAACGCGAAGGTCGCGCACATCGAGTACGACCCGAACCGCACCGCCAACATCGCGTTGCTGCACTACCTCGACGGCGAGAAGCGCTACATCGTTGCGCCCGAGGGACTGTCGCAGGGCGACGTGGTGGAGTCCGGCGCCAACGCCGACATCAAGCCGGGAAACAACCTGCCGCTGCGCAACATCCCGGCCGGCACCGTGATCCACGCCGTCGAGCTGCGGCCCGGTGGCGGCGCCAAGCTCGCGCGGTCGGCCGGATCGAGCATCCAGCTGCTGGGCAAGGAAGGCACCTACGCCTCGCTGCGTATGCCCTCCGGCGAGATCCGCCGCGTTGACGCGCGCTGCCGCGCCACGGTCGGCGAGGTGGGCAACGCCGAGCAGGCCAACATCAACTGGGGCAAGGCCGGCCGCATGCGGTGGAAGGGTAAGCGCCCCACCGTCCGCGGTGTCGTGATGAACCCGGTCGACCACCCGCACGGCGGCGGCGAGGGCAAAACCTCCGGCGGCCGTCACCCGGTTAGCCCGTGGGGCAAGCCCGAGGGCCGTACCCGCAAGGCACACAAGCCAAGCGACCAACTCATCGTCCGACGCCGGCGCACCGGCAAGAAGCACCACCGGTAGGAGTAGCCGATGCCACGCAGCCTGAAGAAGGGTCCGTTC
>DATARY010000243.1:0-20422 GCA_036263935.1 Mycobacterium sp.
TGGCGACTGTCGCAACAGGGCGCATCACCTTCGCGCCGGGACGTACCGAGTCGACGGCGCAGCGGTCGAGCGGTCCCGTGCCGAGTTTGTTCAGGACAACCTTGTAGCCGCCCTTCTCCAACTCGTCGACCGCGGCCTGTGCCGATCCGGTGCCCGACGGCGCCGCTTGCGCGGTGGCAGTAAGTCCGCCGGCCAAGGCGACCAACACCCCTCCTGCGGTGGTGGCAAGTATCCAGCTATTCATTTGTGCTGCCTTCCGCGACGTTCCCCCGACTTACCGCCAGGACCTGTTGGGGTCACTGACGGTCTGCAGGGAGAAACTCGCGGTCACACAGTTTGATTCCGGTCATACGTCGCAGTTCAGCGAGGGGGGCGTTGCCGGCAGGGGTTGGCTACGCCATTGCTGCTGTCACACCCCAGCCTTTGCGCATGACACTCTCCTTTTTGTTTGCCTGGTATTTGTACATCGGTGGGCGGACACGAGAGGTTGCAGGGCTTTTCTAGGCGATCCCCGTGGTATCAACGGGCGTGCGGCTGTTTGCCTTGCTCGCAGGGTTATCGCTTTGCGTTGCGGCGTGTGGCCAGCCGCGCGGCCCTGCGTCGTCCGCCCCTTCGACAACGGCGTCGAGCAACTTGCTGGTGGTGAACCCCGGCTATATTGCGCGGGCTCGCGCTGAGTTGCCGGCCGGTTACGAGGTGGCTGATTTCTCGGGCAGGCCCGCACCGGCCGGACTATGGGGTTTCGGCGCGGGGTGGGCGGCCGACCCGCCGCAGTGCGACGCGTTGGCCAATCCTGTCGTCGATGCGGTGACGATGAAGGGCTGGTCGGGCTCGGGGCCCGGCGGTACCGTGTACGCCGTCGTCGCCGGGTCGCCGGCCAACCCGATCACACTGGATCCCTCGCTGGTCGCGGACTGCGGCCAGTGGACGCTGACCGCTGGGCGCACGAGAGGCAGCGTGCGGTTGGTTCCGGCGCCGGCCATCGACGGTGCCGCGACTGTGGGCATGACGACCGCGAGCACCACCGTCGTCGAGGGTGGCACCGAAACCCATTCGCATGCGAACACCTTCATGGCGTACGTGGGCGACTATGTCGTGTTTGTCACGGTCGTCACCGACCCGGGATCGCCGAATCCTCCACTGGGACAGGATCTCGCCGCCTCATTGCTCGTCAAAACGGTGTCGGCGTTACGCGGTTGAGCGTCGGGCTGCGGGTACATTGGCGGCGATGGCCAACCCGAGAGCGGCGCTAGTCGTCGCATGCGCCTGCGTGCTCGCCGCGTGTGCCACCGGACAGTCGGCGGATACGGATTTCTCCAAGGCCGACATCGGCAATGTCAAGAAGATGGGGCCGACATTCGGTCCGCAGTTTCACGTCACCGATGTCGGGCCGACGGGCATCGATCCCCGGCTGCTTGGGCCGCAGACGTTGCCACCGGATGTGAAGTTCGAGCCCGCCGACTGCGCGAAGTTCGCCAGCCAGCAGGTGCTTCCGTCGGGCCTGAAGGGGAACATGGCGGCCACGACGGCCGAGGGCGATGGCAACCGGTTCATCGTGATCGCCGTCGAAACGTCGGAGCCGGTACCGGTCAACGACGCTCCGCCGAGCTGTCAGAAGGTCGGATTCGACGGCGGAGAAATGCGCGGCCAGGTCGAGGTCGTCGAGGCGCCGAAGATCGACGGTGGCCACACCCGCGGCACTCACCGCGTGGTGCAGACGACGGTCGACGGCAAGCCGCGCACCGGCGAGCTCTACACCTACGTCGCCAATTTCGGCACCTTCCTGGTGATCGTCACCGCCAACCCGCTCGTCGTTCCCGACAAGCCCGTCGCGCCGGTCGATACTCAGCGCGCCCGGGACCTGGTGACCGCGGCCGTGGCTGCAGTTAAGGAATGAGCTCAGCGGACATCGTGCGGGCGGAACTGAATGCTGATCCGGGGGCCGATCGGCCTCGTCGTTTTCGGCACGGCATGCTCCCACGTCCGCTGGCACGACCCGCCCATCACCAACAGGTCGCCGTGGCGGTGCTGCAATCGGAGTGACTTTCCGCCGCCGCGCGGTCGCATCGCGAAAACCCTTGTGGCGCCCAGGCTGACGATCGCCACCATCGTGTCCTCGGTACTGCTGCGGCCGATGGTGTCGCCATGCCAGGCCACGCTGTCGTTGCCGTCGCGGTAGAGGCAGAGGCCCGCGGTGGTGAACGGTTCGCCGAGCTCGCCGCCATAGGTGTCATTGAGACGACGGCGCAACTGCTTGAGGCGCGGATGCGGACACGGCTCGTCGACGAGATTGTGGAAGCTGACCAGCCGCGGCACATCGAGCACACGGTCATACATCTGTCTGCGCTCGGCTTTCCACGGAATGACGTCGTTGAGCTCGTCGAACAGCGAGTCCGCATCCGTCATCCAGCCGGAGCGCACCTCGACCCACGCGCCGCAGCCGAGCTCGCGCCGTTCGGCATGGTCGAAGAGAGAGCTTTGTAGAGCCAGCCCCATGCCCCGAGTGTATCGCACAGGCGTTCGATTTCTACAGACGGACGGCGCCGGGTCCCTGCTCGGCAAGCATGTCGCCGGGGTTGGACAGCGCGCAGGTTTTCAGGCTCAGGCAACCGCAGCCGATGCAGCCGGTCAGGTTGTCGCGCAACCGCTGTAGGTGCAGGATCCGATCCTCGAGGTCCTGCCGCCAGCCGGTGGACAGTCGTGCCCAATCCTTGCTGGTCGGAACCCGATCGTTGGGCAGCGTCGAGAGCGCGTCGCGGATGCGGGCCAGCGGGATGCCCAGCCGTTGCGACATCCGGATGAACGCCACCCGCCGCAGCGTCTCGCGGGCGTAGCGGCGTTGGTTGCCGCCGGTGCGCCGGCTGGCGATCAGGCCTTCGCGTTCGTAGAAGTGCAACGCCGAGACCGCAACGCCACTGCGATGGGCCATCTCGCCCGGCGTCAGCTCGTGGATAAACTCCATGACCTAAACCATAGTTGAGGTGACCGTTGCGGCTACGGTGCTATGTGTGACAGACGTTGCGCTGGGCTGCGACTCCGAGGTCGGCAGGTTACGCGTTGTCATTGTGCACCGCCCGGGTGCCGAATTGCAGCGGCTGACCCCGCGCAATAACGACGCGCTGCTGTTCGACGGCCTGCCGTGGGTGGCCAGGGCGCAGGAGGAGCACGATGCGTTCACCTCGCTGCTGGAGTCGCGCGGCATTGAGGTGCTGTTGCTC
The DNA here is from genome assembly GCA_036263935.1 of Mycobacterium sp. Taxonomy (GTDB): domain Bacteria; phylum Actinomycetota; class Actinomycetes; order Mycobacteriales; family Mycobacteriaceae; genus Mycobacterium. Next base: position 3,219 of record DATARY010000243.1, read on the forward strand.
GCGGATCTGCTGACCGAGGCGCTGGCCAAGAGCGGCGCGGCGCGGATGCACGGCATCGCGGCGGCGGTGGATACGCGGCGGCTCGGAGTACCACTGGCGCAGGAGCTTTCGGCATATCTGCGAACACTGGAACCGGCGCCGCTGGCCCGGGTACTCATGGCGGGGATGACGTTCAACGAGTTGCCGTTCAGCGGTGGTGAACTGTCGCTGGTGCGCCAGATGCATCACGGCGGAGACTTCGTCATCGAACCGCTGCCGAATCTGTTGTTCACCCGCGACTCGTCGTTCTGGATCGGGCCGCGGGTGGCGATCACGTCATTGGCGTTGCGCGCGCGGGTGCGGGAGACGTCGCTGACCGACCTGATCTACGCCCATCACCCGCGATTCCTCGGCGTGCGGCGGGCCTACGAGTCGCGGTCCGCACCCGTCGAGGGCGGCGACGTGTTGCTGCTCGCGCCGGGTGTGGTCGCCGTCGGGGTGGGGGAGCGGACCACTCCGGCAGGGGCGGAGGCGTTGGCGCGCAGCCTGTTCGACGACGACCTTGCGCAGACCGTGCTGGCCGTGCCGATCGTGCAGGAGCGCGCGCAGATGCACCTCGACACGGTGTGCACGATGGTCGACGTCGACGCGGTCGTGATGTACCCCAACATCGTCGACTCGTTGTCTGCGTTCACGATTCACCGCGCCGGTGACGGCGGCGTGAAGATCGACGAAGCGGCCCCGTTCGTGGACGCCGCGGCGAGTGCGATGGGGATCGAGAAGCTGCGGGTCATCGCGACGGGTCTCGACCCGGTGACGGCTGAGCGTGAGCAGTGGGATGACGGCAACAACACGCTGGCGCTCGCGCCCGGTGTCGTCGTCGCTTACGAGCGCAATGCCGAAACCAATGCGCGGCTGGCCGATTCGGGCATCGAGGTGTTGCCGATCGGAGCGTCTGAACTGGGCACCGGGCGCGGCGGCCCGCGTTGCATGTCCTGCCCGGCGGCGCGGGACCCGCTCTAGCCCGCCGAAATCAACCCTTTGCAGAGAAAGTCCCGAGGAGACGTCTGCAAAACGTCGATTTCGCGCGGATCAGCGCCAGCTGGGCAGCCAGATCTGCAGGTTCCAGGTGGTCTGCGAGATCGGTATGCCCGTCAGGATCGGATACATCCACGCGAAGTTCGTAATGACTAGCGCCACATAGCAACACACCACGATCAACCCGAGCGTTCGTCGTTCGGAGTTCTGGGTCGGCGCGTACAGGATGTCGCCGAGAATCATCGCGATCATCAACACCAGGAACGGCGCCATCGTGGCCGCATAGAAGAAGTACATCTGCCGATCGATGTCGCCGAACCACGGCAGGAAGCCTCCGCCGTAGCCGACAAGCAGCGCGGCGTAGCGCCAGTCCCACTTGATGAACGCCCGCCACAGCGCCCACGCCAGCACCGGCACCGCGATGAACCACATCGCCGGCGTGCCGACCAGCATCACCGCCTTCACGCAGGATTGCGCGCCGCAGCCGGGCACGTTTTGGTCGTCGATCGCATACAGCACCGGCCGCAACGACATCGGCCATGTCCACGGCTTGGACTCCCACGGATGGTGATTGCCACTCGCGTTGGTCAGCCCCGCGTGAAACTTGTACGCCGCATAGGTGTAATGCCACAGCGAGCGCAGGGCATCCGGAATCGGCAGCGCGCTGTGTGGCCCGATCGACTGGCCGACCTCGTGGCGGTTCACGCCCGTCTCGGAGGCGAACCACGGCGCGTAGGAGGCCAGATACACGCCGAACGGAATGAGCACCAGGGCGTACAACGACGGGCCCAGGTCCCGCCGGAACGTCCCCAGCCACGGCCGCGGCACCCGGTACTGCCTGCGCGCCGCCACGTCGAACGCCAGCGTCATCAAGCCGAAGAACGCGATGAAGTACAGCCCGGACCACTTTGTCGCACAGGCCAATCCGAGCAGCACTCCGGCGCCGAACCGCCACCACCGCACGCCCAGCCGCGGACCCCACGGCGTCTCGCCGATGCGGCCCTCGAGCAGCGCGACATGCATCCGCTCGCGTACCTGGTCGCGGTCCACGATCAAACAACCGAACGCCGCCACCACGAACAGCGTCAGGAAGCCGTCCAGCAGCGCCGTGCGCGCCGACACGAAGCTGACGCCGTCGGCGATCAGCAGCAGCCCGGCGATCCCGCCGACCAACGTCGAGCGGCTGATTCGCCGACCTATCCGCACCACGAGCAAAACGAGGATGACGCCACAGACCGCGCCGGAAAATCGCCAGCCCAGCCCGTTGTAGCCGAACAACGCCTCACCCAATGCGATCAGTTGCTTGCCGACCGGCGGGTGCACCACCAAGCCGTAGCCGGGGTTGTCCTCCACGCCGTGGTTGTGCAGCACCTGCCACGCCTGCGGCGCATAGTGCTTCTCGTCGAAGATCGGGGTGCCCGCGTCGGTGGGCGAGCCAAGGTTCAGGAAACGCGTGAGCGCGGCGAGCGCGGTGATGACGGCGGTCATCGCCCAGCCCTGCAGCCGGTCGACCGGCCCAAAGTCGGCGACGGGCACCAGCGGTGCGGGGCTGATGACGGGGACCGCGCGTTCCTTGGCAACGACGTCAACCGTGCTCGTCGGGCTGGGGGCGGTCACGCCTGCGATCGTAGGCTGTGCGGAATGAACCCCGGCCGGCTGCTTATCGGCGCCACGCCGCTGGGCCAGCCGTCGGACGCCTCCGCCCGGCTGGTCAGCGCCCTGGGCAGCGCCGATGTCGTCGCTGCCGAGGACACTCGGCGCATCCGCACCCTGGCCAAGGCGCTGGACGTCACGCTGGCCGCCAAAGTGGTCAGCCTGTTTGACGCCAACGAAGCCTCGCGGGTCCCTGCGCTGGTTGGCGAGATTCGGGCCGGGGCGACGGTGCTGCTGGTCAGCGACGCGGGCATGCCGCTGATCAGCGATCCCGGGTACCGGCTTGTGACCGCCTGTATAGCGGCCGGCCTGCCGGTTCAATGTTTGCCCGGGCCGTCTGCGGTGACCACGGCGCTGGCCGTTTCGGGGCTGCCGTCGGAGAGGTTCTGCTTCGAGGGGTTCGCGCCGCGCAAGAAGTCCGCGCGGCTGTCGTGGCTGGCGACGTTGGCCGCCGAATCGCGCACGTGTGTGTTCTTCGAGTCGCCGCGGCGGCTCTCCGACTGTCTGCGCGACGCGGTCGAGGCGCTCGGGCCGGAGCGGCGCGCGGTGATCTGTCGCGAGCTGACCAAGACGCATGAACAGATCGTCCGAGGCTCGCTGACCGAGCTCGCCGACTGGGCAAGCGACGGCGTCCTCGGTGAGATCACGGTGGTGCTCGCCGGCGCGACGCCGCGGGCCGATCTCGACACGTTGGTCGCCGAAGTCAACGCACTCGTGGACGCCGGTGCCCGGGTGAAGGACGCCTGCGCGCAGGTGGTGGCCGTGAATCCGGGCGCACCGTCGCGCCGCGAACTCTACGACGCGGTTCTGCGCAGGAGGCGGTGATCACTCAAGGCTCAGAAGAGCGTCGAGCAGGCTCCCTCCGGGAGCGCCCTCGTCGCCGAAGACGCCGCGCTGAACCGCGATCATCGCCGGCAGTGCCCGCCGAAGCACCGCAAGTCCCGCGGCTGTGATCTCGACGTTCTTGGCCCGGACATCCGCGGTGCTCCGCACCCTGCGCACCCAACGCTTGCGCTCCAAAGCCTTGAGCATGTGCGAAACCTGCATCGGCGCGACATCGCTTGCCCGCGCCAGTCGCGCTTGCGTCACCGGTTCGTCCGAGCGCGCCAGCCATGCGGCCATCGCCAGCGTCTGAAATTGGAGGTGAGTGAGGTTGAATTCGGCCAGGGCGCGATCGGCTTCGCGAATGTACCGATGAAGCACCCGCCACATGACGAAGCCCACGGCCTTTTCGGGGCCACCCAGCGACGCCGTCGCGAACAGGTCCGCGATGGCGTCCGCGTCGTTGCTCATGAAAGGTGAGAGTAGCGCTTGCGGACTCGATAGTAAACGCGTTTACTAGTTTGTATGAGCGATCTCCAAATGGACATCGGTTTCCACAACTACGAGCACGTCCGCGCGCTGATCGACGGGAGCGTCACCATCGACGGTGTCGACGCGACTTTCCACACCGAGCGCATCGTCTCCGACATCTTCGAACGCATGGTGCGCCATCGCGAGTTCGGCGTCTCCGAACTGGGGTTGACGTTCTATCTGCGCACCCTCGACTTCGCCGATCCGCCGTTCATCGCGCTGCCCGTTTTCCTGGCACGACAGTTCCGCCATTCGGCGATATTCGTCAACACGTCGAGTGGCATCGAGTCGCCACGCGACCTGGTGGGGAAAACGATCGGCGAGTTCGCCACGTATGGCCATGACGCGGGCGTGAACGCCAAAGGGCTGCTATCCGACGAGTTCGGAGTGACGCCCGACCAATGCCGTTGGGTCATAGGCGGATTCGACTGGCCGATGGCCCCTTTCGACTTCGTTCCCGAACCGCACCCCGACGGCGTAGAGGTCACGCGCGCGCCAGGGAACAAGGCCCTCGGCCCGATGCTGGACGCGGGAGAGATCGATGCATTCATCTCCGCCGACGTACCTCGCTGTGTGATCGACGGCTCGCCGCGCGTCGGTCGGCTGTTCGCCGATTACCGTTCGGTGGAAGCTGACTATTACCGGCGTACCGGGATCTTTCCGATCATGCACACGCTGGTGATGCGCCGCGATCTCGCGGCTGAACATCCGGGTCTCGCCGAGAGCGTGTACCGTGCGTTCTGTGATGCCAAAGACGTTGCGATGCAGGAATACCGAACCGGGCGGATCTTCAACCACATCGATGTCATGATGCCGTGGATCAGCGGTCTGTACGACGACAACCGCAGCCTGTTCGGTGACGATTGGTGGCCTTACGGCGTCGAGGCGAATCGCGCGTCGATCGATGCGTATCTGCGCTGGCATTACGAGCAGGGGTTGTCGAGACGACGCCTGACGTGTGAGGACATCTTCGTACAGGAGCTGGCGAACACATGAAAATCGTTGGTCTGGAAGAGCATTACGCAACGCCCGAGCTGATCGACGCGTGGCACGCACTGGATCCGCAGTGGCGGGACGCTGCCCCCGTCAGCTCGGTAGATGATGAGTTCGGCCCTCGACTGCTGGATGTCGACGCCGAGCGGATCGCCGCGATGGACGACACGGGACTCGATGTTGCTGTCGTCTCGACGACGACCCCAGGAGTGCAGAACCTGGCTTCGGCGGATGCGGTGGCGCTGCAGGTGGTCTGCAATGACAGGCTCGCCGAAGCCGTGCGCCGCCACCCCGATCGCCTGCAGGGCTTCGCCACGCTGGCCACGCCGGAACCTGACGCGGCGGCAGCCGAACTCGGCAGAGCCGTAGCCGAACTCGGGTTCAACGGCGCAATGCTCTATGGGCGAACCCGTGACCGCAATCTCGACCACCCCGATAACTGGCCGATCTTCGAGGCCGCGGAGGCGCTCAATGCGCCGTTGTATCTGCACCCGCAGCCGCCGCCACCGGCTGTGCGCGATGCCTACTACAACGGACTGGGCGACGCCGTCAACGCCGCGCTGGCCACGCACGGCTTGGGTTGGCACTACGAGGCAGGCCTGCAATTGCTTCGGCTCATCCTCGGCGGGGTCCTCGACCGGTTTCCCGGTCTGCAGCTGATCCTGGGACACTGGGGCGAAGTGATGCTGTTCTACCTCGAACGTATCGACAGGATGACCGACATCGCGGGGCTGGCCCGCCCTGTGTCGGAGTATGTCCGCAGCAATGTCTTCGTCACGCCAGGAGGCGTGTTCAGCCAGCGCTACCTGCGGTGGGCCCTCGATGTTGTCGGCGCCGACCGGATCATGTTTGCCACCGACTATCCGTACGTAAGGGTGCCCGACGGCGGCAGCCGCCGGTTCCTCGAAGAGGCCGAGATCAATGAAGCCGACCGAGAGAAGATAGCGTCGGGCAACTGGGAAAGGCTGTGTGCGGCCGTTCGCCGCTGACGGTACTGAAAGGGTCGCGATGACGCTGCCTGCGCTGGTCCTCGTGCACGGCGGGGCGCATGCCGCGGACTGCTGGGATCTCACCGTCGACGAGGTGCATCGGCGCGCGCCTGATCTGCCCGTGCTCGCCGTGGATCTGCCTGGCCGGGCCGGAAAGCCGGGTGAGCTGGCGGCGCTGTCGATCGGTGACTGCGTCGACTCGGTGATCGCTGACATTGACGACGCTGGACTGCGCGACGTCGTGGTCTGCGGGCATTCCATGGCGGGCGTGATTGTCCCGAGCATTGTGACCAAGCTCGGCTCGCCCCGGGTGCGGGAGATGATCCTGGCTTGCGCTTTCGTGCCACCGGAGGGCACCTCGGTCCTCGACACGCTGGGCGGACCGCTCGGCTGGTATGCACGACGTGCAGCGGTAGCCCGAGAGGTTCCGGTCGAAATGCCCCGCCTCGCAGCGCGATTAGCATTCTGCAACGGCATGACGCGCCCACAACGGCGGTTCCTCCTGCCGCGGATCTACGGCGAGTCCATCCGCCTTGTGACCGAGAAGGTCGATCGCGGCGCGCTGCCCGACGACATCCCACGGACGTGGATCCTGACGCTCCGAGACCATTCGTTGTCCGTGCGAACACAGAGGGAGAGCATCGATGTCATCGGCGGTGTGCAGACGCTCGTTCCGATCGACACGTGTCACGACTTGATGGTCAGCGAGCCGGAACGGCTGGCCGGGATACTCGTCGAGCGGTGCCGGCTGTACTCCCGATGATCGGCGCCGCCTTGTGTAGGCACTCGTCCCACTCGCGGTCGGGGTCGGAGTCCGCGGTGATGCCACCCCCGACACCGAGCACCGCTGATCCGTCGGCGCCGAACTCCACCGTCCGGATCGCCACGTTGAGCTCGCATCCCGCGACGGGTGATACCAAACCGACTGTGCCGCAATACACCCCGCGGCGATGCGGCTCCCATCCGGTGAGCAGCTGACGGGCCCTCGTCTTCGGTGTGCCGGTCACCGACGCGGGCGGGAACGTCGCGTCGAGCACCGCCGCCATCGGCCGCTCGACACCCACCCGTGCCGACACCGTCGACACGAGATGCCACACACCGGGCGCCGGCTGCACCGCCAGCAGCTCGGGCACCGTCACCGTGCCGGTGATCGCGACACGGCCCAGGTCGTTTCGCACAAGGTCGACGATCATGATGTTCTCCGCGACGTCCTTGACCGACGCCAGCAGCGTCGCCGGATCGGCATGCCGCGGCAGCGTGCCCTTGATCGGGCTGGACGTCACCGCCTCACCGCGCCTGCACAGAAACAGTTCCGGAGACAGCGACGCCACCGCACCCCATTCGCCCGCGACGAACGCAGCGCGGGCGGGGGAGGTGCGTGCCACTGCGTCGGCGAAGAAGTCGACCGGCGAGCCGGCGAGCCTCCCGACGAACTGCGTGCACACGCATGCCTGGTATACCTCGCCGGCGGCGATCGCCGCCAGGCACTCGAGCACGCCGCGTCGATGTGCGTCGCGGTCGGCGGCGTCCCAGGTGATGTCACATTGCCTTGGTTCGGCAGACGATCGCAATGCCTCGGCCACCCAGGTCGAAAGTGGTGCACCGGAGAGGCTTTCGTACCACCACTGCCCGTCGCGGTCCTGCCGCAGCACGCAATCCGACCAACCCCCAGCCGCCTCCGGAACCCGCGGGCCGAGCTGGTCGGCGCCGCCGTCCGGATACGACAGACAGCCGAACCAGCCCCCACCGACGGCTCCGGCCGAGCCGCCCGGCGCAACATCGAACACCTTGTCGACACCGACGGCGGCCACGGTCACCGACGGTGCGATGACCGCGCCCGAGCCAAACCAGTCGCCGATCAGCGCGGCGGGCGGCGGTAGCCCACGTGGTGCGGAGGCATACGCGATGGCCCGCAGCACCGCAGGGGCGCCGCCCAGGTCGCCGAGTCGCTCGATCCGCACGGACCCAGCGTGACAGAACGCTAGCGAGCAATCGAGCGCGGGACGGCGATGGCGGCCAGCTTGTCGGGGTTGCGCATGGCGTAGAAGTTGGTGATCTTGCCGTCGATGATCTCGACTAGGAAGACGCCCTCCAATTGGTCACCCGTGTAGATGACCATCGCGGGGGCGTTGTTGCAGTTCACCATCTCGAACCGCATGTCAGGCATGCGTTGCCCGTAGCGGAAGAGGCCGATGATCGCCCTGGCCACCTTGTCCGCGCCCACTATCGGCCGGCGAGCCGCGGTGGCCTTGCCACCGCTGTCGGCCGTCCAGGTGGCGCCCGGCGCAAGCATCGCCAGCAGTCTTTCCATGTCCCCCGTGGCCGCCGCGGCCATGAATTGCTCGGTGAGCTCCGCGGTTGTCGCGGCGTCGACGGGCTCAAAGCGCTTGCGCCGCGCCTGCACATGCTCTCGGGCACGGTGCGCCACCTGGCGCACCGCGGCCACGGATTTGCCTACCGCCCCTGCGATTTCGTCGTAGTCGAAACCGAACACCTCGCGCAGGACGAACACCGCACGTTCGTCGGGGGTGAGCGTCTCGAGCAGCACCAGCATCGCCATCGACACGGATTCCGCCAGCACCACGTCGGCGGAGGCGTCGCGATCATCGAGCAGCAGCGGCTCGGGCAGCCACGGCCCGATGTAGTCCTCGCGACGGCGGGCGCCCGCGCGCAGGGTGTTGAGCGCCTGACGGGTCACGAGTTGCGCCAGATACGACTTGGTATCCCGCACGGTTGCGAGGTCCACGTCCGCCCACCGCAAGTAGCTGTCCTGCAGTACGTCGTCGGATTCGGTTGCGGAGCCGAGTATTTCGTAGACTATCGTGAACAGCAGCGGCCGCAAGTGGGTGAACCGCTCGGCGTGCTCGCCGCCGGCCGAGCCGGCACTCGGGCGTCCGGTGGTCACGATTCCGTGACCACCTCGGGGGCGAGCGCCGGCTGCGACGGACGCGTGCCGCCCTTGAGCCAGAAGATTGAGCCGGGTTTGCGGGCCTCACGACGGATGGCCCACACCGTGACTTTGCAGACCGCCTCCTTGAGCGCCGCGCCGGCCCGCCCGCCGGTGTAGAACTTCACCGGTGTGTCGTCCTTGCGGGCCCACTGGATGACCGCGGCGTGGCGGCCCAGGCTGACGTTCGATCCCGAGAAGGCCTGGTTGATCACCGCGGGCTCGGTGCCGGCGATGCGGCACAGCACGGTGTTTGCGGCCTGCGCCCCGAGCGGCACGGCGGCCTGGCAGCTCATCCGCAACGGCCGGCCCGACGGTGCGGACGCGTCGCCTGCTGCGACGATCCGCGGGTCGTCGACGCTGGTCAGTGTCTCGTCGGTGAGCAACCTGCCCAGCGTGTCGGTGCTCAGCCCGCTGCGGGTGGCCAGGTCCGGGACGCCAAAGCCCGCCGTCCAGATGGTCAGCGCGCTTGGACGCACCGCACCGTCTGCAAAGACCACCGCATCCGGCCGGACCTCGGCCACCACGTCGTCTTCGAACACGGTGACACCGTGTCTGGCCAGCCACTTGGCGGCGGATCGGCGACCCGGCTCGCTCACCGATGGCAACAGGCTTCCGCCACACACCAGTGTGACCGTGTGTCCTTGTTCGGCGAGTTCGGCGGCCGTCTCGGTGCCGGTCAACCCGGCGCCGACCACGGTGATCGGAGCATCGGGGTGCAGCTCGTCAAGCTTGGTGCGCAGCCGTTGGGCGTACTCGAATTCACCGATAGGATAAGCGAATTCGGCAGCGCCGGGTATCGTCGACGGAGCGACGCCGGTGCTGCCGACCGCGTAGATGACGTAGTCGTAGTCCAGCGGGTGGCCCACCGCAAGCTCCACCCTGCGTGCGGCGGTGTCGATGCGGGTCGCGCTGTCGACGACCAGATGCACGCCCTCGCCGAGCAGCGTGCCGTAGTCGACCGTCGCCTCGTAGTTGCCGGCCACATGCTGGTGCAGCCGGATTCGCTGGACGAATTGCGGGCGCGGGTTGACCAACGTGATGTGCACGTCGGCGCACAGCCGCAAGTGGTTGGCCGCGATACTGCCGGCGTATCCACCGCCGATGACGACGACCTTGTCGGGTGTGTTGTGTTCAGTCATGCCCTCAAGACACCGCCGATCGCCGACACGTGACGCGATGTGACGCGGATCACTCACCTAGGCAGCGTAATGCGCGCGGAATCGTCCGCCCCATCCCACCGAAACATCGGCGAGCCACATTGGTCACATGTTTCATCTGGGTTGGTTCATGGGCAGTGGCTTTTCCGTGCAGACCTGGGCCCTGGATCCGTGGGCGGGCAACACCGGCCACGACTGGATGAAGGGCGATCTGTTCGTCGACCTGGCCGCGTCGCTCGAACGCGCCCGCTTCGACTACCTGCTGGTCGAGGACACCAGCATGGTCGAGGACGCCTACGGCCGATCCATGGAGACGACGCTCAAATACGGGCTGCTCGCGCCGAAGTGCGATCCCGTGCCGCTGATCCCGCTGCTGACCCAGCGCACCAAACACATCGGCATCGCGGTCACGCTGTCGACGAGCTTCTACCACCCGTTCATGGCGGCCAGGACGATGACCACCCTCGACCATCTGACCGACGGGCGGGTCGGGCTGAATGTCGTGACCGGGAGCTCGACGCGCGCGGCGCAGCAGTACGGCTACGACGAGCTGATGTTGCACGGCGAGCGCTACGAGATGGCCAGGGAGTGGATGGAAGCTGTTGGGGCGCTTTGGGACTCGTGGGGAGACGGTGCCATACTCGTCGACGAGGACACGCCACGCTACGCCGACCACACGAAGGTGCATACTGTCGACTTCGAGGGTAAGTACTTCCGGACCCGCGGGCCGCTCAACACCATTCCCGGCCCGCAGCGCCGTCCGGTCATCGTGCAGGCGGGTGCCTCTCCCGCCGGGCGTGATCTGGCCGCCAGGTATGCGGAGTCGATGCTCGCGCACGGCACCAGCATCGAAGGCATGAAGGCATTTCGGCAGGACATGCACCGCCGGATGAAGGAGTACGGCCGCGAACCCGGCACGCTGAAGATCCTCTTTCTGATCGATCCAATCCTCGGCGACACGGACCGCATCGCACGGGCTCGCGAGGAGGACATGACGGCCGCACGCTGGAGCGATCACGCGATCGAAAAGGCGCTGTGGGGGCTGAGCTACACCTCCGGCGGCGAATTCGACTTCTCCACATTCGATCTCGACGAGGAGGTCCCCGACGTGTGGGGCAACGGGGAAACGAGCACGCTGCGCACTTTCATCGAAGGCGCCAGGGGCAAGACGCTGCGCGAGGCGATCGCCACCGTGGACACCCATGCCGGTCTCGCGTTTGTCGGCTCGCCGGACACCGTGGCCGCGAAGATGGGCGAGGCGATGGAGGAGGTCGGCGGCGACGGCTTTCTGCTGTCGCCGATCGTCACGCGGCGCAATATCGCCGAGATCGCCGACGGCCTGGCGCCGGCGCTGCGCAAGCGAGGGCTCATCCGGGACGGCTACAACCACAGCACGTTTCGCGACAACCTCCTGGAGTTTTAGTCACCCGGGTAGTCCCGGCGTAATACGCGGGGCACTGACTCGACGCGGTTGCGTCACACGTCGCCGATTTACTGCCTCGAAATGCACGCCAGCGAATGCCGTGCTGTCAGGTCGAGGGTTGACCCACCCAGGAGGCATTCGTGTTTGACACGGCACACCCAGACAGCTTTCCGTCGGGCCCGCAGTGGGACCGCCGCACGTTCCTGAAGGCGAGCGGAATCACAGTTGGGGGCATCAGCCTGGCGTCTCTGATCGCCGCATGCGGCGGCGCCCCAGGCGGAGGAGGGGGCGGCGGGACACTCTTGTTGCGCATGCCGTTCCTCGCCGACATGCAGGTCCCCGACCCCGACATCATGTACGAGGGCGAGGGCGTGCAGGTGATGGAGTCGGCGTATGAGGGACTGGTGCGCTACCAGCCTGGCTCACCCACGATCATCCCCAGTCTGGCGAAGTCGTGGACCATCTCGCCCGACCAACTGACGTACACGTTCACGCTGCAGCCCAATGTGAAATTCCACGACGGAACGATCGCCGATGCCGCAGCGTGGACCAAGAGCTTCGACCGCCGCGGCAAGGTCAACCAGGGCCCGTCTTACATGGTCGCGGGTGTGGTCAAGACCGAGGCGCCGGACCCGACGACGTTCGTCGTCACGCTCAAGGAGCCCAACAACGCCTTCCTGCACTACCTTGCCTGTCCGTGGCAGCCGTTCGCGGTCAGCCCGACCGCGGTGGCCAAGAACGCCGTCGGCGACGACATGGCGCAGGAATGGCTGAAGACCCACGACGCCGGCACTGGACCGTACATCTTCAAGGAGTTCGTCGCCGGCAGCCACTACACGCTTGAGGCCTTTCCCGATTACTGGGGCGACAAGCCTCCATACAAATCCATCCGGATCGACATCACGCCAAGCGTCGCGACCCAGAAGCTGCAGCTGGACTCCGGCGCGTTTGACATGGTGACGAAGGGATTCGCTATACCGGATGTCCTGGCCTACCAAAAGAATCCCCAGTTCAGTGTGGTCAACTCGTTCGGCGGCGTCGGCGAAGCGGTCTGGCTCAACCCGACATCGGGAATCTTCGCGAACAAGGCCCTGCGGCAGGCCACGCTCACCGCGCTGGACCGCAAGTCGGTCGTCGACACCGCATGGGGAGGACTGACGACCGTCCAGAACGGAATGTGGCCGGACAATACGCTTTCCGCAGCGTTGGCACCGTTCCCGACGCAGATGGATGGGACCGCGCTGAAGGCCATCGTGCCTACCTTGCCGTCGAAGAAGATTGATCTTGCGTGGAGCGCCGATGGCGGCGCGCCGCGTCAGCAAATGACCGAGCTCATCCAAACTCAGCTTACTGCCTACGGATTCGATGTCACCGTCCGCACAATTCCGGTGGCCGAGCAGTTCGACCTGGCCAACCAGCCGCCGGAGAAACGGCCCGACATGATGGTGACCTTCCTTGGTGGTGACGCCCTCCATCTCGACACCACCTTCCGCATCCTGTTGCGAACCGGTGCCAAACCCCTCAACTTCTATCAGTATTCGAATCCCGAGTTGGACAAGATGATGGACGACGCCGTCCGGCAGCCGACGTGGGATACAGCCGAGGCTATCTACCAGCAGTGCAGCAAGCTGGTCCTCGATGAGGCGGTGTGGATCCCGCTGTGCCTACCGCCCAACTCCACGATCGCGCACAGCTACGTCTCCGGGATCGAGGACAACTCCTTCTATCCGGCTATCTTCTGGCCGCAATCGCTCAAGCGGGCCTAGCCCGCCGGCGCGAGTTCGCGAAAGTCGCTGCGGTGGAACACCATAGGGGCAACGTCGGGGTACATCGCCAATGAGATGATCTGCAGCACGACGATCTCGTGGTCGCCGGCCTCGACGCGTTTGTAGGGCGCGCACTCCAGCCACAGGGTCGCGCCGTGCACAAACACTGCGCCGCCGTCGGTCGCCATCCAGTCGACGCCGCTGAACCGGTCACCGTTCTTCGATGCGAGGGCACGCGCGACGGGGGCGTGGTCGCCGGCCAGCACGGAAAGGCCGAGACAGTTGAGCGTCGCCAGTTTCGGCCAGGTGGTCGACGTATTGGCCACACACACCGAGACAAGGGGCGGGTCGAGCGAAACCGATGTGAACGAACTCGCCGCCATCCCCTCGGCAACGCCGTCGAGCAGACCGCAGAAGGCCGTTACGCCGCTTGGGAAGCAGCCGAAGGCCTGCCGCAGCAGCGCCTGGTCGAACTGGTCGTCGACCGCGGTGATCATGAAGACACCGCCGGGACGAACCGGCGAGCGACGGCGAGCCACTTCTCCAGATCCGCTGATGTCTCGTACTCCGAGTCGAGCAGATACAGGCTTGGCGCCGGGCAGCTCGCGCCGATCTCGACAAGGACCGGGCGCAGGGACAACTCAGGGGCCAGCGCATGCGAATACGACCCCCCGAGCATGAGCGCGAATGTCGTGATCTGACCGAGTTCGCCCGCCCCGAATTGGTCGAGAAACAGTTTCAACAGGCCGGTGTAGGTGGCCTTGAACGTCGGAGAGGCCACCACCAGCGAGTCGGCGGCCTTGACGATCGCCTTGGCCTCGGCCACCTTCGGGTCGCCCCACCCGAGGAGGCCGGCACCGAGGTCGACGACATCGATAACGTGTTGAGGCGCAAGGCCCGTCAGCTTTTCGGCGACCAACTCGGCCGCGGCCCGTGTCCGCGACATCGGCTTGGGGTTTCCTACCACGACGACAGTCATGCCTGCAGTGAACGAAAGCCAAATTTCGCGGCGTCGGCCCATGGGTAAACCTTCGATTGCGCCGCAGGCACACACGGCGCGCTAACCGCCATGAATCGGCGCAATCTCATCGACACCAAGCCGCAGTAAACCCGTCACGCCGGGCCGTTTTGCTGGGGCTACCCCACACCGCCGTGGCTACCCCATACCGGAACCGAGGGGCCAACGCCATGAGCATTACCGCGAACGAAATCGTACAGCTGGGCATGCCGACCGGCCCCGACGAAACGACACCGCGGGCGCGCGTGCACGACCTGCACGTCACCTTCGAGCGCCGTGGAGTCCCGTTGAACGCGCTGCGAGGCGTCAGCCTCGACATTCAACCCGGCGAGGTGCTCGCCCTGGTGGGGGAGTCGGGATCCGGCAAGAGCGTGATGGGCCTGGCGCTACTCGGCCTGCTCGCCATGGAGCCCGCGCCCGTTATCTCTGGTACGGCCGAGGTCTGCGGCATCGATATGGTCGCCGCCTCTGCGGAAGAGCGGCGCCGGGTGCGAAAGGCCCACCTGGGTGCCGTGTTTCAGGATCCGATGACATCGCTGGACCCAACGATGCGGGTGGGCAAGCAGGTAATCGAGGCAGCCGGAGAACCCGAAGAGGCCCGGCGCCTGCTGGAACTCGTCGGCGTGCCCGACCCAGTCCGGCGCATGAAGGCCTTCCCCCACGAGCTTTCCGGAGGATTGCGGCAACGGGTGATGATCGCGATGGCGGTTGCCGGCAATCCGGACCTGGTCATCGCCGACGAACCCACGACGGCCCTCGACGTCACAGTGCAGGCACAGGTGCTGGGCCTGCTTCGCGACCTGTGCAACGAACTTGGGACGTCGTTCATCGTCGTCACTCACGACATCGGGGTGGCATCCCAGATCGCCGACCGCGTGGCGGTGATGTACGGCGGCAGGGTGGCCGAGCTGGGCCCGATGCACGAGGTGCTGCGGGCGCCGTCGCACCCATACACGGTCGGCTTACTGAACTCACGGCTGGATCTCGACGTACCGCTCGGCCGCGCGATTCACGCCCTGCCGGGTCAGCCGCCTGACCCGCGACGGCACCCAAAGGGATGCGCATTCTCACCGCGCTGCCCGGCGGCGACCGCCGGGTGCTCGGAGGCACTGCCCGAGCCGGTCCCCGCGACGACGCACTCCGGCCTGACGGCCTGCATCGTCGAGAACGCAACGGCCGAATTGCAGAGTCGCAAGGACACACCACCGTTCCAGCCGATGATTGAACTGGACGGGACCCGACCGGCGTTGCAGATCAACGGGATTGACAAACAATTCCCGGTTCGACGTGGGCTGGCCAAGCGCGACACCTTGTACGCGCTGCGCCATGTCATCCTCGAAGTCGGTGCCGGCGAATCCATCGCCGTGGTCGGCGAATCCGGTTCGGGCAAGTCGACGCTGCTGCGCGTGGTGGCCGGTCTGATGGAGCCCGACAGCGGCTCGGTGAACTACGTCGGATCACGGCCGCAGATGGTGTTCCAGGACGCGGGCGCATCGCTAACGCCGTGGATGACAGTGGGTGAGATCGTCGGCGAGCGGCTGCTGAAGACGACAAACCGATCCGAGCGTCGCGACCGCGTCGATCAGGCCCTTGGCCAAGTCGGCCTGCCGCCGGACGTCGCGGGCGTGAAGGCGGCGAGTCTGTCCGGTGGTCAGCGTCAGCGCGTCGCCCTGGCCCGCGCAATCATTGTGCCGCCGCGCCTGCTGCTGTGCGACGAACCGACGTCGGCGCTGGACGCGTCGCTGGCGGCGTCGGTGCTGAACCTCTTGCAGGGACTGCGCCGGGAGCTCGGAATGGCCGTCATGTTCGTGACGCACGATCTGGCCGCCGCCCGATTCATCTCCGATCAGATCGCAGTCATGTACCTCGGCCAGATCGTCGAGCTTGCGCCAACCGAGGAACTCATCGCGAACCCGCGGCATCCTTATACGAAGGCGCTTCTCGCCGCCGTTCCCACCCCGGGAACCGAGCCGGCGCGGCTGACTGGCGAACCGGCCAGCCCGCTGGCGATCCCGTCCGGTTGCGTGTTCCACCCCCGGTGTAAGGAACGGGTGGACCGATGCACCAGCGAGGTTCCGACACTCGTGTCCATCGACGGCACCAGCCTACACATGGCGTCGTGCCTACTCGCCACATGCGAACGGACGACCCAGCAAGTGGCGTAATTGCGTTGCTACGGCGGCGCATCCGTGGTGACACAGTCCCTGCGTTTGATGAGGTGATGGAGATGCCGAAGAAGTTCCACCTGGGCTGGTTCATGAATTTCATTCCGCCCGAGTGGGATACGCCCTGGGCCTCACCGGACGTGGCGAAATGGCCCAGGGGCCGCTTCTACCTCGACATGGCGAGAAATCTGGAGCGGGCCTGCTTCGACTACATCATGATCGAGGACACCGTGATGGTCGCCGACGCCTACGGCGGCACGATGGAGGGCGCGCTGAAGAACTCCGTGTTCGCACCCAAGCATGATCCGATCCCATTGGCGGTTTTGATCGCGGCGAACACGTCGCGGTTGGGTGTGGTGGCGACGATGTCGACGTCGTTTTACCCGCCGTTCCTGCTGGCCCGGCTGGCCTCGACGGTGGATTCGATCGCCGAGGGCCGGTTCGGCTGGAACATCGTGTCGTCTGCCGAGGACCGGGCCGCGCAGAACTTCGGCCTTGACGGGCTGCCCGAGCACGACGAGCGGTACAACGTAGCCGACGAGTACTACGACCTGGTCTCCGAACTCTGGGATTCATGGGATGCCGACGCGGTCGTGATGGACCGCGAAACTCACACCTACGCCGACTACCGCAAGGTTCGCACGACCGACTTCGTCGGTAAGTACTTCAAGTCTCGCGGACCACTCAACACGGTGCCCTCGCCGCAGCGGAAGCCGACGA